>JBBCGQ010000001.1:328888-657777 GCA_037200845.1 Bauldia sp.
CGCGCGAGCCCTAACCCCACACTTTCTCCGGCTTCCGCCGGGAGGACGACGGAGTAATTGACAACGTGAATTGTCACTCCTGCCACCCTCTTGAAACCGCGTCACGGCAACCCATCTTTTGAGGCATAGCGGATCGCCTGTTTGGTAGCGCCCCCCGTCTCGCCGAGGGCGGTCCGCGAGCGCCGACGCGTCATGGTGTCCGGCGCTTGCGCCAGTAGCGCAAAGAGCGCCCAGCTTCCCCCGGAGCTGGGCGCTTTTGCGTTTGGGCTTCACGCCAACGTGAAAACGAACTCCGCTTAACCTCCCCCTTGCGGGGAGGTCAAAATCGCGAAGCGATTTTGGGTGGGGGTGCGATGCACGTTGATAGAGCCAGCCCCTCCCCAAAACCGCCGCGCGGTTTTGACCCGCCCTCCAGGGGCGGGTTGAAGCGGAGCGCTACCCACGGAGAAGCGAGCACTACCCGCGAAGCGTCGCCTACCCCGACCGCCGCGGCGGCGGCGCCATCCGGTCGATCCGCGCCAGCGTCTGCCGCACCTTGCCGAGATCGAAGATCGTCGCCGTCAGCCGGTCGGTCAGCGTCGCCCGCATCTTCAGCGCGATCTGCGGGTATTCGTTCAGCATGCGCGTGATCAGTTTCCGGTCGATCTCGATCACCTGGCTCGGAACCAGCGCCGTCGCCGTCGCCGGCCGCTTCGTCTCGATGAACAGCGCCACCTCGCCGACGAGCGTCCCCGCCTCGGCCGTTGCCACGACCTCGATCTTGGCACCCTCGCCCACCGTCATCTCGAGCTTGCCGCTGGAGACGACGTAGCCGCACGGCGCCTTCGCCCCGGCGCGGAACAGCACCTGCCCCGCGACCAGCTCCAGCCGCACCGCCGAGAACGCGATCAGCCGCAATTGCTCCGTCGGCAAATCGGCAAACAGCGGCACCCGTTTGAGGAGCGAGATATCGCCGTCGAGGCTCATGCTGCGGTCACGGAACGAGCTTGTAGCCGCCGGCCTCGGTCACCAGCAGCTCGGCCTTGGACGGATCGCGCTCGATCTTCTGGCGCAGGCGGTAGATGTGCGTCTCGAGCGTGTGCGTGGTGACGCCGGAATTGTAGCCCCACACCTCGTGCAGCAGCACGTCGCGGGTGATGACCTTCTCGCCGGCGCGATAGAGGAACTTGAGTATCGCCGTTTCCTTCTCGGTCAGGCGGATCTTGCCGCCCTTCTCGTCGACCAGCATCTTGGCGCTCGGCCGGAAGGTGTAGTGCCCGATGGTGAAGACCGCGTCCTCGCTCTGCTCGTGCTGGCGAAGCTGCGCGCGGATGCGCGCCAGCAGCACGGCGAAGCGGAACGGCTTCGTCACATAGTCGTTGGCGCCGGCTTCCAGTCCGAGAATCGTGTCCGACTCCGAGTCCTGCCCGGTCAGCATGATCACCGGAGCCTTGAAGCCGCCCTTGCGCAGAAGCTTCACCGCCTCGCGCCCGTCCATGTCCGGCAGACCGACGTCCATGATGACGAGATCGAGCGGCTCCGCCCGCGCCCGCGCCACGCCCTTGGCGGCGGTCGAATCCTGCAGCACCTCGAACTCCTCGTAGAGCGAGAGCTGCTCGACGAGTCCGTCGCGAAGCACATCGTCGTCATCGACGACCAGAATTCTGCGTGCGGGCATGCTGCCGTGTGCTCAACCGCATCCGGGCGGGGAGGCCCCGAATTGGCTGAATCCCTTTGGAATCTCTACCGGTTCAGGTGTAGACCCCAACCGCCGGGCCACGCAAGGCGCCCGGCCCATCGTGGATAATATCAAGCGGGAAAAGCCGCCAAGCCGCCATGACCGCCCGCGCCCCGTTTTCCCATCTCCTGGTACGGAACGGCACGCTCGCCGCCGGCCCCCTCCGCGCCCGCTGCGCCGTCGGCCGCGCCGGCATCACCAGCCACAAGCGCGAAGGCGACGGCGCCACCCCGCGCGGCACCTTCCGCCTCCTCGCCGCCCTCTATCGCCCCGACAGATTGCCGCGACCGGTAACCTCGCTGCCGCTCACCGCGATCGACCCGAACGCCGGCTGGTGCGACGACCCCGCCGACCGCAACTACAACCGCGCCGTCCGTCTCCCCTACCAAGCAAGGCACGAAAACCTCTGGCGCACGGACCACCTCTACGACGTGGTCGTGGTGCTCGACTACAACATCGACCCAGTCGTGCCCGGCGCCGGCAGCGCGATCTTCCTCCACCTCGGCCACAAGGATTTCGCCCCGACCTCGGGCTGCATCGTGGTGTCGCTGGAGACTATGCGGCAGCTTCTCCCGCGCCTCAGCCGCGAGACGATGGTAGAGGTGCGCTGACTGCGGATCGAGGTGTCCTGACGGCGTTCGTCCTCGCCGTCTCCCTCCCGCTCATCGCCCTCCCCACCTATCGTCATCCTCCGCGAAGGCGGAGGATCGCTCTCGGCAAACGCGCCACCTCAAGTCAGCGAGGGCCTCAACCGCTCCTCCGGTCAAGCCGAAAGAGGACGACGAGGGGAGGCCAGCAACGCTTCTTGACGAACACGCTGCCGCCATCGTGCAATCCCGGCATGCACTTCTACGTCTACATCGTGACCAACCGCCCCTACGGCACGCTGTATATCGGCGTCACGAACGACATCGCCCGCCGCGCCTGGGAACACCGCGAGGGAATCGTCGCGGGCTTCACTAAACGCTACGGGCTCAAGCTCCTCATCCATGTCGAAATTTTCGACAGCATCTCCGAAGCGATCCACCGCGAAAGGCGCCTGAAAACCTGGAATCGCGCCTGGAGGATCGCGTTGATCGAAAAGGAAAACCCGAACTGGGATGACCTCTATCCTACGCTGCTGGAATAGCGTACCCGGCACCTACTCTTCGGTCATCCCACCCCACTTCGTCATCCTCCGCGAAGGCGGAGGATCATTCTCCAAGCATCTTCCACCTCAAGTCAGCGCAAGCCTCAACCGATCCTCCGCCTTCGCGGAGGATGACGGCGGCGGCGGTGGTCAGTGGCGGCGGCGACGCTTAGCCAACAACGATCGCCGAGCGCTCCCCAAACACCGCGCTCCCCACCCGCACGTCCGTCGCCCCCATCGCGATCGCCGTCTCGAAATCCCCGCTCATTCCCATCGACAGCGAGGCCAATCCCAGCCGCCGCGCAATCTTCGCCAGCAAAGCAAAATGCGGCGCCACCACCGCATCGACCGGCGGAATGCACATCAGCCCATCCACCGCGAGCCCATGCACCTCGCGGCAGCGCGTCACGAACGCATCGACCTCCGCCGGCGCGACGCCGGCCTTCTGCGCCTCCTCGCCAGTGTTGACCTGCACCAGCAGCCTGAGCATCCGCCCCTGCTTACGCATCTCGGCCGCCACCGCCCCGGCGATCTTGTCCCGATCGATCGTGTGGATCGCGTCAAACAGCGCCACCGCCTCGCCCGCCTTGTTCGATTGCAGCGGCCCGATCAGATGCAGCTCAATCCCTGCCGTCTCAGCCCGCAGCGCGGGCCATTTGCCGGCGGCCTCCTGCACCCGGTTCTCGCCGAACACCCGCTGCCCCGCCCCGATCGCCGGCCGGATCGCATCCGCCTCGAAAGTCTTGGAAACCGCGATCAGCCGCACCGAGCCCGCCGCCCGCCCGGCCGCCTTTTCGGCAGCAGCGATGCGCCGGCGAATGTCCGCAAGATTATCGGTCGCGCTCATGGTGCGGGCATATAGCACCGCCCTTCCGGTTGACCGAACCGCATGATTCTGGTGAAGGTCCGCGACCCAAGGAAACCCGCCCGGAATCCCGGAAAAATACGCCGCAAAACCCATGGCCATCGAACGCTACAATCCGCGCGCCGTCGAGCCGCGCTGGCAGGCCGTCTGGGCCGAGAAACGCATCTTCGAGACCGACAACGAAGACCCACGGCCGAAGTATTACGTCCTCGAGATGTTCCCCTATCCATCGGGGCGCATCCACATGGGCCACGTGCGCAACTACACGCTGGGCGACGTCTTCGCGCGCTTCATGCGCGCCAAGGGCTACAACGTCCTTTACCCCAAGGGCTGGGACGCGTTCGGCCTGCCGGCTGAAAACGCCGCCATCCAGAACGGCGTCAATCCGCGCGACTGGACGTACGACAACATCGCCGCCATGCGCGACCAGCTCAAGATGATGGGCCTGTCGCTGGACTGGTCGCGCGAATTCGCGACCTGCGATCCGGAATACTACGCCCAGCAGCAGAAGCTGTTTCTCGACATGCTCGAGAAGGGTTTGGCCTATCGCCGGAAGTCCAAGGTCAACTGGGACCCGGTCGACCAGACCGTGCTCGCCAACGAGCAGGTGATCGACGGCAAGGGCTGGCGCTCGGGCGCCGTCGTCGAGCAGCGCGAGCTGACCCAGTGGTTCTTCAAGATCTCGGCCTACAGCGACGAGCTGCTCGCCGCGCTGGATACGCTCGACCGCTGGCCGGAAAAGGTCCGCCTGATGCAGCGGAACTGGATCGGCAAGTCGGAGGGCATGCGCGTCCGCTTCCCCTTCGCCGGCGATCATCCGTCCGGCTTCGACACCGTCGAAGTCTTCACCACCCGCCAGGACACGCTGTTCGGCGCGAGCTTCATCGCGATCTCCGCCGACCATCCGCTGGCGACCGCGTTGTCGCATCACGACGCGAAGCTGACGTCGTTCATCGACGAGTGCCGTCGCACCGGCGTCAGCGCCGCCGCGATCGAAACCGCCGAGAAGATGGGCTACGACACCGGCCTCACGGTCCAGCATCCCTTCGTCGCCGACCTCAGGCTGCCGGTCTACGTCGCGAACTTCGTGCTGATGGACTACGGCACCGGCGCGATCTTCGGCTGCCCGGCGCACGACCAGCGCGACTACGACTTCGCCAGGAAATACGATCTGCCGATCCGCCCGGTAGTCGCCCCGGTCGACACCTTCGACTCAGACAAGGATCTCGTCGTCTGGCTGGAGCAGCTCGCCTCAGGCAAGGAGGCCTACGTCGACGACGGCACGCTGATCAACTCCGATTTCCTCGACGGCAAAAGCGTCGCCGAGGCCAAGGAAGACGTCGCCCAACGCCTTGAATCGACGACGGTTTTCGGCGCCCCCCAGGGCGTGCGCCAGATCAACTACCGCCTGCGCGACTGGGGCATCTCCCGCCAGCGCTATTGGGGCTGCCCGATCCCCGTGATCCACTGCCCCGAGCATGGCGTCGTTCCCGTTCCGGCGAAGGATCTGCCCGTCCGCCTGCCCGACGACGTCACGCTCGACAAGCCCGGCAACCCGCTCGATCACCACCCGACGTGGAAGCACACCACGTGCCCGATCTGCGCGCGCCCGTCCCTGCGCGAGACCGACACGATGGACACCTTCGTCGACTCGTCGTGGTACTTCGCCCGCTTCACCGCGCCCCACGCCGAGACGCCGACCGACCGCAAGGCCGTCGATGCGTGGCTGCCCGTCGACCAGTACATCGGCGGCATCGAGCACGCGATTTTGCACCTGCTCTACTCGCGCTTCTTCACGCGCGCGATGAAGGCCACCGGTCACGTCGGCCTCGACGAACCGTTCGCCGGCCTGTTCACGCAAGGCATGGTCGTCCACGAAACCTACCGCAACGCCGACGGCACCTGGGCCTCGCCCGCCGAGATCAAGATCGAAGGCGAGGGCGAGCACCGCAAGGCGTGGGACGTCAAGACCGGCGCGCCCGTCGAGATCGGCGGCATCGAGAAGATGTCGAAGTCGAAGCGCAACACCGTCGATCCGAGCGACATCATGCAGAGCTACGGCGCCGACACCGCCCGCTGGTTCATGCTGTCCGACTCGCCGCCCGAGCGCGACGTGATCTGGACCGAGGATGGCGTCGCCGGCTCGTTCCGCTTCGTCCAGCGCATCTGGCGCCTGGTCTCGGAATGGACCGAGGACAAGGCTACGCCCGGCGCCGCCGCCGGCGCCAATGCCGCCAGCCCCGAGGCCGTGGCGCTGCGCAAGTCCGCCCACCGCGCGCTGGCAGCGGCCGAAGACGCGATCCGCACGCTCCGCTTCAACGTCGCCGTCGCCCGCATCTACGAGCTGACCAACGCTGTCGCTTCCGCCATCGCCAATCCTGCCAAGGACGCGATGCTGCGCGCGGCAATTACCGAGGCGCTGGATATCCTGGTGCAGATACTGGCGCCGATGATGCCGCACCTCGCCGAGGAGTGCTGGGTGGCGCTCGGCCACGACGGCCTCGTCGCTTTGCGGCGGTGGCCTGAGGTCGATGCCGCGCTGCTCACCGAGGACAGCTTCACGTACCCGATACAAATCAACGGCAAGAAGCGCGCTGAATTGACAATCGCCATCGACGCGCCCCAAGCTGACGTGGAGAAGGCTACGCTTGCCCTCGACGCGGTTCGCCGGGCACTGGACGGTCAGGTACCCAAGAAGATCGTCGTCGTACCGAAGAGGATCGTGAATGTCGTCGTCTGATCCCGCCCGCTACTACCGCCTCGCCTTCGCGGCGGCCGGCGCGTTCATCCTTTCGGCGTGCACCGTTCAGCCGCTCTACGGCCCGACGCCGTCGGGCAGCACGGTTTCCACCGCAGTCAGCCACGTCGCCATCGACCAGGTCGATACCCGCGTCGCGCAGGTGCTGCGCAACAAGCTGATTTTCGATCTCGACGGCGGCCAGGAGCCGAGCGCCCCGCTCTACCGCATGAAGCTCACCGTCTCGTCGGCCGAAAGCGCGCTGGGCGTCACGCCGATCGAGGCCGCGCCCGCCTACTCGCTGACCGTGCAGGCGACCTACGAGGTGACCTCCGTCGCCACCGGCGTGATCGTGCTCCGGGGCACCAGCCGCGGCACTGCATCGTTCGACCGCGTCACCCAGGCATACGCCAACACGCGCGCCAAGCTGGACGCCGAGGATCGCGCCGCCGCCGAAGCTGCCGACGACATCCGCATCCGCTTCGCCACGGCCGCCGCCAAGGGCACCATCTGATCGCAATGCGCCGCGCCGCGTTCTGCATCGCAGCGCTGATGTTGGTCGCCGAACCCGCACACGCCGATTGGTGGACGACCATCGAGAAGGACGGCGACGGCAGTGACATGGCCGTCATGCAGGGCAGCGCCCAATACAACTTTGTCGCCTTCCTGCTGTGCAAGAAGGACAGCCAGAAGCACGTCATGCTGCAATGGGGCGACGGCAAAACGCCCACGCCCGAGCTCAAGACGACCAACGATCTGACGCTGACCATCAAGACCGACGAAGGCGTGCATACCTCGACGGGCGTGTGGTCCGACTACGGCACCGGCCACGAGATTCTGGAATACGCCAACCTCTACGAGACCAACGAGATCGCCGATTTCATCGGCCGGTCGAAAGACACGGTGACCTTCATTTTCGACAGCCCGTCGCTCAAGGTGCACGATGGCGTTGTCTCGTTCGCCAACGGCGCCGCTGACGCCGCCGCGAAATTCACCGCCTTCTGTCCCAACTAAAGCTTTGCCGGGCCGTGCGCTCGGCGCCGGTGCGCACTAGATTGGGCCGATGGTGCAGATCAAATCCCCCGACGCCGACCGCCTGCTGGCCAAGCCCGACGCAAAGATCCGCGTCGTCCTGATCTACGGCAACGACGAGGGCCTGGTCGCCGAGCGCGCCGATAAATTCGCCGCCGCCGTCGCCGGCAAGGACGGCGAGCACGTCCGCCTCGACCCCTCCGCGCTGTCGGAAAATCCCGGCCGCCTCGCCGACGAGGCCAACTCCATCCCGATGTTCGGCGGCAACCGCGCCATCTCGCTGCGCGTCAGCGGCAACCGCGCCGTCGATGGCGCGGTGCAGGCCATTCTCGCGGCGCCGCCGCAGGATTCGTGGATCGTCGTCACCGCCGGCGACCTCCGCAAAACCTCGCCGCTGCGCAAGCTCGCCGAATCGAGCGCCGCCGCGTGGGCGATCCCCTGCTACGCCGACACCGACCGCGACCTTGACCGCATCATCGACGAGGAAACCCGCGCCGCGAAACTGACCATCGCCGACGACGCGCGCACGGCGCTGAAAGGCCTGCTCGGCAGCGACCGCATGATCAGCCGCTCCGAGATCCAGAAGCTGACGCTCTACGCCTCCGACAAAGGCGCGATCACGCTGGACGACGTCCGCGCCCTCGTCGGCGACGCCGGCCCGTCGGCCACCGACGAGGCCGTGGACGCCGTCGCCGAAGGCGACGCTGCCGCGCTCGACCTCGGCTATCGCCGCCTGGTCACCGGCGGCACGCCCGGCTTCGTCATCGCCGGCGCCGCGCTCCGCCATTTCAATTTCCTGCAGAAGGCACGCGCCGCGGTCGACGGCGGCGAAAGCCCGGACGCGCTGGTCCGCCGCGCCGTCCCGCCGATCTACCCTTTCTCCCGCCAGTCCGCCGTCGCCCGCCAACTGGAACGCTGGACCGCGCCGCGCATCGACCGCGCCCTGACCATGCTCGATCAGGCGATGCTCGACTCCCGCCTCCACGGCCCGATCACCGACGAAATCATCGCGCAGGCCCTGCAACTCGTCGCCGCCATCGCCCCGGCCCAGCGCCGAAACGCCTAGCCTCACCAGCCTCGGCCCGGCCTACCTAACCAAACCCAGGCCTATCCTTCCCTCCGCCTTCCCCGCGAAGGCGGCGACCCCAGGTGCCAACCAACCTCAGCCCGCCGAAGCTTTCCGCGCCTTGCGAGCGCCGGCCCGAGCCCGCCGTTTCCTCTTCGCCCCCGCCAGCTCCACCTCCAGCCCGGCAACGATGAGCGTCAGCCCGGCCTCAAACGCCGCCTCCGGCCCGTTCTTCCGGTAGTAGCGGAGCGACTTTCCGAACAGCGGCAGCTTCGCCGCCGCCGCGGCCAGTTCCTCCTGCCCCCAGACACGTTCCTCCGCCTGTTCCGCCTGCTCGTCGATCGCGCTGCCGAGGGCAAACCGCCCCGCCGAGATGAGCGCCAGCGTGGCGATCTCGACCGGAAAGCCGGCATCGACGAGGCAGCGCAACTGGCTTTCCAGCCGCACGAAATCTTCGACCTCGGCTTCCGCCCCGGCATGCAGCCGCCCGCCGTCGCGGTGCGCCAGCAGCGCGCGCCGCAGGCTCCGCGCATTTTCGCCGATGAAGCGCCGCCAGTCGTCCCCCGGCCGCGGCACTTCGTACGTGTGGTGCCGCCGCAGAATTTCCTGCCCCATCGCATTCACCAGCGCGCGTTTCGAAGCGAAGTGCCAGTAGAGCGCCGGCTGCTGCACGTGCAGCCTGTCGGCCAGCCGCCGCGTCGTCAGGTCGTCGAGACCGACCTCGTCGAGCAGGCCGATGGCGGCGTCGATGATCTGCTGGCGTTCGAGTTTCATGGACGGTCGCCCGGGGGTTGACGAAACCGAACTTATCATCGATAAGCGAATTTATCGACGATAAATTATCGCCTCCGGTGTGCATATGAACAAACCCCTCGCCGTCATCCTCGCCGCCGTCACGATCGACTCGATCGGCATCGGCCTCATCTTCCCGATCCTCCCGGGGCTGCTGCGAGAGGTCACGCATTCGCCCGACGTCGCCCTGCTCTACGGCGTCATCCTCGCCCTTTACGCCTTGATGCAATTCATCTTTTCGCCCGTCCTCGGCGCCCTCAGCGACCGCTACGGCCGCCGCCCGCTGCTGCTGTTGTCGCTCGGCGGCACCGCGATCGACTATCTGATCATGGCCTTCGCACCGGTCTTCGCCGTGCTGCTCGTCGGCCGCATCGTCTCGGGCATCACCAGCGCCTCGATGTCGATCGCCACCGCCTACATCGCCGATATCACGCCCGAAAACGAACGCGCCCGCCGCTTCGGCTACGTCAGCGCCTGCTTTGGCCTCGGCTTCATCATTGGCCCGATCGCCGGCGGCCTGCTCGGCGAATACTGGATCCGCGCGCCCTTCCTGCTCGCCGCCGCGCTCAACGCCGCGAACTTCGCCCTCGCCCTTTTCGTCCTGCCCGAGTCGCGCACCGGCGAGGCGAAGCCGCTCAGCCTCGCGTCGCTAAGCCCGCTCGGCCCGATGAAATGGGCGCTCGGCCTCACGGCGCTGCTGCCGCTGCTCGCCATCTTCGTCATCTTCGCGCTGGTCGGAAATATTCCGGGCACGATCTGGGTGCTCTACGGCCAGGACAAGTTCGGCTGGGACATGCTGACCGTCGGCGCCTCGCTCGCCGTCTTCGGCCTCTGCCACGCCGGCTCGCAGGCTTTTCTCACCGGCCCGCTGGTCGCCCGCATCGGCGAATGGCCGACCATGATCCTCGGCATGGTCTTCGACGGCCTCGCCTTCGTCCTCGTCGGGTTGGCGACCCAGGGCTGGATGCCCTTCGCGCTCGCCCCGCTCTTCGCCGCCGGCGGCGTCGGCCTGCCCGCGCTCCAGGCGCTGCTGTCCAATCAGGTGAGCGGCGAGCGCCAGGGCGAGTTGCAAGGCGTGCTCGCCAGCCTGCAAAGCCTGACGGCCATCGTCGGCCCGCTGGTTGGCACGGCCGTCTACGCCGCGACGATCGACGTCTGGATCGGCGCCGTCTGGTTCCTCGGCGCCGCCCTCTACGCCCTCACCCTGCCGCTGCTATTCGCGGGCCGGCGGCGCGCCGCCCAGCCGGCCTGACTTCGCAGCAGGAAGCGATAAGCGATAAGCATTCTCCCCGCTTTCCCCGCGAAGGCGGGGACCCAGGTGCCAAGCCAAGCGCTGCCTCTGATTGCTCCGAACTGCTCGCTACCCCCGCAGCCGCCGCACGACGTCGTCGAGCTGCTCCAGCGACGTGTACTTGATCCGCACCTCGCCCTTGCCGCCGCGATGCGCGATCGTCACCTCGAGCCCGAGCACATCCGACAGCCCCTTCTCGACGGCGCGCGTATCGGCGTCCTTCGGCCGCGCCTTCTGCCCGCTCCTGCCCTTGCGCTCGCCGGCGCCCAGCGCCTCGACATCGCGCGTCGTCATCCCCTCGTCGAGGATGCGCTTCGCCACCGCGAGCGGATCGGGCAGCGTCACCAGCGCCCGCGCCTGGCCCGCCGTCAGTCGCCCGTCCATGACGAAAATCTGCACAGCCTCAGGCAGCGTTATCAGCCGCAGCGTGTTGGCGATGTGCGACCGGCTCTTGCCGATGATGTCGGCCAGCGCCTCCTGCGAATACGAATACTCGTCGATCAGTTGCTTGTAGCCCTGCGCCTCCTCGATCGCGTTGAGGTCGGCGCGCTGCACGTTTTCGATGATCGCAAGCTCAAGCGATTCCTTGTCGCTCGCCTCGCGCAGCACCACCGGCACATCGTGCAGCCCCGCCTTCTGTGCCGCCCGCCAGCGTCGCTCGCCGGCAATGATCTCGTAGAGATCCGGGCCGACCGAGCGCACGATCAGCGGCTGGATGACGCCCTTCTCCTTGATCGAGGCCGTGAGGTCGGCGAGGTCAGGATCGCGAAATGCCTTCCGCGGATTGCTCGGGTTGGGCCGCAGAAACCCCACCGGCAACCGCCTCGGCGGTCGCGGACCGCGGTCGACCGGCGTCGCCGCGACGTCGGTCTTTGTCTCGCCGATCAGCGCCGCGAGCCCCCGCCCCAGCCTGCTCCGCGCTCCTTCGTCGGCCATCTCTCAACTCCCCGAATCTTGTTCCGCCACCAAATCGACTACGCCGCTCGCAGCAGCCGCTCGCGCTGGATGATCTCCGCCGCCAGCTTCAGATACGCTTGGCTGCCGCTCGAATTGAAATCGTAAAGCAGCACCGGCTTGCCATAAGACGGCGCCTCCGACACGCGCACATTGCGCGGGATGATCGTCTCGTAGACCGCGTCGCCCATATGCGCCCGCACGTCCGCCGCCACCTGGCCCGACAGGTTGTTGCGCGCGTCGTACATGGTCAGCACGATGCCATGGATCGACAGCTCCGGATTGAGCGCCGCCTTCACCTGCTCGACGGTCGACAGCAACTGGCTCAGCCCCTCCAGCGCAAAGAACTCGCACTGCAGCGGCACCAGGATCGAATGCGCGGCCGTCAGCGCGTTGATGGTCAGAAGGTTCAGCGACGGCGGGCAGTCGATCAGGATGTACGAATAGTTTCGGGGCCGACTCGGATCGTCCTCCCCGGCCCCGAACAGCGCCGTCCGCAGCCGGTAGGCCCGGTCCTGCCGGTCGGCGATTTCCAGCTCAACGCCGAGCAGGTCGAGCGTCGAAGGCGCCACCGAAACCCGGGGCACCGACGTGGCAATCGCCGTCTCCGCCACCGTCGCCTCGCCGAGCAGCAGATCGTAGGTCGAGACGCTGCGGCTCTTGCGGTCTACGCCCAGCCCCGTCGAGGCGTTGCCCTGCGGATCGAGATCGACGATCAGCACATCCTCGCCGATCGCCGCCAGCGCCGTGCCGAGGTTGATCGCCGTCGTCGTCTTCCCCACCCCGCCCTTCTGGTTGGCGAGCGCAATCACGCGCGGGGATTTGGGCAGCGTCATGCGTCCGTTCTATCCTGATTCGCCGGCGCGCCGCAGAGCGCCGATGTCGAGAATCACACCCTCCCCCGTCAGGCTTTCGTGCCGATTGACGCTGAAGCTCCAGCGCCGGCGAGCTTCCGAAAGCTCCGCCTCGGCATCCTGCCCTTTCATGAATGCCGCCGGCACCCCCTTTGCCATAACCGGCTCCGCCAGTCCCAGCAGCGCGTCCAACGGCGCCAGCGCCCGGGCGGTTACGCGATCGACCGGCTCTGTCCAGCCGGCCAGCACATCCTCGATCCGCCCTTCGTGTACCTGCGCCGCGGCCCCGGTTTCGCGGATGGCAGCACGCAAGAAGGCACACTTGCGCCGATTGCTCTCAACGAGGTGGACCACCCCGCCCTCAAGGCAGATCGCCAGTACCATGCCCGGCAAGCCTGCCCCTGCCCCGAGATCTATCCACCGCTTGTCACGCGGAAATAGTCTGAGGAGCTGCGCCGAATCCGCGATGTGCCGCCGCCAAATCTCCGGCAGCGTCTTCGGCGATACGAGATTTTCGGCCGGCTGCCACTTGCGCAGCAGGGCGACGAAGGCCTCCAGCCGCTCCCCTGTTTCACGTGAAACAGGATAGACGTCCCGGAGCGCCGCGATGCTGTCGGCCAAAGTCAGGCGACCCGGCGCGGCGGTCCGCGCTTGGCCCGGGCCAGCACCAGCGTCAGCGCTGCCGGTGTCATGCCCTCGATCCGCCCCGCCTGTCCGAGCGTAACCGGACGTGCCGCTGCCAGCTTCTGCCGAAGCTCAGTGGATAGGCCCTCGACGCTGGCGTAGTCGATGTCGCCGGCCAGCGTAACCGCGTCGTCCTTCCGGAGGCTGGCGATGTCGGCATCCTGCCGCTCCAGGTAGACCGAATACTTGGCCTCGATCTCGATCTGTTCGGAGGCGAATCGACTGAGGCCACCGAGCTCCGGCCAGACCCGCGCAAGGTCGGAAAGCTCGATGTCCGGCCGCGCCAGCAGCTCAAACGCCGACCGGCGAACACCGTCATGATTGAGATGGATTCCGACCTTCTCCGCCTCGTTGGGCGTCAGCGTAAGCTGGTCGAGCATCGCCTTTGCCTTCGCCAGTGAAGCGAGGCGCGCACCGAAGGCCAATGCCCGCTCACTGCCGACGACACCGAGCTTGATCCCCAGCGGCGTCAACCGCTGGTCGGCATTGTCTGCCCGCAGCGACAGCCGGTACTCAGCCCGCGATGTGAACATCCGGTAGGGCTCGGAAACCCCACGGGTGGTCAGGTCATCGATCAACACGCCGACGTAGCCATCGGCACGCCCAACCGTCACGCCCTCCCCACCGCCCGCAATTCTGGCTGCGTTGATGCCGGCGATCAGACCCTGGGCTCCGGCCTCCTCATAACCCGTGGTGCCGTTGATCTGCCCAGCCAGAAACAGCCCGCCAACCGCCTTCGTCTCCAGCGTCGGCTTTAGCTCGCGCGGATCGACATGGTCGTATTCGATGGCGTAGCCCGGGCGGACGATCCGCGCCTTTTCCAAGCCCGGAATGGACGCGACCAGCGCCTTCTGCACGTCTTCCGGCAGCGAAGTCGAAATGCCGTTCGGATAGACCATGTCGTCGTCCAGCCCCTCCGGCTCGAGGAAAATCTGGTGGCCGTCGCGCTCGCCGAAGCGGACGACCTTGTCCTCGATCGACGGACAGTAGCGCGGGCCGCGGCTGGTTATGTCGCCGGAATACATCGGCGACCGGGCGATGTTCGCCTGGATGATGGCGTGCGTCGCCGCCGTCGTCCGGGTGATGTGACAATCGACCTGCGGCGTCGTGATCGCCGTCGTCATGGTCGAGAACGGCTCCGGCGGATTGTCGCCCGGCTGCCGCGTCAACGACGCCCAGTCGATGGTCTTGCCATCGAGGCGCGGCGGCGTCCCGGTCTTCAGGCGCCCCATCCGCAGCGACAGACCTTCCAGCGTCTTCGCCAGTCCTATCGATGGCTTCTCGCCGACCCTCCCGGCCGGGATCTTGACCTCGCCGATGTGGATGAGACCGCGCAGGAAGGTGCCCGTGGTGATGACCACGGCACCCGCGCCAAGGTGCCGGCCGTCGCCAAGGACAACGCCGGTCACCCGGCCATTCTGCAGCGTAAGATCCTCGACCTCCGCTTCGACGATCTCGAGATTGGCCTGATGGCGGAGAAGATCCTGGACCGCCGCCTTGTAAAGCTTGCGGTCCGCCTGCGCCCGCGGGCCCCGGACCGCCGGACCCTTGCGCCGGTTCAGCACCCGGAACTGGATGCCGGCCCGATCGGCAGCGACGCCCATGATGCCGTCGAGCGCATCGATCTCGCGGACCAGGTGGCCCTTGCCCAGTCCGCCGATAGCAGGGTTGCACGACATTGCCCCGACGGTGGCGAACGAATGCGTGACCAGCGCCGTCCGCGCACCCACGCGAGCCGCGGCCGCCGCGGCCTCGGTGCCGGCGTGGCCACCGCCGATTACGATGACATCGAAGGAGCGGGACTGGTTCATGGGACGGGGATAGCCGGGGTCGGCCACAGGGTCAAAGGGCAGGGGTGTTTCACGTGAAACATTGGCGTCACTTCCCGACGCAGAAGTCGCGGAAGATCACGTCGAGCAAATCTTCCACGTCGATCCGACCCGTAATTCGGCCAAGCGAATCCGAGGCCCGGCGCAAATCCTCGGCCCGGATTTCCAGCGGACTTGTCCCCGTGGCGCGCGCGGAAACAAGCGCGTCAAGCGCCGCACGGACTGCCGAGCGATGCCGGGCGCGAGTGATCAGCGCGGACTCCGCCGGCGGCAATCCGGCTGCGATCTTGCCTGTCAAAAGCGACAGCAGATCGTTGAGACCTTCGCCGGTCGCCGACGACACCTGCGCGTCGAACCCGGCAGCGATCAACGATCGTTCGGCAACCGATTCGATCAGGTCGATCTTCGTTGCGACCTTGATCGCGCCGGGGAGGAGAGCTGGGCTTGCCGCGGCCATGACGTCGGCGACCCACACCACGATATCCGCGCCAGCCGCACGTACCTCCGCGCGCCGGATGCCTTCGCGCTCGATGCCGCCCTCAGCCGCGCGGAGGCCGGCTGTATCGACCAGCGTCACCGGGTAGCCGCCCAGATCGAGTTTCACTTCGATGAGGTCTCGGGTCGTGCCAGGCTCCGGGGCGACAATGGCGACGTCGCGCTGGGCGATGGCGTTGAGGAGACTCGACTTGCCGGCGTTGGGTGCGCCGAGGATGACGATCTCGGCGCCGTCGCGCAGGCGCTCGCCACGCTGGTCCGCGAGATGGTTAACCATTTCTTTTTCCAGCTCGGCGACCATGTCCCAAGCCTGGACACTGACGGAGCCAGGGATGTCTTCCTCGTCGGGAAAATCGAGCTCCGCCTCGATCAGCGCCCGGGCGCGGATCAGCTTCTCGCGCCAGCCGTCGTAAAGACGCCCGAGCCCGCCATCGGCCTGATGCAGCGCCTGCCGTCGCTGGGCCTCCGTCTCCGCATAGACCAGATCGGCCAGCCCTTCGACCTGAGTGAGGTCCATGCGCTGGTTGGTGAAGGCGCGTCGGGTGAACTCGCCCGCGTCGGCCAGCCGGAAACCCGGCAGGGCCTCCAGCGTCGCCAGCAGCGCGGCGACAACGGCACGGCCACCGTGAACGTGGAATTCGGCGACGTCTTCGCCGGTGAAACTCGCAGGCGCCGGGAAGAAAAGAACCAGACCCTTGTCGACCGTGTTGCCGTCGGCACCGCGTATGGAATGCAGAGAAGCCCGGCGTGGTTCCGGAATCGAATCGATCAGCGTTTCGAGTCCGAATCGGACGCCGGGACCGGATATGCGGATGATCGCCACCCCAGCCGGGGGAGGGCCGCTCGACAGGGCGAAGATGGTGTCGGCCGAGGACATGGCGGTTGCTGTAGGGCCGGCGCGGCCACGAGTCCATGACGCGCGCCACGCCTGCCGCTATCTAGGTCCGATGTCCGAAAATCTCCTCCGCCACGAGGCCAGCCCGTACCTGCTGCAGCACAAGGACAACCCGGTGCACTGGCGCCCATGGGGACCGGCGGCGCTGGCGGAGGCGCAGGCGACCGGCAAGCCGATCCTGCTTTCGGTCGGCTATGCCGCCTGCCACTGGTGCCACGTGATGGCGCACGAGAGTTTCGAGGACCCGGCGACGGCGGAGGTGATGAACCGCCTGTTCGTGTCGATCAAGGTCGACCGCGAGGAGCGGCCGGACATCGACCAGATTTACATGGCGGCGCTGCATGCGCTGGGCGAGCAGGGCGGCTGGCCGCTGACCATGTTCCTGACGCCGGCGGGCGAGCCGATCTGGGGCGGGACGTATTTTCCGCCGACGGCGCGCTACGGCCGGCCGGGCTTCCGCGACATCATGGAGGAAGTGGCGCGCCTCTTCCGCGACGAGCCCGAGAAGATCGCCACCAACCGCGATTTTCTCCTGTCGCGGCTGAACGAGAAGCCGGAAGGCGAGGGTGTGGCCGTCGATCGCGCGCTGCTCGATCTCGCCTCGGATCGTCTGTTGAGCCTGATGGACCCGGAGCATGGCGGCACCAAAGGCGCGCCAAAATTTCCGCAGGCCGGCCTGCTTGAGTTGCTGTGGCGCGCTGGCCTCCGCACCGGCGAGGCGCGCTATCGCGACGCCGCGCTACTGACCCTCCGTGAGATCTCGGCGGGCGGCATCTACGACCACATCGGCGGCGGCTTCGCCCGCTATTCGACCGATGCGCGCTGGCTGGCGCCGCACTTCGAGAAGATGCTCTACGACAACGCGCAACTGGTCGAGCTGCTGACGCTGGCCTGGCTCGCGACCGGCGAGGCCGTGTTCAAGGAGCGCGTCGCGGAGACCATCGCCTGGCTCGAGCGCGAGATGCTGCTCGCCGGCGGAGCCTTCGCAGCCAGCCTCGACGCCGACTCCGAAGGGCGCGAGGGCCGCTTCTACGTCTGGACGCGCGCCGAGGTGATTGACGTGCTCGGTGCGGAGGAGGGCGCCTTCTTCGGCGACGCCTACGACATCATTGCCGGCGGAAACTGGGAAGGCGTGTCGATCCCCAACCGGCTGGGGCGCGGTCCGATACCTGACGCCGACGCGGCACGATTGCGGACGGCCCGCGAAAAACTTCTGGCGCGACGCGCCCGTCGCGTCCGCCCCGCCACCGACGACAAGGTGCTGGCCGACTGGAACGGCCTGATGATCGCCGCGCTCGCCTTCGCCGGCGCGAGCTTCGCGCGACCCGAGTGGATCGGGCTCGCCGAACGCGCCTTCGCCTTCGTCGCCGGCACGATGGGCGAGGGCGGGCGGCTGGCGCATTCGTGGCGCGACGGCAAGTCGGTGCGGCCCGGCCTCGCCTCTGACTACGCCGCGATGATCAAGGCGGCGCTGGCGCTCCACGGCGCGACGCTCGACGATGCATGGCTGGTACGAGCCGAGGGCTTCGCCGCGGCGCTGCGCGCCCATCACTGGGACGCCGACGCGTCCGGCTACTTCCTCTCCGCCGACGACGCGCCGGCGCTGATCGTGCGGCCGAAGGCGACCACGGACGAGGCAACGCCGGCGGCGACCTCGCTGATGGCGCAGAATCTGGTGCGGCTATGGCGGCTCACCGGCAACGACGCGTACCGCGCCGACATCGATGCGATCCTCGGCGGTTCGGGTGCGGCGATCGCCGGCAACCTGTTCGCCACGACCGGGCTGCTCAACGCGCTCGATCTCCGGCTCGGCGCCGTGGACGTCGCGATCGTCCGGCCGTCCGGCGCCGATGCCGGTGCGTTGCTCGATGCGGCGCGCTGGCGCTGGACGCCAAATGTTGTGCTGTCGGTGCATGACGGCGCGGTGCGTCTGCCGTCGGCACATCCGGCTGCGGGCAAGGCCGCGGTTGGAGGGAAGGCGACGGCGTATGTCTGCCGCGGCGAGACATGCTCGCTGCCGGTGACGGAGGCGACGGCGTTGGCGGCGTTGCTGGGTGCAGCGAGCGTCGGAAACTAACCCCCCTTAGGGAGGGCGGCGGGTGCACATTGTCTCGCCTCAATTCAGGTTGCAGCGTCGCCGTTCGAGTGGCACGACGCGCTCGCGCCCGATCCCCGTCGCAGGAGTCCCGCGATGCCGATCGGCCATCACCTTCAGGAAATCGAGGACGACGCCGCCCGTGAAGGCGTCAGCGTATTCAAGACGCAGATGGAGATCGTGGTCCTCAGCCTGCTCGACGAGGACCGTGCCATTGCCCTCGGCCAGATCGAGGAAGCCCGCACGGCATCGCTCGACCATGCCGCCGCTTTCGCCTCGCCGGCACTGTCGGTCGCAGAGGGCGCGAAAGCCGAGCGCATCGCCCGCGCGATGCTTACCGACACGTTCGGCCGTATCCGCACCGTGATCGAGACGCCTGACGACGACTCGGCGGTGCACTAGCCGCCGGCGTTCAGCCCGACCCGCTCCAGCACGAACGCCACCCGCTCCGCCATGCTTGCCTTCGGCAACTCGGCCACCGCGTATCCGGTCTCGCGGTAGGTCGCGACGGCCAAATCGTAACTGGCGATCGCCTCGGCGAAATCCTGCTTGCGCTCGGCGTCGTTAACGTAGATCTCCGGCCACGGCGGCGCGACGAAGACGACCGGCGCATAGCGATAAACGCGCGCCGCCTCGCGGAAGTGCGGCGGCGTCGGCAGGCCGACGAGCGGGAAGTAGCCGACGAGCTCCGGCGCGCCGCGATCGAAGAAGACCGGCGACGGATCGGCGGTGAAGCGCGTGTAGTCGACGAGCGCGTGCGACAGCATCAGTTCGGCGTAGAGCGCACGGTCGCCGGTGTGGAACGCCTTGCCGCCAATAGTCTGCTGGGCGCGGATGATGGCGCGGCCGCTTTCTTCCGCCGTGCGGTAGCCACGCGCCGCCAACGCATTGATCAGGCTGGTTTTTCCAGATCCCGGCCCGCCGGTGATGATGTGGAAATTGTCATGCTGGTGCATAGGCTGGTCCTTTCTGCCAGTGTTGATGCCAGCTTGCAGACCA
Organism: Bauldia sp.; assembly: GCA_037200845.1. Taxonomy (NCBI): domain Bacteria; kingdom Pseudomonadati; phylum Pseudomonadota; class Alphaproteobacteria; order Hyphomicrobiales; family Kaistiaceae; genus Bauldia; species Bauldia sp. The sequence goes on from JBBCGQ010000001.1 coordinate 348,323, forward strand.
GCATGGATGCTGGTACAAGCGCTGGCATGGAAAACGAGATACGGAAGATCACGGTCGAGGTGCCCGAGCACACGCTCGAAGCGGCGCAGGCCTATACGGGCGAGGGCGTCACGGAAACCGTGCGCATAGCCCTGAAGTTGCTGCTGGCCGAGGGCGCCCAGCGCAAATTCCGCAAACTCCGCGGATCATTCAAGTTCACGGTCGATCTCGACGCGCTGCGCGAAGACCGCTGATGGTGGTCGCCGTCGACAGCTCGACTCTGATCGCCTTCATCCAGGGAGAGCAAGGTGGCGATGTCGACACCTTCGACGCCGCGCTCGGCGGCAACATCGTCCTGCCGCCGGTAGTGCTAACCGAAATCCTCTCGGATCCCAAACTGCCCGAGCAGCATCGCGAAATGCTACTGGCGTTTCCGCTGCTCGAACCGAAGCTCGACTACTGGCAACGAGCAGCAGCGACACGAAGTCTGATTCTCGCGAGGAAACTGCGCGCCCGGCTCGCCGACACGCTGATCGCCCAAGCCTGCATCGATCACGACGTCGCGCTGATCACGCGCGACAAGGACTTCCGCCACTTCGCCAGACACTGCGGGCTGAAGCTGGCCTAGTCGTCCTTCGACGCCTTCAGCACATCGAGAAGCGACGGCTTGATCGGCCTTGGTTTCGGTGTGTCACCCGCGATCTGGCGATGGCGGTACTTGTCGCGGACGTTCTCGTTGAAATACGCGCCCTTGGAATAGGCGGCGCGCATCGCGGCGGCGACCGATGGCGGCACCAGCGTGTAGACGTAGACCTTGCCCGTCCGGAAATTGACGGTGAGCTCGTTGCGGGCTTCGTCGTAGCTGAAGTCGCGGATGACGGTCGAGGGCATGGCGGAGGGTAACGCCGCCGATGCCTTACGTGTTCATCTGGTCGAAGAAATCCGAGTTGCTCTTCGTCTGCTTCAGCTTGTCGAGCAGGAACTCGATCGCATCGACGGTGCCCATCGGCATCAGGATGCGGCGGAGCACGTACATCTTCTTGAGGATGTCCGGCGGGACCAGCAGCTCTTCCTTGCGCGTGCCCGAGCGCGTGATGTCGATCGCCGGGAAGACACGCTTGTCGGCGACCTTGCGGTCGAGAATGATTTCCGAGTTACCGGTGCCCTTGAACTCTTCGAAGATGACTTCGTCCATGCGGCTGCCGGTATCGATGAGCGCCGTCGAGATGATGGTCAGCGAGCCGCCTTCCTCGATGTTGCGCGCCGCACCGAAGAAGCGCTTCGGCCGCTGCAGGGCGTTGGCATCGACGCCGCCGGTAAGCACCTTGCCCGACGAGGGTACGACGGTGTTGTAAGCGCGGCCGAGCCGGGTGATCGAGTCCAGCAGAATGACGACGTCACGGCCGTGCTCGACCAGGCGCTTGGCCTTCTCGATGACCATCTCGGCGACGGCGACGTGGCGCGTCGCCGGCTCGTCGAAGGTCGAGGAGATGACCTCGCCCTTCACCGAGCGCTGCATGTCGGTGACTTCTTCCGGCCGCTCGTCGATGAGCAGGACGATCAGGTAGCACTCGGGGTGGTTGGCCGCGATCGAGTGCGCGATGTTCTGCAGGATGACGGTCTTGCCGGTGCGCGGCTGCGCCGTGATCAGGGCGCGCTGGCCTTTGCCGAGCGGCGCCACGAGATCGATGATGCGCGCCGTCAGGTCTTTCCCGGTCGGGTTGTCGAGCTCCATCTTGAAGCGCGCGGTCGGGTAGAGCGGCGTCAGGTTGTCGAAGTGCACCTTGTGGTGCTTCTGCTCGGGATCCTCGAAGTTGATCGTGTTGACCTTGAGCAGCGCGAAGTAGCGTTCGCCGTCCTTGGGGCCGCGGATCTGGCCCTCGACGGTGTCGCCGGTCCTGAGCGAGAAGCGACGGATCTGCGAGGGCGAGACGTAGATGTCGTCCGGCCCCGCGAGATAATTCGCCTCTGGTGAGCGCAGGAAGCCGAAGCCGTCCTGCAGCACTTCGACGACGCCCTCGCCGATGATGTCGGTGTCCTGGGCGGCGAGTTGCTTGAGTATTGCGAACATCAGCTCCTGCTTGCGGAGCGTCGATGCGTTTTCGACCTTCAGCTCTTCGGCGAAGGCGAGGAGCTCAACCGGCGACTTCGCCTTGAGGTCCTGGAGTTTCATTTCAGGCATGGAATTTACGAATCTCTGATTTGGGGAAGCCGGCACGGGGGAGGGAGGGCAGTCTTGCAGAACTTCTGGCCCGGGGCGGTAATGGCCGCCCGGATCCGGCACCTCGGCCTATGCGGCCAGCGCCTGTCTGCTTTTTTGTGCGGTGCAAGCAACATAGACACTTGCTCGGCACCCGGCAAGACCCGTCAAAACGGGCGAACGATGACCAGTATGACGATGATGATGACCAGCAACGTCGGCAGTTCGTTGGCGATCCGGTAGGTGCGCGCCGGCCGCGTGTTCTTGTCGGCGGCGAAATCACGCAGGCAGCGTCCAAGCCATACGTGGAACGCCGTCATGAGGATGACGAAGAATACTTTCGCCATGAACCACGGCGTCGTCCACAGATGCGCCGAGGTGGCGAGCGCCAGGCCCGCGAGCCACGCCGCGATCATCGCCGGCGTCATGATCGCATTGTAGAGCCGCCGCTCCATGACCTTGAACGTCTCGGACTTGTCGGAGCCGACCTCGGAGTCTGCGTGATAGACGAACAGGCGCGGCAGATAAAAAATGCCGGCCATCCACGCGATCACGGCGACGACGTGGAACGCCTTCACCCAGTCGTAGGCGGCGCCGGAGAGCGCACTCATCGGTAGGCCTTCACGCGCTCGACCAGCCGCGCGACGTGCGCCACCGGCGTCTCCGGCCGGATGCCGTGGCCGAGGTTGAAGATGAACCGCCCGCCGGCCAGGGCCTCGAGGATCGCATCCGTCGCCTCGTCCTGCGCCGTGCCACCGGCAACCAGCAGCGCCGGGTCGAGGTTGCCTTGCACGGCGACACGCGCTTGCAGCCGCTTGGCCTGATCGAGCGGCACGCTCCAGTCGAGGCCGACACCATCGACGCCGGTCTCCGCGACGTAGTGCTCCAGCCGCTCGCCGATGCCCTTCGGGAAGCCGACGATGCGTGCGCCGGGCTCGTTTGCCTTGACGTAGCGGACGATCTCCGCCGTCGGCTGCACGCACCAGCGCTGGAAGCCATCGTCATCGAGCACGCCGGCCCACGTATCGAAAATCTGCACGACATCGGCACCTGCACGCACCTGCGCGATCAGATATTCGGCTGAGGCTTCGGCAAGCGTATCGATCAGTCGCTCCATCGCCTCCGGATGCTCCGCCGCAAATTCCCGCGCCGGCGCCTGGTCCGGCGTTCCGCGCCCCGCGATCATGTAGGTCGCCACCGTCCACGGCGCGCCGCAGAAACCGATCAGCGTCTTGTCGCGCGCCAGGCGGCCGCGCACCCGCTCCACGGTTTCGAGGATGGGCCCGAGTCGGTCAAGCGCAAACGAACCGTCGAGCCGCTCGATGCCGCGCAGGTCGATCGGATCGAGTCGCGGCCCTTCGCCCTCGACAAAATCGACGCGGCGGCCGAGCGCGTGCGGGATGACCAGGATGTCGGAAAACAGGATCGCCGCGTCAATGTCGAAACGCGCGACCGGCTGCAGCGTGATGTCCGCAGCTTTCTGTGGATCGTAACAGAGCGCGAGGAAACCTTTCGCGGTCGCGCGGAGTTCCCGGTACTCAGGCAGGTATCGTCCGGCCTGCCGCATCAGCCAGATCGGCGGTGGCGTCAGCGCGTCACCCTCCAGAACCGCTCGCACCTTTCCGCCTGCCTGAGACGCCGTTCCGTCGGTCCCCTTTTCTTCCAAGAAGGATTCTGAATCTTCCTTTTGTTTCATCTTGGGGGTGGATTCCGATTGGCATTGTTCAGTCCCGTCCGGAACGCGCGGCCGGGACGCCCTGCTGGCGCATGGGACACACGCATACCCTCGAACGGCGAAATAACAAGGACAACCAAATAGACCTGCGTTTACAATTCGTTAACCATACCCGCCGGCTCGCCGGATTCTGGATATCGCGAAGTTATCCACAGGCTATCTCCTTGTTCCGGCGTGACTTCCATGACTCACAGGCCTGGCGGATTCGCCTTTCGTTCGCCGGCCGCTGTTGATCGATTTTGACGCATCGGGGACGGTTTTCGCGTAGAAGCCCGCCTCGGCCGACTTATCCAGAATCCGCCAACAGGCGCCGGCCCATCTGGGGATGACTACGTGCACTCGACGCCGATCCTGCTCGCATCGCGAAGCGCCGCGCGGATTTCGCTGCTGCAGGCCGCGGGCGTCGCCTTCACGGCGGTGCCGTCGTCGGTCGACGAGCGCGCGGTGGAGATGCCGCTGATCGCGGGCGGCGCATCGCCGGCCGAGGTTGCGTCCGCTCTGGCCGACGCCAAGGCCGTCGACGTCAGCGCAAAGTCGCGCGACGCGCTGGTCATCGGCGCCGACCAGACCCTCGATCTCGACGGCGAGCGGTGGACCAAGCCCGGGACGATCGCGATCGCGCGCGAGCAACTGGCGCGGCTGTCGGGCCGGACGCATCAGTTGCACTCGGCGGCGGCGATCGCGCGCGAAGGCATCGTGACGTGGCGGCATGTTGCCAGCGCGACGTTGACCATGCGGGCGCTGACCGCATCCGCGATCGACGCGTATCTTGCCGAGGTCGGCGACGCGGTGCTGGGCAGCGTCGGCGCGTACCAGCTCGAAGGCGTCGGCGTGCGATTGTTCGAGAAGATCGACGGGGATTATTTCACGATCCTCGGGTTGCCGTTGTTGCCGTTATTGGCGCGGCTGAGAGACGAGGGGGCGGTCGCGTGGTGAGTAACAACGAGTGGCAGCAATGACCAAACCCATAGCCTGCGTCGTCGGCTGGCCCGTAAAGCATTCGCGCTCGCCGGTGATCCATCGCTTCTGGCTGAAGGAGCTGGGTATTGACGGCGATTATGTGCTGCACGCCGTCGAGCCGGAGAAGATCGCGGCATTTTTTGCCGATTTCGCCAACTCGGGTTTCGTCGGCTGCAACGTCACCGTGCCGCACAAGGAAGCGGCGTTCGCGGCAGTCGCGCGGCGCGACAGGGCGGCGACCGAGACCGGTGCGCTCAACACGCTGTGGCTGGAGGGCGGCGAACTGGTTGGCGCCTCGACCGATCCGGTCGGATTCCTGGCGAACCTCGACGCCGAGGCCAAAGGCTGGGACGCGGCGCCGGGGCCGGCGGTCGTGCTCGGCGCCGGCGGGTCGGCGCGGGCGATCGTCTGGGCGCTGCTGTCGCGCGGCTTCGCGCCGGTGTACATCGTCAACCGCGATCCGGCGCGGCCGAAGGCGCTGGTGAAGCTGTTCGGCGAGAAGGTGAAGCCGGCGCGCTGGCAGGATGTGCCGTCGCTGCTGATCGGCGCGCGCGTGCTCATCAACACGACGACGCTCGGCATGGACGGGCAGCCGCCGCTGAAGATCGACCTCGCGCCGCTGCCGAACGATGCGGTGGTCAACGACATCGTCTACGTGCCCTCGGTGACGGAGCTGATCGCCAACGCGCGCTCGCGCAAGCTCCGCACCGTCGGCGGCCTCGGCATGCTGCTGCACCAGGCAGTGCCCGGCTTCGAGCATTGGTTCGGGCAGCGGCCCGAGGTAACGCCGGCGCTGCGTGCGGCCGTGCAGAAGTCGATCGACGGAGGCTGACGCAGGCGATGCTCGTGCTCGGCGTGACCGGATCGCTGGCGATGGGGAAGTCGACGGTCTCGGCGATGTTCGCCGAGCTCGGCGCCGCGGTCTGGAACGCCGACTCGGCGGTGCACGCGCTCTACGCCGGCGCCGCGGCGGAGCCGATCGGCGCGGCGTTTCCGGGTACGCTGCGGAATGGCACGGTCGATCGCGCCGCGCTCGGTGCGCGCGTTACCGGCGATGCGGCTGCACTGGCGAAGCTCGAGGCGATCGTGCATCCGCTCGTGCAGGCGGCAGAGATCGAATTCCGCGCGCGCGTCGCCGCTTCAGGCCGGCGGATGATCGTGCTCGACGTGCCGTTGCTGCTGGAGACGGGCGGCGAGCGCCGCGTCGACGCGGTCGTCGTCGCCTCGGCCGGCGCGGAGATTCAACGGGCACGGATCGCCAAGCGCGGCATGGAGCCGGCACGCGCCGCGGCCCTGATCGCGCGCCAGATGAGCGATGCCGACAAGCGGCGACGGGCGCATTTTGTCGTCGATACGTCGGGGGACATGGCGACGGCGCGGCGCCAGGTCAGCGACGTGCTGCGCGCGCTGGCGGGGAAGGTCGGGGCTTAGCGACCGCGCCGCAGGCGGGTCCTATATACGGCCAGCCACCCTTTATCGTGTTTGCCGTATAACTTGCATTAATACGTTAGACCGTATATAACGCGAATATACGAACTGGCGTATGGCCATGCAGAACCTCGCACGCAACCCAAAGCAGATCGGCAATCTCATTCGAAATGCCCGGCGCAAACGCGGGTGGAGCCAAGCCCAGCTTGGCGACACGACCGGGTTGCGACAAGCCACCATTTCCCAGATCGAATCCGGCAGCTCGGCGACGCGGCTCGCCACCATCCTCTCGTTATTGGCCGCGCTCGACCTGGAACTCCAGGTCGCGCCCCGCTCAAAAAGCGCCGCGTCCGCCATCGAGGACATCTTCTAGATGGCCCGCCACCGGCAGCACGCGCCGCTGCGCGTGTATCTCAACAACCGCTTCGTCGGGCGCCTGTTCAAAGAGCCCGGCGGGGCGACCACCTTTCGCTATGACGAGACCTGGCTTGACTGGGAGAATGCGATTCCCGTCTCGCTGTCTCTTCCGCTGCGCGAAGATACCTATCGCGGCGCGCCGGTTACGGCCGTCTTCGAAAACCTGCTCCCGGATTCGGAAGCGCTGCGCCGCCGCGTGGCCGAACGCGTTGGTGCCGAAGGCAGCGATGCCTACAGCCTGCTTGCCGCTATCGGCCGCGATTGCGTCGGCGCCCTGCAATTCATTGCTGCGGAAGAGGAGGTCGAGGTTGCCCAAAAAATTGAGGGCGAATCCGTCAGCGATGCGGACATTGAAAAATTACTGCGCAATCTCGCTCAGGCGCCGCTGGGCCTTTCGCGAGACGATAACTTCCGCATATCGGTCGCCGGCGCGCAGAAAAAGACCGCGCTACTCCGGGACGGCAAGCGTTGGCTGAAGCCTGCCGGCACGTCTCCGACGACGCACATTCTCAAGCCTCAGATCGGCGAGCTGCCGAACGGCATCGATCTTTCGAACAGCGTAGAGAATGAATTCTACTGTCTCCAGCTGCTCGCCGCTTTCGGACTGACGGTCAACAACGCCCGCATCGAGACGTTCGGCCGGACCAAAGCATTAGTCATCGAACGTTTCGACAGACGCTGGACACGGGACAAGCGCCTGTTGCGCCTGCCGCAGGAGGATTTCTGTCAGGCGCTTTCGGTGCCGCCAAGCCGCAAGTACCAAAGCGATGGCGGGCCCGGTCTCGTCGGCATCCTCGGCCTGCTCGGAGGCAGCGATACGCCTGAGGAGGACAGGATAGCGGTGTTCAAGGCGCAGATTCTTTTCTGGCTCATCGGCGCTACCGACGGCCATGCCAAGAACTTCAGTATCTTCCTCGGTCCACGCGGCAGCTACCGCCTGACGCCGCTCTACGACGTCCTCACCGCCCAGCCGAGCCTCGACACACGACAGATCGAGCGCAAGCAGATGAAGCTCGCCATGTCGGTCGGCACAAGCAACCACTACAGAATGGATGGAATCCTCGGAAAGCATTTCATACAGACGGCGCACTCCGCCGGTCCGCAGAAAACTGCAACCAGGATCGTGATCGAGGAAATCTGCGACACGGCAGCGGATGCACTGGAGACGGCGAAAAAACAGTTGCCGCCTCAGTTTCCGGCTGCGATCCCGGCGTCGGTTGGCAAGGCAGTTGCCGAACGGCTTGGCGCTTTGGGAACAAGGGCGGACGGCTAGCGACTAGCGGCCTGAAACGCGCCCACGAGAAGGAAGACCAGCCCTACTTGCCGCCCTTCTTCGCCTTGCGCGCCGCATAGCGGGCGTCGCGCGCCGCCTTCTGTTCGGCGAGCAGCGCCAGCGCCTGTTCGCCTTCGATGCGGCGGGCTTCCTTTTCGGCGGCGATGCGTTCTTCTTCGAGGCGCTTGGCCTCGGCTTCGCGCGCGATCCGCTCGGCTTCCTTCTGCGCCTTCTTCTCGGCGGCGCGCTGCTCGCGCGCCTTGGCCGTCGCCACCTGCTCGGCCAGCCGCGCCTTGACGGCCGGGTCGTCCAGCTTGGGCTGGGCGCGGAATTTCTCCAGCATGGCGCGCTTGGCGGCGTTGGAGTTGCCGAGGCGGTCGGAGAAATCGTCCTTAAACGCGGGCATTGCGGCTCGTGGGTGTTCGTGAATCGGGAAGGCCGGGAAGCGAAGGTGAAATAGCGCAATCCGGGGCTTTTACAAGCCTTTCGGTGGCGCTCAGCCCTCGTATTTTTCGACGATGCCGGGGCGGCGGATCTCGGCCTCGTCCGGGTTCTGGCCGAATTCTTCCTTGGCGCGGCGCTGGCGCAGCAGGTCCCAATACTGGTCGAGCGCGATGTTGATCGCCTTGAGGCGGTCGCGCTCGGCCTCGGTGAGGTCGCCCTTTTCGTAAAGGTGATGCTCCTCGTCGGCGAGTTCCTTGAGGTGCTTGAGGACGTTCTGGTCGGTGGCCATCGGGTGACTCCTTGGCGGCGGTTGCCGCTCCTATAACCCACAACGCGCGGAATGACGAAAACGTCAGATCATCGCCAGGCCGCCGCGGCGGCCGACCGGGAAGGCGGCGTCGATTTTGGCCGTCTCCGCTTCGGTCAGGTTGAGAGCCGCCGCCGCGGCATTCTCCGCGACGTGGCCTGGATCGGCGGCTTTGGGAATGGCGAACAGCGACGGCCGGCGTATCAGGAACGCGAGCGCCACCTGGCGCGGCGTCGCACTGTGGGCCTTGGCGATCTCGGCGAGCACCGCGCCGCCCCGGGTGCGCGAACCGGGAAAGGACGAATGGCCGAACGGGCTGTAGCCGACGGCGGCGACATCGTGCGCCTCGCACCACGGGATGACGGCGTGCTCGATGCCGCGTTCCTGCAGATGGTAGAGCACCTGGTTGCAGGCGATCTTGCCTTCGCCGGCGATGCCCGCCGCCTCCTCGAGGTCCTCGGCGTCGAAGTTCGACACGCCCCACGACAGGATCTTGCCGGAGGCCACCAGCTCCTCGAACGCCGCGATGGTCTCGACCAGCGGGTGGCGCCCACGCCAGTGCAGCAGGTAGCAGTCGAGCCGGTCTGTCCTCAGGCGCCTCAGCGACTTCTCGCAGGCATCGATGGTGCCGGTGCGCGACGCGTTCTGCGGCATGACCTTGGAGACCAGGAAAATTTCCGCGCGCCGGTTGCCGATCGCCTCGGCGACGATCTCCTCCGCCTTGCCCGAGCCGTAGAGCTCGGCCGTGTCGATGTGCGTCATGCCCGTGTCGAGGCCGCGGCGGATGGCGGCGATGGCCGCAGCGCGGTCCGCCTGCTCCATGTACCAGGTGCCCTGGCCGATGACGGGGACGGCGCGCCCGGTGGCCCCGAAACTGTGCGTCTGCATAGGTGTCGCCCTTGCTTCCCGGAAAGATAACCCTAGGATTTCGGCCGAATCATGCGCGAAATCGTCTTCGACACAGAGACTACCGGGCTCGACCCGAAAACCGGCGACCGTGTTGTCGAAATCGGCTGCATCGAGCTGTTCAACCACATCCCGACCGGCCGCAGCTTCCACCGCTACCTTAACCCGGAGCGGCCGATGTCGATCGACGCGGCGCGCGTGCACGGGCTGGACGATGCCTTCCTGAAGGACAAGCCGCTGTTCGCCTCGGTCGCCGACGAGCTGATCGAATTTTTCGGCGACGCCAACCTGATCGCGCACAACGCCGGCTTCGACATGATGTTCGTCAACGCGGAGCTGGCGCGCCTCGGCAAGGGCCCGCTCGGCGACGACCGCGTCATCGATACGCTGGCGCTGGCGCGGCGCAAGCACCCTGGCAGCCCGGCGTCGCTCGACGCGCTGTTGTCGAAATATCAGATCGATGCCTCGCGCCGTACGCGTCACGGCGCGCTGCTCGACGCCGAACTGCTGTCGGAAGTCTACATCGAGCTGATCGGCGGACGGCAGGCGGCGCTCATCCTCGGCGGCGAGCCGGACGCGCCGACCATCACCATCGCGCCGACGTCGTCGATCGTGCTCGGAGTCCGCCAGACGCCGCGCCGCTTCACGGTGACGCCGGAGGAACTGGCGGCGCACGCCGCCGTGGTCGCGAAGCTCGGCGAGAAGGCGATCTGGCGGCAGTACGCCTGAGTTTGCCGGAACCTCACCGTCACCGTAGCGTTACGGTTACCCGGCAAGGAGTAAGCCCATGAGTTTCACCGACGATATCCTCGCGCTCGAGCATCGCTTCTGGCAGTCGATGATCGACAAGGACGCGGCGGCCGGCGCGGCGCTCACCGCCGAGCCTAGCCTGGTCACCGGCGCCCAGGGCGTCGGGCGCATCGACCGCAAGATGTTCGAGAAGATGATGACCGGCGCGACGTGGACGCTGCACAAATACGAATTCAGCGACGTCAAGGTGGAGAAGGTCACCGACGACGTGGCGGTGATCGCTTACAAGGTACGCGAGGAACTGACCGTCGATGGCAAGCCGCTGACCATGGAAGCCGCCGACGCCTCGACCTGGGTGCGCAAGGACGGCGCGTGGGTATGCGCGCTGCACACGGAGTCGGTGCTGGGCGATCCGTACGGGCGCGATCGCGTGGCGAAGGCGAAGTAGGCCGGGTATTGGCGTCTTCTCACCATCGGTTCCGTCTGCAGCGTTCCGTCCCCTCCACTGTCATCCTTCGGCGGCGCGAAAGCGCCGACCGAAGGACCAGCCTCCACACGCACAACTTTCCCGGCGTCTGCTGAAGCCGGTCCTCCGGTCGAGGCCTGCGGCCTCGCCGAAGGATGACAGTGGAGGGGATGCGGCAGGGCGGGCAACGAGGCGAGGGGGAGGAGAAGAATGACAGTGGAGCCATGCCACCGCCGCGCCATATAAGCCCGGACCGCCCCGCCGGAGCCTCCCCGTGATCCCCTATTCCTTGCTCGACCTGTCGCCGATCGTCGCCGGCAGCACCGCCGCCGACTCCCTCAAGAACACGCTCGATCTCGCCCGCCGCGCCGAGCAATGGGGCTACACGCGCTACTGGCTGGCCGAGCACCACAACATGCCGGGCATCGCCAGCGCCGCGACCTCGGTCGTCATCGCCGCGGTCGGCGCCGCGACCAAAACGATGCGCATCGGCTCGGGCGGGATCATGCTGCCCAACCATTCGCCGCTGGTCATTGCCGAGCAGTTCGGCACGCTTGCCTCGCTCTATCCCGGCCGCGTCGATCTGGGGCTCGGCCGCGCGCCGGGCACCGACCAGATGACGGCGCGCGCGCTCCGCCGCGACGTCAACGCCGCCGCCGAGCATTTCCCCGAGGACGTGATCGAGTTGCGCGTGCTGCTCGGCGAGCCGCAGCCCGGGCAGACCATCCACGCCTATCCCGGTTCGGGCACCAGGGTGCCGATCTGGATGCTGGGCTCGAGCCTCTTCGGCGCGCAGCTCGCAGCGTATCTCGGCCTGCCGTATTCCTTCGCCTCGCACTTCGCGCCGGACGCGCTGCTCGATGCGCTGTCGATCTACCGCGAACGCTTCACGCCCTCGGACGAACTGGCGAAGCGCTACGCCATGCCGGCGCTGCAGGTGATCGCCGCCGACAGCGACGCCGAGGCACGACGCCTTTTCACCTCGACGCAGCAATCCTTCGCCAACATGTCGCGCGGCACGCGCGGCCAGCTTCCGCCGCCGATCGACGACATCGAGACATACTGGTCGCCGCAGGAGAAGGAGCGCGCCGAGCACATGCTGTCATACGCGGTGGTCGGCGGGCCGGAGGCGGTGAAGGCCGGGCTACGGCGGTTCATCGACCTGACGTCGGCCGACGAGATCATGGTCGCATCGATGATCTACGATCACGCCGCGCGGCTGCGGTCGTTCGAGATCGTCGCGGAGGCGATGAAGGCGAGTCTGTAATTTCGCTAATGCGAGCGGTGCGTCGTCGACAACAACAAGACGATCACAACGATCTGTTGAAACTTACGCCTCGATCTCACCGAGTCTTAGTGAGCAAATGCCGGGCACGCCATCGTTCGGCCGTCGGGATCGGCAAGTCCGCGCATCCAATGTCGCATCTTTTCCGTTTCCACGATCAACTCGCCGGTCTCGCTCAGGAAACCAACGTCATTGCCCGGGTCGTTCAGCTTGACCGTGCATTTTGCCAAACGACCGTCCGCTCTGATTACGTATGAGTTTCCCCGACTGGCATAACAAATCTTCTCAGTCGGCGGGCCGCTCTCCTTCCTTTCGTACTTCGATTTCAGCCTCTTGAAATTATCGAGTCTCGACCGGTCGTCTAGAATTTTGATTTTATCGTTGTTCGCTCCGCCCAAGCGCCCGACCAGCTTCAAGAATATTTTAAATCTATCGTCGCTTCCGAAATAAGTTTTAATTTCTTCTTCAATCCAATTTTCCAAATCGTCGAAATTCTCTCCAGTGACGTGTAGGCGAAGTATTATTTCGTATTCTCCGCGAGAATCTCGTGCGGCACGCAAGTTAGAAAATATTCTGTCATAGGTGCCACTATTATTTATTGTTATTCTAGATGAGTCATGATGCCGCTTTGGTCCGTCGAGAGATATCTGGAAATTCGTTATCGACGCTTCAAGCAGACTGTTCATCAATAGCGACTCTAGATACCATCCATTTGTAGTTATCGATCCGAAAAGCTCGAAGCCGTATTCTATCGACAAGTCTTTGGCGTACTCGGATATTTCCAAAACGACATCATCCGCTAGTAGCGGCTCGCCGCCGAACCAGGAAAGATGCAGCCGACGCAGGGTCGGGGCCCTATTCTTCAACAGGTTCTTTAGTCCAAGAACAATTTTCGGAGGCATCTTCCCCTTGGCGAAGTCCTCGTAACAATAAGTGCAACGGAAGTTGCACTTTTCCGTGGGAAGTACGATTAAATTTAGAAGCGAGGGATCGATTGACTGCAAGAAGGTCGCCGCGCGCGCAAGCATCGGGCTAGGCCTTTGGACAGTATGCGTTCTTAGGGCACACCCAGTTGGCCGCAACTTCCGCGGCCGAATTGGCGATGTATTTGCGCAGCTCGCCCTCTAGCTGTTCCAGCTCAGAGGTCTTCGACAAGTCGATCTTTCCATCCGGGCCGATGGTCATCGACGATAGCAGCAGGGAATATCTTTGAGAGAACTCCAAAGCGTTCATCTTGTCTCTCCAATACTACTTTTGGGGACAATATCCGTTTTCGGGGCAGACGTAGTTTGTGGGCTCGCCGAGCGCACGAACATTTGGCCGCTGTATTTGCGTCAGAAGCTGTCGCAGCGATGCGGGATCTGACGAAACGATTTCGCCCGAGGCGGTAATTGTCAAAGAACGAATGGCCGCCGCGATTTTGTCCTGCTCTGTCGCATCCATAGCTACCTCCAGCGCGGGTTGCCGATGATCGAGACAACCTCCAATGTATACGACCTATGCGGGAATATCCACCGAAAAGTGGAAATGGACGGAGCGTCCTACCCCAACAACCGCCCGACCACCTTCGCCGTGTAGTCCACCATCGGTACGATCCGCGCGTAGTTGAGACGCGTCGGGCCGATGACGCCGAGCACGCCGACGATACGTTGTTCGGAGTCGCGGTAGGGCGAGACGACCAGCGACGAGCCGGAGAGGGAGAACAACTGGTTCTCCGAGCCGATGAAGATGCGCACGCCTTCGCCGGTTTCGGCATTGCCGAGCAGGCGGATGAGTTCGCGCTGGGTTTCGAGATCGTCGAAGAGCAGGCGGATGCGTTCGAGATCCTCGGCGGCGTTGACGTCGCCGAGGAGATTGGCGCGGCCGCGCACGATCAGTGTCTCGGGTTGGCCGCTCGCCGCGTCGGCCCACGAGGCGAGGCCCTTGTCGATGAGGTCGCCGGTGAGCTTGTCGAGTTCGGCGCGCGCCGCGCTCTGCCGGCGTTCGAGTTCGGTGCGGGCCTCGGAGAGCGACCTGCCGCGTAGGTGCGTGTTGAGATAGTTCGATGCCTCGATGAGCGCCGAGGGCGTCGTGCCGGCGTCGAGTTCGACGATGCGGTTTTCGACCGAGCCGTCCTCGCCGACCAGCACGACCAGCGCGCGTGTCGGCTCCAAGCGGATGAATTCGATCTGCTTGAGGCGGATGTCGGCCTTGTTGGCGAGCACGACGCCGGCGCCACGCGACAGGCCCGACAGCGCCTGGCTGGCCTCGTTGAGTAGCGTCTCGATCGTCTTGCCGGGCGTGGTGCCGGCCTTGACCTGCGCCTCGATCAGCCGGCGCTCGTCGGCCGACAGGTCGCCGATTTCAAGCAGCGCATCGACAAAGAAGCGCAGGCCGAATTCGGTCGGCAGCCGGCCGGCCGAGGTGTGCGGCGCGTAGATCAGGCCGAGCTGCTCGAGGTCGGCCATGACGTTGCGCACCGAGGCGGGCGACAGCGTGTTGGGCAGGAGACGCGAGATGTTGCGCGACCCCATCGGCTCGCCGGTCTCGAGATACTGATCGACGATGCGCTTGAAGATGTCGCGCGAGCGGCGGTCGAGATTGGCCAGCGCTGAGGTTTGCGGGGTGAGGGTGGGCTTGTCCTGCATGGCGGGGAGTATATAGGCGCGGCGGGGTTGCGGAAGGAGGCGTGGATTGGGCCCGGCCTGCGCGCCGCTCCAGTTGGGTCACCTCTCCCTCCAGGGAGAGATGGATCGTGGGGAGGCCGAGCAGCGGACCTGACGGTTAACTTCACCACACCCGCGATTCCGCCTTTGCCCCGGCGCATTCGCGCGGTTACAAGGCGCACATGGATCAGACAAAACCGGCCGTGCCGCGGCCCTCCAAGCGCGTCGCCGATGCCATGCGCCCCGTCAGCCTCGAGCGCGGCGTCGCCAAGCACGCCGAGGGGTCGTGCCTGGTGAAGTTCGGCGAGACGCATGTGCTGGTCACCGCCTCGCTGGATGAGAAGGTGCCGCCGTGGCTGCGCGGCGCAGGCAAGGGCTGGGTGACGGCGGAATACGGCATGCTGCCGCGCGCCACCACCGAGCGCACCCGCCGCGAGGCTTCGGCCGGCAAGCAGTCCGGCCGGACGCTGGAAATCCAGCGGCTGATCGGCCGGTCGCTCCGCGCTGTCGTCGACCTCAAGGATCTCGGCGAGCGCCAGATTATGCTCGATTGCGACGTCATCCAGGCCGATGGCGGCACGCGCACGGCGTCGATCACCGGCGCCTGGGTTGCGCTCCGCGATTGCATCGAATGGATGCGGGCGCGCGACATGATCACCAAGCCGGTGCTGATCGACCACGTCGCGGCGATCTCGGCCGGCATCTATCGCGGCCAGCCGGTGCTCGACCTCGACTACGCCGAGGATTCGGAGGCGGACACCGACGGCAACTTCGTCATGACCGGCTCGGGCGGCTTCGTCGAGATTCAGACGACCGCCGAGGGCAAGCCGTTCACCGACGAGGAATTCGAGCAATTGAAGACGCTGGCGCGGAACGGCATCGCGCAGCTCGTCGCCCTGCAGAAGCTCGCGGTGACATGAACCACCTGCACCGCGGCGACACCATCGTCTTCGCGACCCACAACGCCGCCAAGATTCGCGAGCTCGACGAGATGCTGGCGCCGTTCCGCATGACGGTCGCCTCTGCGAGTGCGTTGGGTTTGCCGGAGCCGGAGGAGACCGGCCTCACCTTCGAGGAGAACGCCATCCTCAAGGCGGTGGCTGCCGCGACCGCCTCGGGCAAGCCGTCGCTCGCCGACGACTCCGGCATCGCGATCGATGCGCTGGGCGGCGAGCCCGGCATATATTCGGCGCGCTGGGCCGGGCCGAACAAGGATTTCGCCGGCGCCATGCGGACCATCGAAAACGAGCTGCAGAAGGCCGGTGCGACAACGCCCGACAAGCGCACGGCGCGTTTCATCGCGGTGCTGTGCCTGGCGTTTCCCGATGGCTCGACGCAGACCTTCCGCGGCGAGGTTGAGGGCACGCTGGTGTGGCCGCCGCGCGGGCCGAACGGGTTTGGCTACGATCCGATGTTTGTTCCCGAGGGACATGATCGCACGTTCGGTGAGATGGGTCCGCACGAGAAGGCGCAGCTGTCGCATCGCGCCCGTGCCTTTTCGGCGTTTGCGCACGCGGTGCTGAAATGAGCACCGCCATCGGGCCGGACAACCCCGGCTTCGGCGTCTATGTGCATTGGCCGTTCTGCGCGGCGAAGTGCCCGTACTGCGATTTCAATTCGCACGTCCGTCATCAGGCCATCGACCAGACGCGCTACGCCGCCGCGTTCGAGGCCGAGATCGCGAAGACCGCGGCGCGCGCGCCAGGCCGCACGGTGACGTCGATATTCCTCGGCGGCGGCACGCCGTCGCTGATGGAGCCGGCGACCGTCGGCACGATTCTGAATGCGATCGCCAAGCACTGGCCGGTCGCGGCCGATGCCGAGATCACGATGGAAGCCAATCCCTCCAGCGTTGAGGCGGAGAGATTCCGCGGCTACCGCGCCGCCGGCGTCAACCGCGTCTCCCTCGGCGTCCAGGCGCTGAACGACCGTGACCTGAAACTGCTGGGCCGCCTGCACGACACCGACACCGCGCTCCGCGCCATAGAGATGGCGCGCGCGACCTTCCCGCGCCTGTCGTTCGACCTGATCTACGCGCGGCCCGGGCAGACGCCGGAGATGTGGGGCGAGGAACTCGACCGCGCCCTCAACCTCGCCGCGGATCATCTCTCGCTCTATCAGCTCACCATCGAGGAAGGCACCCCGTTCTTCGCGCTGCATAAGGCCGGCAAGCTGAAGACGCCGGACGAGGATACCGCCGCCGCTCTCTACGCCGTGACGCAGGACGTCACGGCTGCGGCCGGCCTGCCGGCTTACGAAATCTCGAACCACGCCGTGCCGGGCGCCGAGAGCCGGCACAATCTCGTCTACTGGCGCTACGGCGAATACGCCGGCATCGGCCCGGGCGCGCATGGGCGGCTGAAACTCGCCGACGGCCGCCACGCGACGGCCGCCGAGAAGGTGCCCGAGGCCTGGCTCGCCAAGGTCGAAGCGTGGGGCGACGGGCTGGTCGTCGACGATCTGCTGACGCCGGAGGAGGAGGGCGACGAGCTTCTGCTCATGGGCCTCAGGCTCGCCGAAGGCATCGACCTCGGCCGCTACCGGAGATTTGCCGGGCGCTCGCTGGACGATGGCCGGCTCAACGATCTGCTCGCCCACGGCATGGTCGAACGCGCCGGCGGCGAGCGGCTGCGGGCGACGCGCGCCGGATTCTTCGTGCTCGATGCGGTGGTCGCGGATCTGGCGGCTTAGGTTAGTTGCCGCGATCGCAGTCGGTCGCCTCTCCCTGGAGGGAGAGGGCTTCGTTTCTTGAGAGCGAAGCGAACTAGAAACGAAGGGTGAGGGGTTAGGGACCCATCGCTTATAACGCCTGTACCTAACCCCTCACCCCATTCGCCTAAGTCGCTTCGCTCCTAAGGCTCATGGCCCTCTCCCTCCAGGGAGAGGGGTGCTTGTGTTAGCGTTCGCGCATGAAACGGACCGCCTTCGCTCGTAAACTTCGTCATGACATGACGGACGCAGAGCGACTGTTGTGGTCGCGCCTGCGCGATCGGCGGATTCGCGGTTTCAAGTTTCGCCGGCAGGTTCCGATCGAAGGATACATCGTCGACTTCGTCTGCATCGACGCCCAGCTCGTCGTCGAACTGGATGGCGGTCAGCATGGCGAGATGCGCGGAAAGGACGCCGTGCGAACCGAGAAGATCGAACACGCGGGCTATGTGGTCGTTCGCTTCTGGAACCACGACGTCATCGGCGATGTGGACGCAATCCTGGCCGAGATCGACCGAATGCTTTCGGTCGGAGCCTAGGTCCCCGGCGCCCGCGCAAACGTCTTCGGTGCCGGGTCGACGATCACCGCCTTGCCGGCCTGGATCTGGTAGACGGCCAGGCCGCGCTGGTTGAGCCCGTTGGGCAGGAAGCGGAAGGCGCCGTCGATGCCGATGAAGCCGTTGGCGTTGGTGAGCGTCTGCTCGGCGAAGCGCTGGTCGCCGAAGCGGGCGGCGAGGCCCGCGGCGAGGCTGGTCGCGTCATAGGCGAGCGAGGCGGTGCGGCTCGGCGGCGAGCCGAACGCTGCCTGGTAGCGGCGCGAGAAGCTGGCGAAGCCGGTGCCTTCCGGTGCCGGGTAGTAGGCGCCGGCGAGATTGGATTCGCCGGTGATGCGCTGGTCGTTGTCCCACTGGCCGGAGCCGAGGTAGGTCATCTTGTCGGCGGTGACGCCGTTGGCGGCGAGCACCTGCGCCAAGAACGGCGTCGCATCGCCGGCGTCGGGCAACAGGATCGCGTCGATGGTGCCGCCCTTGACCAGCGCGGCAAGCTGCGTCGCCTGCGTCTGCATCGCCGTCTTGTCGAGTTCGTAGCGCGCCGTCGTCATGACGCGGCCGCCGGCGTTGGCAGCGGCGCGCTGTAGCGCGGCCTCGACCAGCGTGCCATAGGCGTTGTTGGGGAGCAGCGCGGCGATGGAGCGTTTGCCCTGCGTCGCGGCGAACGAGACGATGCGATCGACGTCGCTCTGCGGCAGGAACGAGAGAAGATAGAGGCCCTGGCCGGCGGTGGTCGTATCGCTCGAGAAAGCGATGACCGGCACGCGTGCGGCGCGCGCCACCTGCGACACGCCGTTGACGGAACGCGCGAACAGCGGCCCGAGGATCAGTTCCGCGCCCTGCGCGATGGCGTCGCTCGCCGCCGCGCGGGCGCCGTCGGCGGTGCCGAGGTCGTCCTTGACCAGGATCTGGATGCCGGCCGTCTTGAAATCGCGGAGTGCGAGATCGGCGGCGTTGCGGAAGGCGGTCGCGATCTGGCCGGCGTTACCGGTGGCCGAAAGCGGCAGCAGCAGCGCGACGCGGATATTGCCGGTGCCGATGGTCTCGCCGGTGACCGGCTGGGTCGCCTGCACGACCGGACCGGTGCCGAATCCGCTGCCGACGCGCGAAGAATTGCACGCGGCAAGCATCGCGATGGCACCGAAGGCGAGGACGCCGACGAGGACGCGGAGGAAGCCCGGATTGCTGCCGGTGCGCAGTAAATTCCGGCGGGACAAGAATTTCTCCCTCGCTCGCCCCTGAAACGGTAACAATTGCCAAATCATAAGGGGATTCCGAACGCTGTCAAAACATCATACAGCGACTTGGTAACTCTCCGGGCGATCTTCGCATGGGACCTGCCTAGATGAGCGGCAGCAGTTCGGCCGATCACACCTTCACCGTCGACGGCCATGTCATCTCGGCAAAGCCGCTGAAGGCGGCGCTCTATGTCGTGGCGACGCCGATCGGCAACCTCGGCGACACGAGTTTGCGCGCACTGGCGACGCTGGCGGCCGCCGACATCGTCGCCTGCGAGGACACGCGCGTCACATCGGTACTGTTCCGCCATTTCGGCATTGCGACGCGGCTTCTGCCCTATCACGACCACAACGCCGCGTTGCAGCGGCCGAAGATTCTGGCGGCGCTCGCCGAAGGCAAGGTAGTGGCGCTGGTCAGCGACGCCGGCACGCCGCTCATCTCCGATCCCGGCTATCGCCTTGTCGGCGACGTGCAGGCGGCCGGGTTCGATGTCGTGCCGATCCCCGGCGCCTCGGCGCTGCTGGCGGCCCTGGTCGCCTCCGGCTTGCCGACCGACACGTTCATGTTCGCCGGTTTCCTGCCGCCGAAGACGGCGGCACGGCGGAAGCGCCTGAAGCAGCTCGGCGCTATCCCCGCGACGCTGGTGTTCTTCGAGTCGCCGCAGCGGCTGGAGGCCTCGCTCACCGACATGAACGCCGAGCTCGGGTCGCGCCAGGCCGTGGTGGCGCGCGAGCTGACCAAGACATTCGAGACGATCCGCCGCGGGCAACTCGCCGACCTCGCCGCGATCTACGCGGCCGAGCCGACGCCCAAGGGCGAGATCGTGGTCGTGGTCGCACCGCCGGCGGAGGAAGCGACCTCGGCGATCGAAGCCGACCGCATCCTGCTCTCGCTGCTCGAAGAAAAAAGCGTCAGCGTCGCCGCCGCCGAAGCCGCCGAGATCACCGGCCTGCCGCGGCGAGATTTGTATCAGCGGGCGCTCGCCCTGAAGGACGGGCGTGGCAAGTGACGCCCGCCGCGCGGCCGAGCGGCGCGGGCGCCGCGCCGAAGCGATGGCGCTGCTCTATCTCCGTGGCAAGGGCTACCGGCTGCTGGCGCGGCGCTACCGCACGCCGGTCGGCGAGATCGACCTGATCGTGGCGCGCGGCAGGGTGGTCGCCTTCGTCGAGGTCAAGGCGCGGCCGACCGACGCCGAGGCCGCCGAAGCCGCGACAACCCACCGGCCGCCGGCGCATTGCCCGCGCCGCGTCGGCGTGGCTGGCGAAGCATCCGGAGGCGGCGGAGCGTGAGCTCAGGCTGGATGTCGTGGTCGTCGTTCCGTGGCGCCTGCCGCGCCATATCATGGGTGCGTTCGACGCCGACGGGGCCGCGTGATAATCCGGCGACGACTTTGGTTTCGGGGAGCAACGGATGCCGCTGAAGGTCGCCTTCCAGATGGACCACATCGCCGGGATTCACATCCGCGGCGACTCGACCTTCGCGCTGATGCTGGAAGGCGAGCGGCGCGGGCACGAGCAGTACCACTACACGCCGCACCGCCTGTCGATGACCGACGGGATCGTGCGCGCCGGCGTCGAGAGGGTCGAGGTGCGCGATGTCGAGGGCAATCATTTCACCCTCGGCGAAAAGCGCACCGTCGAGCTCGCGACTTTCGATGTCGTGCACCTGCGCCAGGACCCGCCCTTCGACATGGGCTACATCACGACCACGCATCTGCTTGAGCAGATCGGCGGCCGGACTCTCGTCGTCAACGATCCGGTCAGCGTCCGCAACGCGCCGGAGAAAGTCTTCGTCACGCAGTTTCCGGCGCTGACGCCGCCGACGCTGATCACGCGCGACCGCGACGCGATCGCCGCCTTCCGCCGCGAGCACGGTGACATTATCGTCAAGCCGCTCTACGGCAACGGCGGCGCCGGCGTCTTCCGCATCGCCGGCGGCGACGAGAATCTCGTCGCGCTGATCGAGATGTTCGAGAATGCGTTCCGCGAGCCGTTCGTCGTGCAGCGCTACCTGCCCGAGGTGCGCCAGGGCGACAAGCGCATCATCCTGGTCGAGGGCGAGCCGGTCGGCGCCATCAACCGCGTGCCGGCGGTCGGCGAGGCGCGCTCCAATATGCACGTCGGCGGCCGGCCCGAGCCGGTGGAGATCACCGCACGCGACCGCGAGATCTGCGACGCCATCGGACCGGAGCTGCGCAGGCGCGGCCTCCTCTTCGTCGGCATCGATGTCATCGGAAAGTATCTGACCGAGATCAACGTCACCTCGCCGACCGGCATCCGCGAGGTGAAACGGTTCGGCGGCGCCGATATCGCGGCGCTGATCTGGGACGCGATCGAGAAGCGGGCGGCGGGGCGCTAGGAGACACGCGATGAAGATCGGGATCATGGGAACCGGCGACGTCGGCCGCGCCCTGGGCAGGGGCTTCGTGACGCTCGGTCACGACGTCAGGATGGGCGCGCGCACGGCAGGCCACGAGAAGGCGCTGGCGTGGGCGAGCGAGATGGGCAGCCGCGCCAGCGAAGGTACCTTCGCCGACGCCGCGAAGTTCGGCGAGCTGCTCGTGTTCGCGACGCTGGGCACCGCCAACCCCGAGGTCGTCAAGCTGGCGGGCGCGGCAAATTTCGCCGGCAAGGTGGTGATCGACGCGACCAACCCGCTCGATTTTTCCGGCGGCTTCCCGCCTGACCTCAACCCCAAGGGCAACGACTCGGGCGGCGAGACGCTGCAGCGCGCCATCCCCGACGCCAGGGTGGTGAAGGCATTCAACACCGTCGGCAACGTCTTCATGTTCAAGCCACAGATGGAAGGCGGCCCGCCCGACATGTTCATCGCCGGCGACGATGCCGAGGCGAAGAAGACGGTGACCAAAATTCTCGCCGACTTCGGCTGGCCGAGCGTCATCGACTTCGGCGGCATCAAGGCATCGCGCTGGCTGGAGGCGATGTGCATCGCCTGGGTGCTCGCCTGCGTCGGCACCAACAACTGGCGCCTGGCGTTCAAGGTGCTGCGCGGCTGAGCCTCAGGCGGTGCGTTTGCGGTCGCGCGTGAAGAAATAGATCACGCCGCCGAGCACGATCGCCATCACGAACGCCGAGATGTAGTCGAGCCACGGCGTTCTTGGCGACGCCGGCTCCAGCGTCATCGGCGCGGCGACAGGCGGTGCCGCGGGAGGCGCCGAGTCCGGCGCATTCTGCGCCACGACGATTTTCGCCGGTGGCGGAACGGGCGCGGGCTTCGCAGCGGCGACAACCGGCGCAGCAGGCGGCGGCTCCGGCGCCTTGGCGGCGACGACGATCGGCGCCGGTCCAGGCGCCGGCTTGGCCGCAGCGACAACCGGAACTGCCGGAGCAGGCGCGGCGGGCGGGTCGGGCGTCCATGTGACCACCGCCGTGTCGGCCGCCCTGGCCCGCGGCTGCGCTGCCTCCGCCGGCGCGAAATCCGCGCTGACGACGCGCGGCGAATCCCACTGGCGCCACACCGGCCCGATCCACACGGGCCGGACCCTGGCGAGATGCACGGGCGGCGGCAGCGGCGTCGGATACGTGCGCCAGACAGGCCGGGCATCGGCCGATGCGGCAACCGTCATCAGGACGCCGGCGACAAGCAGAATTCGAGACACATCAACCCCCCACGGGACGATGCCGCGCCGCTAGCTTATTCTGAACGTTAACGAATCCTCAATATGCAACCGTGTTCATGGAATGTTCTTGTCGGCGGTTGTAAGCTGCGGTAGCGTAGGGGGAGAGTAGGGGGGCTGGGCGTATGGTTTCGCACGTCACCACCGTGGCGTTTCAGGGCATCGAGGCGGTGCCCGTCGATGTGCAGGTGCAGATCGCGCCCGGCCTGCCGAAATTCATCATCGTCGGCCTGCCCGACAAGGCGGTGGCCGAAAGCAGCGAACGGGTGCGGAGCGCGCTGCATGCCTCCGGGCTGGCGCTGCCCTTCAAGCGCATCATCGTCAATCTCGCGCCGGCCGATCTGCCCAAGGAAGGCAGCCACTACGACCTGCCGATCGCGCTCGCATTGATGGCGGCAATGGGTGCGGTGCCCGGCGACCAGCTCGGCGATTTCTTCGCGCTGGGCGAATTGGCGCTGGACGGCACCATCGCCGCGGTCGCCGGCGTCCTGCCGGCAGCGATCGCCGCCAATGCCGCCGGCCGCGGCGTCATCGTTCCGGCGGCCTCGGGGTCCGAGGCGGCGTGGGCAGGCGCCGACATGACCATCCTCGCGCCGCGCAGCCTCGTCGGCATCGCCAATCATTTCCGCGGCGTGCAGGTGTTGTCGCGCCCGGAGGCGGGTGTCGCCGAGATGGGCGACACGCTGCCCGACCTCGCCGACATTCGCGGCCAGGAATCGGCGAAGCGCGCGCTGGAAGTCGCCGCCGCCGGCGGGCACCACCTGTTGATGGTCGGCCCGCCCGGCGCCGGCAAATCGATGCTGGCGCAGCGGCTGCCGTCGTTGTTGCCGCCGCTGGCGCCGACGGAGCTGCTCGAAGTCTCGATGATCGCCTCGGTCGCCGGCTCGATCAGCAACGGCCGGCTGACGCGGCGGCGTCCGTTCCGCGCGCCGCATCACTCCGCTTCGATGGCGGCGATGGTCGGCGGCGGCATCCGCGCCAGGCCGGGCGAGGCGTCGCTCGCCCACAACGGCGTGCTGTTCCTCGACGAGCTGCCCGAGTTTTCGCCGCAGGTGCTGGATTCGCTCCGCCAGCCGCTGGAAAGCGGCGAGACCGTGATCGCGCGCGCCAACTATCGCGTCAGCTATCCCTCGCGGCTGCAACTGGTCGCGGCGATGAACCCGTGCAAATGCGGCATGGCCGGCGAGCCCGGCCACGTCTGCCGCCGCGGCCCGCGCTGCGTCGCCGACTATCAGGCGCGCATTTCCGGCCCGCTGCTCGACCGCATTGATATCCGCATCGAGGTGCCGGCGGTCTCGGCCACCGACCTCATCCTGCCGTCGCCGTCGGAGCCTTCCGCCGCGGTCGCCGAGCGGGTGGCGGTGGCGCGCACCATCCAGCGCGACCGCTTCGCCGCGATGGGAATGCCCGGCGTCCTGACCAACGCGCAGGTGCCGCCGTCGCTGATCGAGGCGGTGGCGGCGCCCGATGCCGCGGCGTCGGCCTTGATGCGCAATGCCGCCGAGGCGATGCGGCTTTCGGCGCGCGGCTACCACCGCGTGCTCAAGGTGGCACGCACGCTCGCCGACCTCGATGGTGCCGATTCCGTCGGGCGCATTCACCTGGCGGAAGCCTTGAGTTATCGCGTCGCCGGCGACCGGCTTGCCGCCGCGGCCTGAGGCCGCTAGTCCGTCACGCCATGACGTCGCTCACCACCATCGGCTTCGATGCCGACGACACGCTCTGGCAGAACGAGCATTTCTACAAGCTGACCACCGACCGCTTCGCCGCGCTGCTCGGCGAGTACGCGTCGCCCGAACGCGTCGCGGCGACGCTGCTCGAAAGCGAGAAGCGCAACCTCCGCGTCTACGGCTACGGCATCAAGGGTTTCACCCTGTCGATGATCGAGACCGCGATCGAGGTCACCGAGGGCCGTGCGCCGGCCACCGTGATCTCCGAGATCCTGTCGGCGGGGCGCGAGATGTTGCGCCATCCGGTCGAGACGCTGCCGCACGTCCGCGAGACGCTGGATGCGTTGGCCGGCGAGTTCAAGCTGGTGCTGATCACCAAGGGCGACCTGTTCGACCAGGAGCGCAAGCTGGCCGAGTCGGGCCTCGGTGAGCTGTTCGCCGGCGTCGAGATCGTCAGCGAGAAGAACGCCGCGACTTACGCCCGCGCCTTCGCGCGCTTCGGCGATGGGCCGGAGCGGGCGATGATGGTCGGCAACTCGCTGAAGTCGGACATCGTGCCGGCGATCGCGGCGGGAAGCTGGGGCATCTACATCCCGCACGCGCTGAACTGGGAGCTGGAGAACGCCGACGAGCCGACCCACGCGCCGCGCTTCCGCCGCCTCGAGCATCTCGGCGAGCTGACGCCACTGATCGACGGCCTGAAATCCCCCCTCTGATCGCCGCGAAATAAAGCATTTGGCAAGCATGATTTGACACTCTCGGGCGGCCGCGCCGGTGCTTCGCCGGCGCGCCCGGGAAGCTGTGTCCATGTCGACCATGCCGCGTTCGTCCGCCGTTCCGCGTTCCGTCGTCCCGACCCGCACGCAGCCGCGCGCCCCGCTCGCCGCCCCGAAGCCCGAAGCTCCCGCCGCGCCGGCGCCCGACAGGCAGGCGAGCCGCCGCGTCGTCGGCGGATTGTTCGCAGCCCTCGCCGGTATCGCGGTCCTCTTCGCCTTCGCCTACGCTTACCTCTATCCCTCGCTCGCCCCGACCATCGCCGCCGTCGCGCTCGCCTTCACGGTGGTCGCCCTGTGGGGCGCGCAGCGCATCGACCAGCAGCAGTTCGCCGCCGAACGCGCCAGGCTAGCCGCCGAGAACGTGCGCCTCGCCAACGAACTCGAGGCGCTGTCCGACACCGCGTGGGAACTCCGCGAGAGCGAGGAGCGCTATCGCAGCTTGATCGATGCGCAGGGCGACCTGATCGTCCGCCGCAACGCCGCCGGCAAGGTCACCTTCGTCAATCCGGCATTCGCGAAGGCCTTCGGCCGCACGCCGCAAAGTCTCGTCGGCGATACGCTGACGCTGGTGCCGCTGGTTGCCCGCGCTGCCGGCACGCACGATGGCGTCGCCGCGCGCGACGTGCGCCTCGTCACCGCCGCCGGCTGGCGCTGGTACTCGTGGGTCGATATCCGCATGCGCGACGAGATCTACTCCGTCGCCCGCGACATCACCGCGCGCAAGGACGTCGAGCAGGCGCTGGTCGACGCGCGCCACAAGGCCGAAGCCGCCAGCCAGGCGAAGTCGCGCGTGCTGGCGACCGTCAGCCACGAGTTCCGCACGCCGCTGAACGGCATCCTCGGGCTCACGGGATTGCTGAGGGAAACCAGCCTGACGCCCGATCAGGAGACCTACGCCCGCGCCGTGCATTCCTCCGGCGAGGCGCTGCTGGCGCTGGTCGACGACATGCTCGATTTCTCCAAGATCGAGGCCGGCCGGCTCGACCTCCATCCCGAGCCGACTGATCTCGAAGCGCTGGTGCAGGAGATCGTCGAGCTGCTCGCCGGCCGCGCCCACATCAAGGGCATCGACATCGCCGCCGAAGTCGCCGCCGATGTGCCGGCGAGCGTCGTGGTCGATCCGACGCGGCTGCGCCAGGTGCTGATCAATCTCGCCGGCAACGGGGTGAAGTTCACCGAGAAGGGCGGCGTCACCGTTTCGGTTTCGGTCGCCAACGACGGGGCGCTGCGCTTCGCCGTCGCCGACAGCGGCCCGGGAATTCCGGCGGAAGATTCGGAGCGTCTGTTCGACGAATTCGAGCAGATGGACACCGCGCTGACGCGCCGCCACGGCGGCGCCGGCCTCGGACTCGCCATCTCGCGTCGCATCGTGCGGCGCATGGGCGGCGACGTGACGATGGCGCCGCGCGCCGGCGGTGGCTCGGTTTTCGCCTTCACGCTGGCGCTTATGCCCAAGGCCGCCGCGCCGGCGCCGATCGCCGATCTCACCGGGCGCAGTTTCTTGATCGTCGCGCCGGCCGGCGCCGAGCCGCCGGCGTTGGCGCGGCATTTGGCCGGTATCGGCGCATCGGTGCGCGTCGCCACGACGCTGAACGAAGCAGCGGGCCTCGTCGGCGCCGCGACGGCGGCCGACGAGATCCACGACGCGGTGTTCATCGACGCGCGCGTCGCACAAGGCGCGGAGCACGCGCTGGCGCGGCTGCGCGAAGCCGCCGGAACGCCGATCGCCGCGGTCGTGTTGATCGAGCCCGGCAAGCGCAGCGAGGTCGAGGCGCTGCGTGCCGCTGGCTTCGACGCTTACCTCGTGCGCCCGGTGCGGCGCGCGTCGCTGCTCCGCATCGCCACCGAGATGAGCGAGACGCGCGGCGGCTTCCGCGTCGACCCCGGCGACGTCCGCGCTGCGACGCCGGCGGTGGCTCGCCGCGCCGCGCACGGGCTCGAGGTGCTGCTAGCCGAGGACAACGAGATCAACGCGCTGCTCGCGCGCGCTGTGCTCGAGGGCCTCGGCCACACGGTAATGGAGGTCCGCGACGGCGCCGCGGCGCTGTCGGCGGCGCGCGGCAAGGCCGGCGGCTTCGCCGTCATCCTGATGGATTTACACATGCCCGGCCTCGACGGCCTCTCGGCGGCGCGCGCCATCCGCGAATGGGAACAGGCGTTCCGCCAGCCGCGCTCGGCGATCCTCGCCGTCACCGCCGACGTGCTGGCTGAGACGCGGGCGGCGGCCGAAGCGGCCGGCATCGATGCGGTGCTGGAGAAGCCGATGACGCCGGACGCATTGCGCCGCGCGCTGGCGGAATTGACGGAGTAGGGCAGCGCCGCCCGTTGGTTTCCCCTCTCCCTGAGGGAGAGGAGCCATGAGCCTTAGTGAGCGGCAGCGAACTTAGGCGAACGGGGGTGAGGGGTTAGGGACCGGAGTTACAAGCTATGGGTCCCTAACCCCTCACCCTTCCTCACTAGGCTCGCTACGGCTCGCCAAGTTCGGAAGCCCTCTCCCTCCAGGGAGAGGTGACTAATTGGCGGCGGTACGTAGCCTGCGCAAAGCAGACGCGGCACCGGCGAGCCTAACTCTCCGGCCCCTCCGGCGCCGCCGTTACCTTCGGCTCCGGATCGTTCGCCGCGACAACCGCCGGCTTGGCGCGCTTCGCGATCGCCACCAGCGCCGGCCGCAGCACGCGGTCGCCGATGGCGTAGCCGGCCTGGATCTCTTCGACCACCGTGCCGGGCGCCGCGTCTGGCGTGTCGACCTCGAACATCGCCTGGTGCATCGCCGGATCGAATTTCGTGCCCTTGGTCTCGACGCGGCGGACGCCGAACTTCGTCATCGCCTGCTCCATGCCGCGCTCGGTCACCTCGACCCCCTCGATCAGCGCGTTGAGCGCCGGGTCGCGGCCGTCGCGCTGTTCCTTCGGCACGGCGTCAATGGCGCGGCGCAGGTTGTCGCCCACCGTCAGCATGTCGCGCGCGAAGCTGGCGATGGCGTAGGTGCGCGCGTCGGCCATCTCGCGCTCGGTACGTCGGCGGAGATTCTCCATCTCCGCGAGTGTGCGCAGCACCTTGTCCTTCATCTCCGCGACCTCGTTCATCAGGCCGTCGATGCTGAAAGTCTTGCCTTCGGCCGGCGTGTCGTTCGCGGCGGGGGTTTCGGGCGTGGTCTCGTCGGCCATCATCCGGTCTTCCGTTGGGGGTTGCAGGGTTGGCGGGGATATCGAGGTTCAGAGGCCAAAAATCAAGCGCCGGCGCAAGTTTCAGATGCGGCGGAGCGCTACCTTCTGGATGCGGTGGTCGTCGGCCTTGGACAGGATCAGGTGGGCGCGCGGCCGCGTCGGAATGATGTTTTCCCTGAGATTTACGAGGTTGATCCGCTCCCAAAGGCCGGCGGCGATCTTCTCGGTTTCCGCCTCGTCCATCGCGGCATAGCGGTGGAAGTACGATTTCGGATCCTGGAAGGCGGTGTCGCGCAACCGGCGGAACCGCTCGATGTACCAGTGGCGGAGCGCCGCCTCGTCGGCATCGAGGTATATCGAAAAGTCGAAGAAATCCGAGACGAACGGAATCTGGCGGCCGTCGCGCGGCGGCTTCGAGGTCTGCAGCACGTTGAGCCCCTCGACGATCAGGATGTCCGGCCGGTCGATGGTGATCGTCTCGTCGGGCACGATGTCATAGGCAAGATGCGAATAGACCGGCGCGACGACGTTGCTTTTTCCCGCCTTTATGTCGGCGAGGAAGGCGGAGAGCGCCGGCCGGTCGTAGCTTTCCGGGAAGCCTTTTTTCTCCATCAGGCCTTCGCGCGCCAGCGCTGCGTTGGGCTTGAGGAATCCGTCGGTCGCGATCAGGTCGACCTTCGGCGTGTTCGGCCAGCGGCGGAGAAGCGCGCGCAGGATGCGCGCCGTCGTCGACTTGCCGACCGCGACTGAGCCGGCGACGCCGATGATGTACGGCGTCACCGAATCGTCGGCGCCGAGAAAGCGCCGGGTCGCGTCGTGCAGCCCCTGCGTCGCCGCGACGTAGAGCGACAGCAGGCGCGTGATCGGCAGGTAGATCTGGACCACCTCTTCGAGGTTGATCGGATCGTTCAGCGACTTCAGCCGCACGACGTCGTCGGAGTTCAGCGTCAGCGGCGTGTCGGCGCGCAGCTTCGCCCATTCCTCGCGGGTGAAGACGCGGTGCGGCGCGATGACGGTGGGCGCGATCTGATCCATCACGGTTTCGGCCGCGCCGCTTTTTCGGCAAGCCCGCCCTGGCGCGTGCGGCCTTCGAGCTCCGCCATTACGGCGCCGAGCGGAATGTTGCGCGCCTGCAGCACCACCAGCAGATGGTATAGCACGTCGCCGGCCTCCGCGGTCAGCGCCGCGTCGCTCTCCGAGATCGCGGCAATGGTCGCCTCGACCGCCTCCTCGCCGAACTTGCGGGCGCATTTGGCGACGCCCTCGGCGATCAGCCGCGCCGTGTACGACGAGGACGCGTCGCCGGCGCGGGCGCGCTCGGCGATGATGTTTGCGAGGTCGGAGAGGCTGAAATCCGCCATTTCCGGGCTATCCATCAAGCCGGACGGGAATGCCGGCCGCCGCCATATGCTCCTTCGCCTGGCGGATCGTAAAGGTTCCGAAGTGGAATATGGAGGCCGCCAGCACCGCGGACGCGTGGCCCTGCCTGACGCCGTCGGTGAAATGATCGAGGTTCCCGACGCCGCCCGACGCCACGACCGGGATCGGCACGGCGTCTGCGACGGCGCGCGTCAGCTCGAGGTCGAAGCCGTCGCCGGTGCCGTCGCGGTCCATTGACGTGAGCAGAATTTCGCCGGCGCCGAGCGCTGCCACCTCCGCGGCATAGCGGACGGCGTCGAGCCCGGTCGCGTTGCGGCCGCCGTGCGTGAAGATTTCGAAATGATCGCCGACGCGCTTTGCGTCGATCGCCACCACGATCGCCTGCGCCCCGAATTTTTCCGACGCCTCGCGCACCACCGCGCGCCGCTCGATGGCGCCGGTGTTGATCGAAACTTTGTCGGCGCCCGCAAGCAGCAAGGCGCGCACATCGGCAACCGTGCGCACGCCGCCGCCGACAGTCACCGGCATGAAGCATTGCTCGGCGGTGCGCGCGACGACGTCGAGGATAGTGCCGCGCTTCTCGTGGCTGGCGGTGATGTCGAGGAAGCAGAGCTCGTCGGCGCCGGCGGCGTCATAGGCCCGCGCCGCCTCCACCGGATCGCCGGCATCGGTGAGATCGACGAAGCGCACGCCCTTGACGACGCGGCCGTCCTTCACGTCGAGGCAGGGGATGACGCGGACCTTGAGCGTCACGGCTTCGCCCTCAAGAGGGCCAGCGCCTCGTGCGGATCGAGGCGCCCGTCGTAAAGCGCGCGGCCGGCGATGGCGCCTTCGAGGATGGCGCAATCCGGCTGCAGCAGGCGGCGCACGTCCTCGATGCCGTTGAGGCCGCCCGACGCAATCACCGGGATCTCGACGGCGTTGGCGATCGCCAGCGTCGCCGGCAGGTTCAGGCCTTTCATCAGGCCGTCGCGGTCGATGTCGGTGTAGATGATCGCGGCGACGCCGACGTCCTCGAAGCGGCGGGCGAGGTTGATCGCGCTCATGCTCGTGGTCTCGGCCCAGCCGCGCACCGCGACCTGGCCGCCGCGCGCGTCGATGCCGACCGCGACCTGACCGGGGAACAACGCTGCGGCGGCGCCAACGAGATCCGGATCGGTGACCGCGACCGTGCCCAGCACGACGCGCGTGATCCCCTTGTCCAGCCACGACTCGATCGCCGTCATGTCCCGGATGCCGCCGCCGAGCTGCACCGGCAGGTCGGTCGCCGCGAGGATCGCATCGACCGCCGCGCCGTTTTCCGAACGCCCGGCAAAGGCGCCGTTGAGATCGACGACGTGCAGCCGGTCGAAGCCGGCATCGGCGAAGGCACGCGCCTGCGCTGCGGGATCGCGGTTGAAGGTCGTGGCACGCGCCATGTCGCCCTGCTCGAGGCGCACGGCCTGCCCGTCCTTCAGGTCGATGGCGGGATAGAGGAACATGGCGGCTAGCGGTTGATCTCGATGAGGAAGATCCAGCCTTCGCTGACCGCCTTGATCAGCGCCAGGCACATGCCGACGCCGATCCAGTAGAAGCCGGCCTCGCCGCCGCCGAACATCTGCAGGCCGCCGATCGCGATCACCACCAGCACGCCGATGAAGCCGACGACGTTCAGGAGGAAGTTGACCCAGTATTGCTTGTCGGCGAGGCGCAGGCCGCGCAGCCCAAGCGGCGTACCGATGATGCCGGTGACGATGCTGACGGCGAGGGTCTCGACGCCGAGCACGGAGAGTGGCTGGTCGGGCATGGCGAGCAGCAGGCCAAGGATCAGAATTGCCAGCAACAGCAGCAGCGCGCTCAGCGCGCGGTCGGTCAGGCCGCCGGCCTCCAAGACCTGCTTGAGGTTGATCGAGATGGCGACGAACAGCAGGCCGAGCAGCGCGGCCGCTGCGGCTGTTTCGGCGACGAAGAAACTGTCCCAGGATTCGAGCATTGCTCTACGGCTTCCACTTCAGGAAATTGGCGATCAGCTTCAGCCCGAGGCGCTGGCTTTTCTCGGGATGGAACTGCGTGCCGGCAATCGTGCCGCGCGCGACGATCGCCGTCACCGGCCCGCCGTAGTCGGCGACGGCGGTGACGTCGGAGGCCGCGTCGGCGACGAGGTGATAGCCGTGCAGGAAATAGGCGTGCCAGCCGCGCTCGCCGAATTCGATGCCGTCGAACAGCGCATGGTCGCGCGTCGTGGCGAGCGTGTTCCAGCCCATGTGCGGCACCTTCAGCGCCGCGTCCTTGGGCTCGATCGGCCGCACCTCGCCGGGGATGCGGTCGAGTCCTCGCGTTACCGCGTGCTCGATGCCGCGCGTGGCGAGCAACTGCATGCCGACGCAGATGCCGAAAAACGGGCGGCCCTTGGCGTCGATCGACTCGCCGATGGCGTCGATCATGCCGGGGATGGCGTCGAGGTTGGTCTTGCAGTCGGCGAAGGCGCCGTCGCCGGGCAGCACGACGCGATCCGCCTTCGCCACGACATCAGGATCGGCAGTGACGGTTACTGTTTCGTCCATGCCCTCGTGGGCGATGGCGAACTGGAACGCCTTCTCCGCCGAGCGCAGATTTCCCGCGCCGTAATCGATGATCGCGACGCTCACGTCGCCGCTCCCGGCGCCGGGAACAGCCCGACGACGTCGCCGGCTTCCGCGGACGGCTTCACCGGCGCCTGCGGCCGCGGTGGGGTCGGCGGAGTAGGAGGCGTCGGCGGCACCGGCGCGGCCATAGCGGCGGTGTCGGTCTCGCCGAAGTAGCGGATCTCGGCTTCCTCCAGCGAGCGGCCCTCGGCGACACCGATCATACGGTAGCCGTTGCGCTCCAGCGTCCAGCGGCGGAGCTCGTTGGCCTCCAGCGCGAACAGAATGTGGAGCAGGAAAATGATCGGCCCGCCCGACGATCCGACCAGCCGCTCGGCGAGGAACGCAATGCCCATCGCGATCACGATGTAGCCGATGAGAACCAGCCACATCCGGCGATAGATCAGCCAGGGGCCGGCGAAGAACAGCGCCGGCCAGTTGAAGCCGTCCTTGACGAAGACGAGCGCCATCGGGTCCGGCAGCGCATCGCCGTCGCGGGCCTGGGGCGCGAGGATCATGAAAACCGTCATTGCTGCACCTGTTAGCCGGAGAGGCTGCCCTTGGTGGAGGGTACGCGCGATTTCTGCCGCGCGTCTATGGCGACGGCGGTGCGGAGCGCCCGCGCCAGCGCCTTGAAGCACGTCTCGGCGATATGGTGGTTGTTCTTGCCGTAGAGATTCTCGATGTGCAGCGTGATCCCGGCGTTCTGCGCGAACGCCTGGAAAAATTCGCGGAACAGTTCGCTCTCCATCTCGCCGATCTTCACGCGCGTGAAGGCGACCTTCCAGACCAGGTAAGGCCGGCCGGAAATATCGATCGCGGCGCGCGTCATCGCTTCGTCCATCGGCAGGTGCACGTCGGCGTAGCGCGTGATGCCCTTCATGTCGCCCAGCGCCTGCTTCAGCGCCTGGCCGAGCGCGATGCCGACGTCCTCGACCGTGTGGTGCTGGTCGATGTGCAAGTCGCCCTTGGCCGCGATGGTGATGTCGATCAGGCTGTGGCGCGCGACCTGCTCCAGCATGTGGTCGAAGAAGCCGACGCCGGTCGAAATCTTCGCCTTGCCCTCGCCGTCGAGGGCGACGGTGACGGCGATGTCGGTTTCCTTGGTCTTGCGCTTGATCGTGGCGCTACGCATGGGCAGGTCCTTTCGGGCCGGGCTTGTATCAGGGGAGCGAGAGGATTGCCACAATTTGAGGTCGGCCGAACCGCCCGCTCCGCTTGAACCCTCCCCTTGTGGGAGGTTCAAAACGCCGAAGGCGTTTTGGGGAGGGGTGTGCGTGCAGGAGAGACACCTCTCCCCGAAACTGCGCCGCAGTTTCGACCCTCCCACAAGGGGAGGGTTCGGCCCGCTGCGGCGGCGGTTTGCAGCCGCCCCGAATGAACCTACATATGCCTCGCATACGGAAGCCGCGTGCGGTGCCAATGGACCGCTGGCCGGCTTGCCAGAAAGGAAGAGTACCCCAGTGGAACATAAGGATTCCGCCACCTGGTACGGCACGACCATCGTGACCGTCAGGAAGGGTGGCAAGGTCGTCGTCGCGGGCGACGGCCAGGTCTCGGTCGGCCAGACCGTGATGAAGCACAACGCCAAGAAGGTGCGCACGCTCGGCAAGGGCAACGGCGTCATCGCCGGGTTCGCCGGCGCCACCGCCGACGCGTTTACCCTCTTCGAGCGGCTCGAGGCCAAGCTCGAGCAGTATCCCGGCCAGCTCACCCGCGCTTGCGTCGAGCTCGCCAAGGACTGGCGCACCGACCGCTATCTCCGCCGTCTCGAAGCCATGATGATCGTCGCCGACAAGGGGACGACGCTGGTGCTGACCGGCACCGGCGACGTGCTCGAGCCGGAATACGGCGTCGCCGCGATCGGCTCGGGCGGCAACTACGCCCTCGCCGCGGCGCGCGCCCTCATGGATTCGGACAAGGATGCCGAGACCATCGCCCGCAAGGCGATGGAGATCGCCGCCGACATCTGCATCTACACCAACGATAACGTCACGCTGGAAAGCCTGCCGTCGGAGGCGAAGTAACATGACCACATTCTCACCGCGTGAAATCGTCTCCGAACTGGACCGGTTCATCATCGGCCAGCACGATGCCAAGCGGGCGGTCGCGATTGCGCTCCGCAATCGCTGGCGCCGCCAGCAGTTGACCGGGCCGATGCGCGAGGAGGTTCTGCCGAAGAACATCCTCATGATCGGGCCGACCGGCGTCGGCAAGACCGAGATTTCCCGGCGCCTGGCGAAGCTCGCCGGCGCGCCGTTCCTGAAGATCGAGGCGACGAAGTTCACCGAGGTCGGCTACGTCGGCCGCGACGTCGATTCGATCGTCCGCGATCTCGTCGAGGTCGGCATCGGGCTGGTGCGCGAGCGCCGCCGCAAGGACGTCGCCGCCAAGGCCGAAATGGCCGCGGAGGAACGGGTTCTGGCCGCATTGGTCGGCCCCGCCGCCTCGCCGACGACGCGGGAATCGTTCCGCAAGCGCCTGCGCGACGGCGAGCTCGACGACAAGGAAATCGAGATCGAGGTCAAGGACGGCGCCCCCAACATGCCGCAGTTCGACATGCCCGGCGGTAGCGTCGGCGTCGTCAACATCGGCGAGATGCTCGGCAAGGCATTCGGCGGCCGCACCAAGACGCGCCGCGTCTCGGTCAAGGATTCGCACAACCTGCTGCTCAACGAGGAGTCGGACAAGCTGCTCGACACCGAGGAGGTGACGCGCGAGGCGATCCTCGCCGTCGAGAACGACGGCATCGTCTTCCTCGACGAGATCGACAAGATCGCGCGCGAGGGCAACTTCGGCGGCGGCGTGTCGCGCGAAGGCGTGCAGCGCGACCTGCTGCCGCTGATCGAAGGCACGACGGTGGCGACGAAGTACGGGCCGGTGAAGACCGACCACATCCTCTTCATCGCGTCGGGCGCCTTCCATGTCGCCAAGCCGTCGGACCTGCTGCCTGAGTTGCAGGGCCGTCTGCCGATCCGTGTCGAACTTTCGGCGCTCACCAAGGACGACTTCGTCAAGATCCTGACGGAGACCGAGGCGAGCCTCATCAAGCAGTACATCGCGCTGCTCGGCACCGAGGGCGTCAAGCTCGAGATCACGCCGGACGCCATCGACGCGATCGCGAGCTTTGCCGTCGGCATCAACGCCAGCGTCGAGAACATCGGCGCCCGGCGTCTGCAGACCGTGATGGAGCGGGTGCTGGACGAGGTGTCGTTCACCGCCGCCGACCAGGAAGGCGAGACGGTGGTGATCGACGGCAAGTACGTCGAGGCCCACATCGGCGATCTTGCCCGCAACGTCGACCTGTCGCGGTTCATCCTCTAGGCCGTCCCCACCCGCTAGTCGCCGCGAAAGCGGGGACCCGCGGGTGCCGTGGTGCTGTTCTTCGCCGCGGTGCTTCGCGCTTGAAGTGGATTCTCGCTTTCGCGGGGATGAGCGGAGAGGAACGCAGGTGCTGTGACGGCCGACACAGGCTATGTGCCCGCCGCCTTTCTTCCGTGGCGCCGGCCGGGCTATCATCGCCCGGCCGGTAGCCCGGAATCCGGCCTGTTGTCCGCGTTTGGAGCGTCATGCCGCGTCTGTTGAAGCTCGCCCCGCTGATCGTGTGCCTTGCGCTGGGCGTGGCTTCGTTCGCGGCGGCCGACGATGCGCCGCGGAAGGTCATCGTCGTCCCGCCCGGCAACCGCTCGGCGGTGCAGCCTGAAATTTCGGCGAGCGCGGTCAAGCGGACGGCGGAGACCAAAGGCACCTTCGATTCGAAGTATGCCGCGGTCTATCAGCAGCTCTCGGCCAACCCGGAGGTGATCGGCAAGATCGTCAAAGCCGCCGCGGTCTACGGCATCGATCCGATCCACATCATCGGCGCCATCGTCGGCGAGCACACCTACAACGTCGACGTTTTCGACAGCCTGCAGGGCTACTACGTCAAGGCGCTGTCCTATCTCGGCGCCGGCAACCTGCGTTTTGCCTACAAGGGCGAGGACGTCGAGAAATTCGTCGAGCGGCCGGAGTTTGCGCCGTGCGCGACATCGGCCGACGACTACGACCTGTGGACCTGCCGCGACCGCATCTGGCGCGACGTCTTCCGCGGCAAGAACGTCGGCAGCATCGACTGGCCCGACGACCGCTTCGAGCGCGTGTTCTTCCAGCCGTTCCTCGCCGGGCAGACTTTCGGCCTCGGCCAGCTCTCGCCGCTGGCGGCGCTGTCGGTTTCCGACAGGGTGCACGCCGCCACCGGCCTGCCGCTGCTCGACGTGCAGAAGGCGCCCGAGATCTACGCGGCGGTGATGGATCCCGACAAGACGCTGAACTACATGGCGGCGCTGATCCGCGCCGACATCGACGCCTACCGCGACATCGCCGGCTTCGACATTTCCGGCAACCCCGGCCTGACCGCGACGCTCTACAACACCGGCGAGGCCGAGGAGCGCGCCGGTGTCCTGGCGGCCGAAAACAAGAAGCGCCGCGCTCAGGGCCTGGGGCCAATATTACCGCGCGAAAATTATTACGGCTGGCTGATCAACGACCGGCTGGACGAGCTGCGCAAGCTGCTGCCGACGCCGGTCGTGACACCGCCGCCTACGCCTGCCGCGGTCGAGAAGCCGAAGACGTAACTCCCCTCCCCTCCGCTTTCCCCGCGAAGGCGGGGATCCAGTAGCCGTCAGGTCATTGCGCAATCTGCACCACCTGCGCCCCCGCTTTCGCGGGAGAAGCGGAGGGTGATGCGCGGCGTCGAAGACAGGCGCTGGTTTCATCGCCGCGACAGCGAGTTTCTACTTCACCCGCCTGATCCGCACATACAGCGCTCCCGCGCCGCCATGGTTGCGCGCCGCTTCCTCGAAGCCGATGACCACCGGACGCAGCGCCGGCGAAGCCAGCCAGTGCGGCACCATGCGGCGCAGGATGCCGCGCTCGCCTTCGCGCGCATCGTCGGCCGCCTTGCCCTTGCCGGTGATGACCAGCACGACCTTGGCGCCCTCCATCTGCGCGTCGCGCAGGAACGTCTCGAGCCGGCGCTCGGCGGCGAGCTGCGTCAGGCCGTGCAGGTCGATGCGCCGGTCGATGGCGACGGCGCCGCGCGCCACGCGGCTCCGCGTGCGCCGGTCGAGCGGCGCCAGCGCCGGCGGCGCCTTCGGCGGCGGCGGTTTGGGCGGCACGAATTGCGGCGCCGGCGGCGCCTTCTTTTTCTGCGGCCCCGGCGGCCTCTTCTTTTCCGCCTCGGGCGGCTTCGGCGGTGCCTTCACCGGCGCGATCGGCGCGACGGTCTCCTTGACCTTCTCCCACAGCTCCAGCTCCTCGCCGGTCGGAACGCGCCGGCGGCTCATCGCGCCCTCGGCATGAGCACGACGAAGCGGCCGGGCGCACGCATCGCGCCGGCGATCTCCCCGGCCGCATCGCCCGAGCCGAAGAAGATATCGCCACGCGCGGGTCCGACGATCGCCGACCCGGTGTCCTGCGCCACCATCAGGCGATAGAATGCGCGGCCGGACGGCAGCATCGTCTCGATCCATATCGGCGCGTGGAACGTGTGCACCAGTCGGTCGACCGCGAGGCTGCGGCACGGGGTCAGCGGCACCTTGGCGGCGGCGATGGGGCCGAGCGCTGCATCGCTCACCGGCGCCTCGCGGAAATAGATGTACGAGCGGTTGGCGGCGAGCACGGCCGGCATCTCGTCCGGGTGCGCCGCGAGCCAGGCGCGGATCGTCTGCATCGTCACTGCCTCGCGCGGCACGCCGGCGCGGTCGGCGACGACGCGGCCGATCGGCGTGTACGGGTGCCCGCTTTTGGCGGCATAGGTGACGCGGAGCCTCGCGCCATCGGGCAGGCGGATGCGCGCCGCGCCCTGCACATGGATGAAGAAGGCGTCGACCGGGTCGCGCAGCCAGACAAACTCAAGGTTTTGGCCCTCAAGCGCGCCCGCCATGACGGCGGCGCGATCGTGGTGCTCGGCGAGGCCGGCCGCGGTCTTGCGGGCAAAGCGGAAGCTCGGGTCGAGGCCCGCGACGCTGCCCGGTTCGACCTCGACGAGATCGGCGGGCGGGCGATGGAGCGGCACGGTCAACCCCGCCGTCCGCGTCAGCGAGCCCGCGACCTCGGGCTCGTAGTAGCCGGTGAAGAAGCCTGGCTCGGCGAGAGCGTACGGCACGAATTCCGTCTCGAAGAAGCGGCGCGCGTTTTCCGACACCACGTTTGCGGCGCGCTCGACCAGCGCGGCCAGCGCCGCCGCATCAATGCCCAGTGAACGCGATTTCGGCGGATGCTCCGCGACCACGTCGGCGCCGCGCGCGAAAGCGGCCAGCGCCGCCGCGTGGTCGTCCTCCGCCCAGCCGTGGAGATCGCCGAAGGTGAGCGGTGTCAGTTCGATGCGCCGCCCCTCACCGGATCACTCGACCGATTCGGTCGCCACCAGTTTCCAGTTCGGATCGCGCGAGGTCGTGTCGCGCGCGAAGGTCCACACGTCGGTGACGTCGCCGACGTGCGTCGGATCGCCGTCGATCACCGCGCCCGCCTTGTCGTGCGTCGCCGACACCAGCTTCGACAGGAAGCGGACGGTGATCTGCGCCGTCGTCGCCTTGCCCGAGGCAGCGGTGATGTCGGTCTTGTCGATGCCGACGAACTTGAACTCGATGGTCTCGCCGCGCCCTTCGCGCTCGGTGATCGCGGCGACGAAGCCGTCGAAGACCTCGCGTGACAGGAGCTGCTTCAGCGTCTTGCGGTCGCCCTCGGCGAAGGCGGTGACGATCATCTCGTAGGCGGATTTCGCGCCGGTCACGAACTCCGCCGGGTCGAAGCTCTTGTCGAGCGCGGCGATCGCCTTGAGGCCGTCGCGGAGGGCCGAGCCTTCCGGCGCGATGTTGTTGATGTGCGCCTCGGCGCCGGGCGCGAGCTCGGCGGTGACCGCGGCGCCCGCCGGCGCCGTGCGGCGCGGCAGGCTGATGATCTTGTCGGTGGTCGTGGTGTCGCCGGGCGCGGTCGGCACGCTGTCGCGGCGCGAGTAAGGATCGAACGGCGGCCGCTCGTTGCCGGTGCGCCGGCCGAGCACGTTGCGCAACCGGAGGAACACGACCACCGCGATCACCAGGAAGACGATGCTGTAGATGTCGACGAAACCGCTCATCGCTTGGGAACGCCTTGACGCTGGACTCGTGGGGCCACCTTGGCACGAAAGGCGTGGCGAAATCGATCTGTTCTATATGGGCAACCTTATGGTCGTCTGCCACTCCGTCAAGGCGCCGCATTCCGCCGTTGAGCGCGGCCGCGGGCGCCTTGTCACGCTTCCGGGGGCGTGTTAGCCCAACCGCCGCAAAAGCTGGCCGGACGGGCCGCTTTTAGGGGCAAGTCGTACGAGGAGCGAGTGATGGCGGAACCCGGGAACGTAGGCAGCAACCCGGCGGGCGGCGCCGGCCAGCCGAACCTCAGCGTGCTCACCCAGTACGTCAAGGATTTCTCCTTCGAGAACCCCGGCGCTCCGCAGTCGCTGCGCGCCCGCCAGACGCCGCCGAACATCAACATCTCGATCGGCGTGCAGTCCCAGCCCGTCGGCAACAACGAGGTCGAGGTCGAGTTGCGCATCGACGCCCGCGCCGTTGAGGGCCAGGCCGTGCTGTTCGCGATCGAGCTGGTCTATGCCGGCGTCTTCCGCTTCACCAACATTCCCGGCGAGCAGGTCCGCCCGGTGGCGCTGATCGAGTGCCCGCGGCTGCTCTTCCCCTTCGCGCGGCAGATCGTCGCCGAGGCGAGCCGCAACGGCGGCTTCCCGCCGCTGCTCATCGACCCGGTCGATTTCGTCCAGATGTTCCGTCAGCAGGTGGCGAGCGAAGGCCAGCCGGCCGGCGCACCGAATTAGGCCATTCACTCCGCTTTCCCCCGCGAAGGCGGGGATCCAGGTGCCGAAAATCATTCCACGCCGTGAAGGGAAGCGCTCGTTGCGCTTCCTGGCTCCCCGCTTTCGCGGGGAAATGCGGAGAATGTCAGAGCGCGAATCCCGCCTGCCGCGCCAGATCGGCCAACGCCACATGCGGTCGCGGCCCGATGTGCCCGATCACCTCCGCCGCCGCCATGTTGCCCAGCCGCGCCGCGTCCGTAAGGCTCAAGCCGCGTGTCACGGCATAGAGGAAGCCAGCGGCGAAAAGATCGCCCGCCCCGGTCAGGTCCACGATTTCATCGACCGGCGCGGTCGGCACCGACGTGACACCATCGGGCGTCACCACCAGCGCGCCATCGGCGCCGACTGTCACCGCCGTCAGCCCGCAATCCTGCCGCACCGCCGCCACGGCCGCATCGAGGCTCGAGGTCGTGTACAGCGACTTCACCTCGGAGTCGTTGGCGAAGAGGATGTCGACCGTGCGCGTGCGGATCAGGTCGAGGAACTCGGCGCGATAGCGGTCCACGCAGAACGCGTCCGACAGCGTAATCGAAACTTTGCGCCCGGCGGCATGCGCGATCTCGGCGGCGCGGCGGAAGGCTTTCTTCGCCTCCGGCGGATCCCAGAGATAGCCTTCGAGGTAGGTGACCGCCGAGGCCTGCACGACGTCGGCATCGATATCGGCGGGCGTGAGCATCTGGCAGGCGCCGAGATATGTGTTCATCGTCCGCTCGCCGTCGGGCGTAATCAGGATCATCGATTGCGCAGTGGGCGCGCCTTTCGGCAGCGGTGCCGTCGCGAAATGCACGCCGGTCCTCGCCATGTCGCTCTTGTAGAGATGACCGAGCGGATCGTCGGCGACCTTGCCGATGAAGGCGGCGCGGCCGCCGAGCGACGCGACGCCGGCGGCGGTGTTGCCGGCCGAGCCGCCGCTCCGCTCGATCGCGTCGGGGATATGCCGGTGCAGCGTCTGGGCGCGCGCCGCATCGACGAGGTGCATCGTGCCCTTGGCGAGATTTTCCGACACGAGGAAATCGTCCTCGATGGTCGCCAGCACGTCGACGATGGCATTGCCGATGCCGAGCACGTCGTAGCGGATTTCGGGCATGGGCAGCGGGCACTCGTCGGGCGGGAACGCGGCCGGACTATACCGGCGAAGGCGGCAGGTGCAACGGCTGCGGCCCGCCGAAACCGAAGGCTTCCGGCGGCGTTTTGTCCGCAAATCGGCAGAGATCGGCGATCAGGCACTCCGGGCAGCGCGGCTTCCGCGCCACGCAGGTGTAGCGGCCGTGCAGGATCAGCCAGTGGTGCGCGTGGCTGAGGTACGTCTTGGGGATGCGCTGCTCGAGCCCGTCCTCGACCGCGCGGACGTCGTCGCCCTTCGCCATGCCGGTGCGGTTGGCGACGCGGAAGATGTGCGTATCGACCGCGATGGTCGGCTCCCCGAACGCGACGTTCAGCACGACGTTGGCGGTCTTGCGCCCCACACCCGGCAGCGCCTCCAGCGCCTCGCGCGTGCGCGGCACGACGCCGCCGTGCTCGGCGACGAGAATCTGCGCCAGCCGCGCGACGTTCTTCGCCTTGGTGCGGTAGAGCCCGATCGTCTTGATCAGGTCGCGGATCTTCGCCTCGCCCAGCGCCGCCATCTTCGCCGGCGTATCGGCGCGCGCGAACAGCGCCGGCGTCGCCTTGTTGACGCCGGCGTCGGTCGCTTGCGCGGACAGGACGACGGCAACGAGCAGCGTGAACGGATCGCGGTAGTGGAGCTCGGTCCTAGGCGACGGCGAATGTTGCTTGAAGCGGCGGAACGCCGTCGCGATGTCGGCGACAGGCATGTCGCCGTTGTCGAAATATTTCGGCTGCGGCGCTTTCTTCAATCGGGCACGTCGGGCGTGGCGACGGCGGCGGACGCGCCGCCTTCCAGCGTCGTGATGAAATCGACGAACAGAGCTGCGGCAACGCCGATCGCCACCAGCACCATGCCGATCAGAAAGATGCGGATCGCAGCGCGATAGCGCGGCACCTCCAGGATGCGCGGATCGAGCAGCCGCGCCAGCGCCACCATCTCGAAGACGACGCCGACGGCGATGGCCGACAGCGGCGCGAGATCCTTGAGCCCCCACGGGATCGGGTTGGCGCCCCAGGCGGTGAGGAAGCCCAGCGAAAAGGCGGTGAACACGCCGACGGCGGTGATGCTGCCGTGGCGGAAGGAAGATTCGATCCGCTCGACGCCGCGACTATCCGTCTCCATTACGCCCGCCTCCCCGCCCATGATTCCGCCGCGCCTCCCTCTATAATCTTTGGGCATGACTTCCGCCAACGCTCCCGCCGAGCCGCCGATCTACGCCGCCACCTTGCGACCGCACCGGTCGCTTGGCCGGCGCGGGCTGTTCGCGCTGATGGCCGTGCTGTCGGCGATGTCGCTGACGGTCGGGCTGATCTTCTGGTCTATCGGCGCATGGCCGGTCCCCGGCTTCCTCGGCCTCGACGTGCTGCTGGTGTATGCGGCGTTCCGCCTGAGCTACCGCCAGGCGCGGGCGGCGGAGGAAATCCGCCTGTCGCGCTCGGCGCTGACGGTCAGGCGCATCGCGCCGGACGGGACGGCGGCCGAGACCGGCCTCAATCCATACTGGGCGCGCTTCGAGGTCGACCGCCATCCGGAGTTCGGCATCCTCGGAATGGCGATCGCCTGGCAGGGTCATCGCCTCGCGATCGGCCGCTTCCTCGGTGCCGGCGAGCGCGAGAAATTCGCCCGCGAATTTTCCGCCGCGCTTGCCAAGGCACGCGCCTGACGCGCAAGAAACGGGTGGTTGCCCGCGCCGTCCGCGTCTATCTCGGGCGCAGAACAAGGAGCAACCATCATGGAACTCGCGCCGATGTCCGCCGCTCGTCTCACGCACCCGAAGAACGTCTCCGCCGCGCTCCGCGACGAGCATCCCTCCGACTACGCCGTCGTCTCGCGCGCCATCGAATTCATCTCACGCGAATGGCGCGACCAGCCGTCGCTGGAAGCGATTGCGGCGCACGTCCGCAGGAAGCCGCTGACGCTGCAGAAGCTGTTCACGCGCTGGGCCGGCTTGTCGCCGAAAGGATTCCTGCAGGCGGTGACGCTCGATCATGCGCGCGGCCTCCTCGCCGATTCCGCCTCCGTGCTCGATGCGACGTATGAGCTCGGCCTCTCGGGGCCGGCGCGCCTGCACGATCTGTTCGTGACCCACGAGGCGATGACGCCCGGTGCCTACAAGGCGCGCGGCGAGGGCGTCACGATCCGCTATGGCTTCCATCCCTCGCCGTTCGGCACGGCGCTGGTCATGGTCACCGACTACGGCCTCGCCGGCCTCGCCTTCGCCGACGAGGGCGGCGAGAAGGCGGCGCTCGCCGACATGACGGCGCGCTGGCCGAAGGCGACCTACGTCGAGGACTCGGCCGCGACGGTCGCGTACGTGCGGCGCATCTTCGACCGCCAGCAGTGGAAATCGGAGCAGCCGCTGCGCGTCATCATGATCGGCACCGACTTCGAGGTGAGCGTCTGGGAGACGCTGCTCAAGCTGCCGCTCGGCCGCGCCACGACCTACGGCGACATTGCCGCGCATCTCGGCCGGCCGACGGCGGCCCGCGCAGTTGGCGCCGCGGTAGGCAAGAACCCGATCTCCTTCGTGGTGCCCTGCCACCGCGTCATCGGCAAGGATGGCGGGCTGCACGGGTATCACTGGGGCCTGACCCGCAAGCGCGCGATTCTCGGCTGGGAAGCTGGCGTTCTGAGCAGCTAGCTATCTTAATTAGCCATAGCGCTAACTAAGCTAGCGTCTCCTTGCTCGCCACCGTCGAGTCGGCGTTGAGCCGGTAGACCACCGGCACGCCGGTCGCGAGTTCCATCTTCACGATCTCGTCGGCGGTCAGCCCGTCGAGTGCCATGATCAGCGCGCGCAGCGAGTTGCCATGCGCGGCGATCAGCACCCGTTCGCCGCGCAGCACGTGCGGCTGGATGGCGTGGATGTAATACGGCCAGACCCGCGCGCCGGTGTCGCGGAGCGACTCGCCGCCGGGCGGCGCCACCGCGTAGGCGCGGCGCCAGATGTGCACCTGATCCTCGCCCCATTTCTTGCGCGCGTC
The DNA here is from genome assembly GCA_037200845.1 of Bauldia sp. NCBI lineage: Bacteria > Pseudomonadati > Pseudomonadota > Alphaproteobacteria > Hyphomicrobiales > Kaistiaceae > Bauldia > Bauldia sp. Next base: position 392,827 of record JBBCGQ010000001.1, read on the forward strand.
ATCCTTGTTGAGCCCGGTGAGGTCGCCGTAGTCGCGCTCGTTGAGCGCCACGTCGCGCGTCCCCGGCAGGTTCGCCTGGCCGAGCTCGCCGAGCATCAGGTCGAGCGAGCGCTGCGCCCGCTTCAGCACGGAGGTGAAGGTCAGGTCGAAGCCGAGACCCTTCGCCTTCAGCGTCCGCCCGGCGGTTTTCGCCTCCTCGACGCCGACGTCGGTAAGGTCGACGTCGCGCCAGCCGGTGAAAAGATTCTTGAGGTTCCATTCGCTCTGTCCATGGCGGACGAGCACGAGCAGGCGGTCCATCGTGTTTTCCGTTTCCGTCAGGGTTGGGTTCCGAGTTTCGTCAGTATGGCGCGCATCGTGGCGCGCGACGCCTCGTCGAATTCCGGCGATTGCAGCGGTCCCTGGTCGTCGGTCGACAGCGTGGTCATCTTGTCGGTGAGCGCGTCGCCGAGCACCGTCTCGTCGAAGCCGTTGCAACGCACGAAATGCGATTCAAAGCTTGGCCGGCCTTGCGCCCTGGTGGCGTAGGCGGTCGCGGCCGCTCTGGTTTCAAAGAATTGCGAGCCGACGGTGTCGGCGTCGATCACCGTCATCACGTCGAAATACGACGCGCCGATCTCGTCCTTGTCCGAGCTTGCCGTTGTCGTGCACACCTCGACGCGATCGGCGTCGATGGTGCAGTTGCCCTCGCCGTAGCGTTCGTAGCGCAGCGTCCCGTCGGTCAGGAACGCCAACTTGTCGATCTCGTAGCCGACGAACGTGCCGTCCGGCTTCTGGCGGAAGAAGCTGTAGGCGCAGGCGAGCTGCGCATCTTCCGGGCTGACGTCGGCGGCCCTGGCTCGAGAAGAAGCCGGAGTAGGGATAATCCTGCGCGTGCGCCGGCAGCGCCATGAGCAGCAGAGCGAGGAACGCGGCGCGGCCAATCATAGGCCGAGCACGTCGGTCATGGAGTAGAGGCCGGGCTTGCGCCCGCGGCCCCACAGCGCGGCGCGGATGGCGCCGCGGGCGAAGAGTGCGCGGTCGCCCGCCTTGTGGGTGATCTCGATCGTCTCGCCGTCGCCGGCGAAGATCACGCTGTGCTCGCCGACGACCGAGCCGCCGCGGAGCGACGCAAAGCCGATGTCGCCACTCCGCCGCGCGTCGGCGATGCCGTCGCGGCCGCGGACGGAATGTGCGTCGAGTTCGATGCCGCGCCCCTCCGCCGCCGCGCGCCCGAGCATCAGCGCCGTGCCCGACGGCGCATCGACCTTGTGGCGATGATGCATCTCGAGAATCTCGACGTCGAAGTCGGGCCCCAGCGCCTTCGCCGCCTGGCGCACGAGCCCGGCGACGAGATTGACGCCGACGCTCATGTTGCCCGACTTGATGATCGCCGCGTGCGGCGCCGCCGCCTTGATCTTCGCTTCCTCCGCCGGGCCGAGCCCGGTGGTGCCGATGACGTGAACGATGCGCGCCTGCGCCGCGAACTCGGCGTAGACGACGGTCGCGGCCGGCGTCGTGAAGTCGAGCACGCCCTCGGCCGCGGCGAACAGCGGCAGGGCGTCGGCGGTGATGGCGATGCCGTTCGGCCCGATGCCGGCAAGCTCGCCGCTGTCCTTGCCGATATCCGGCGCGCCGCTGCGCTCGATCGCGCCGGCGAGCGTCACGCCCGGCGTCTCGGCGAGCAACCGGACGAGCGTGCGCCCCATGCGCCCGGCGGCGCCGACGACGAGCAGTCGCATGTCGGCCATTTCGTCTCGCTCCCTTGGTCGGGCGGGTATAGCCGCGCTGTTTGGCGAGGGCAACGCGGCGCAAATCAGGTTGCGCCTTGCCGCAACCTCCAATTAGTCACCTCTCCCTCCAGGGAGAGGGGATGAGATGAGAGGGCGAGGGGAGCGAGAATGAAGACGACAGGCCCGCGCTCCAGGTCTGTCGAGGTCGCGCTTACGTGCCCTCGACCACGACAATATCCGCCGTGGCGTGGCCGGCCCGCAGCTTCATGTTCGCCTTGTATTCCGCCGAGTTGAAGCAGGCGAGCGCGGTTTCGAAGTCTGGAAACTCGATCAGCACGTTGCGCGCCCGCCCCGTGCCTTCGACCACCGCGTGTTTGCCGCCACGGGCGAGGAAGCGGCCGCCGAACTTGGCGAAGATCGCCGGGTTGCCCATGGCGTATTTCGCGTACTCGTCGGCGTTCGAAACGTCGACGCGGACGACCCAGTAGCCCTTGGCCATGTGTTGCTCCTAGTTGCCGGCGGCGAGTGCAATTTCGGCGACGATGGCGTCGGCCGCGGATTTCGGATCCGCCGCGGCGGTGACCGGCCGGCCGACGACGAGATAGTCGGCGCCGGCCTGGATCGCGGCAGCCGGCGTCGCGATGCGTTTCTGGTCGCCGGCGTCGCTGCCGCTCGGCCGTATCCCGGGGATGACCACTGCCATGTCCGGCCCGACGATGGTGCGCACCGCCGCGGTCTCGGCCGGCGAGGCGACGACGCCGTCCATGCCGGAGAGGCGCGCGTCGGCGGCGCGGAGCGCCACCAGCGACGCCAGCGTGCCGGCATAGCCGGCGTTGGCGAGATCGGATTGGTCCATCGAGGTCAGCACGGTGACGCCGAGCAGCTTCAGCCGCGCCGCGCCGCGCGCGCCGACCGCGGCGCGCATCGCCTGCGGGTAGCCGTGGATGGTGACGAAGGTCATGCCCATCGCCGCGATGCTCTGCACCGCGCCGGCAACGGTGTTGTCGATGTCGAGCAGCTTGACGTCGAGGAACACCTGCTTGCCCATGCGCACCAGCCGCTCGGCAAAGCCGAGGCCGCCGGCAAAGGTGAGCTGCAGCCCGACCTTGTAGAAGGTGACGCTGTCGCCGAGGCGGGCGACCATCGCTTCCGCCTCCGCGACGCTTTTCACGTCGAGGGCGACGATCAGCCGGTCGCGCGCGGGAATCTTCATGGTGCCGGCTTGTCGCGGATCGAGGCGCGAGCGTCAAGCGCTGGCGCCACGGTTGTGCCTCACCTACCATCGCGCGCAATGGGGGACGCCGCCGTGGAAGATTCGGAGACCGCGCCGCGCCGCTGGTGGGCCGCCGGCCTGTTCGCGATCGCGAGCTTCGGCGCCGCCGGCTATCTCTACGTCGGCAGGCCGCGGCGGGCGCTCGTCGCGGCGCTGGTTTTCCTGGCTTTCAGCATCGCCACGACCACCGCGCTTGGCGGCCATCTGGCGCGGCCGGTGGTCTACTTCGCCACGTTCTTGCTGGAGGGCGCGGCCGAGCTGTTCTTCATCGTCGACAGCGCCCGCATCGCGCTCCACGAAACCGAATTCCGGCCGCAACCGTACAATCGGAATTGGGTCTACAGCGCGGTAGTTGCCGGCTTCGTGCTGCTGTCGCTGTTCGTGTTCAAGCCGGCGGTGCGCACGTTCTCGGTCGAGAGCGGATCGATGGCGCCGACGCTCATGGCCGGCGACTACATCCTCGTCGACGGCACCGCCCGCGCGCCCGAGCGCGGCACGCTCATTGCGATGGCGCTGCCGAGCGACCCGAGCATCGCCTATCTCCGCCGCGTCATCGGCCTGCCGGGCGACCGCGTGCAGATGTTGAACGGCGTACTGCAACTGAACGGCGCGCCGGCGACGCTGACCGGGACGGACATGCAGGTGCCGGGCGAGTACGGCACGGTCTACAGCGAGACGTTGCCCGGCGGCGCGACCCACCTTGTTCTCGACGAGCTGCAGAACGGAGTGAGCGACAACACGGCCTTGTTCGAGGTCCCCGCGGGTCGCTACTTCGTGCTCGGCGACAATCGCGATAACGCGCAGGACAGCCGCATGCGCGAAGTCGGCGGCGTCCCGGCCGCGAACATCATCGGCACGGTCGGCGGCATCTACTGGTCGCGCGACAGGTCGCGCATCGGCACGACGCCGGAGTAGCGCTAGTCGGCGAGGCGGCGCGCGAAATCGACGAGCTGGCGCGAGGCCGACTTCAGTGAGTGCATCGCGCCTTCGTCGATCAGGTCGCCGGATTCGTTGAAGGCGTGCTGCGCCATCGGCAACTCGACGCGCAGCGGAATGACGACGCCCTGCAGCCCGATGGCGACGATCTTGCGCAGTTCGATGATCGCCCGCGCGCCACCGTAGCGGCCGTCCGACGACGCGCCGAGGCAATAGACCTTGTGGCGATAGGGCAGGGTGCCGGTATGGCGCAGCCGGCTCACCCAGGCGATCGCGTTGGTGAGCAGTGGCGGCAGGCCGTGATTGTATTCCGGCGTCGAGATGAAGATGCCCTGGTTGGCGGCGATGAGCTGCGCCAGCCTGGTCGCGTTCTCCGGCACGCCCTTCTCCACCTCGAGGTCGCCGTTGAATATCGGCAGCGGGTAGTCGGCGAGCGAGATGGTGGTGACGTCGGCGTCGGCGAGCGCGATCTCCTTGGCCGCTGCTGCCGCAAGCTTGCCGGACAATGCGCCGGTGCGAATCGAGCCGGCGAATACAAGGATGCGGGCGGAGGGCATGGGCGGGTTCCGGTAGAAGAACGCGTCGATCGACGAAAGCAGCTAGCGCCCCCATCCCCTAACGACAGGTGACCAATTGCTAACCGCTTTGTGCGCTTGGTTCAAACCATGCAGAACGCCCTGCCCCGCGCGCTTCTCTCCCTCGCCGTCTTCGTCGGCTGGGCGCTGATCACCGTGTTCCTCTCGCGCCTGTGGGCGCACGTCGGCGGCACGCAGGCGCTGGACGCCGCGGTGTCCGATCGCCTGCTGCTCAATCTGCCGGTTGCCATCGCCTTCCTCGTCGCGGCGATCGTCATCTTCCGCTGGCGCGACGTCGGCCTCAACGCGCCGCAGCCGGGCTCGCTGCGGCTGATCTGGTTCCCGGCGCTGTACGTCGTCTTCTTCGTCGGGCTCGGCCTCGTCGTCGGCCTGCCGCCGCTGCCGGTGATGCTGGTCATCCTCGGCAACACGGTGATGGTCGGCATCTCGGAGGAACTCGCCTGCCGCGGCATTCTCTATCAGGGCCTGCGCAGCCGCTTCTCCGTCTGGCCGGCGATACTTGTGAGCACGCTGCTGTTCGGCGCCGTGCATATCCTCAACGGCATCTCGACCGGCGACTTCCTCGCGTCGTCGATCCAGGCGGTGACGGCGTTCATGACCGGCATCGCCTTCATGGCCATCCGCATCCGCACGCGCTCGATCTACCCTGGGATAATCCTCCACGGCCTGTGGGATTTCACGCTGGTCACCACCGCGGTCGGGCTGGCGACGCGCCTCGCTTCCATGCCGGACGCGCCGGGCACGCCCACCAGCATTGGCAGCTTGGGCGCGCTGGCGCTGGCGCCGTTCGCACTCATCCTGCCGAATTTCATTTACGGGCTGTATCTGCTGCGGCACGTCGCGCGCGACGAGGCGGCTGCCGCCGTCATGCCCGCGGAGGCGGGCTAGCCGCCCAGTCCCTCGAGGAAATCGCGCACCCGCGCGAAAAATCCCGTCGACTCGGGATTGTTCTCCGCCGAGCTCACTTTCTCGAATTCCTCGAGCAGCTCGCGCTGGCGGCGGCTGAGGTTCTGCGGCGTCTCGACCGCGACCTGGATGTACATGTCGCCGACGCGCTGCGATCTGAGCACCGGCATGCCCTTCGACTTCAGGCGGAACTGCTTGCCGGTCTGCGTGCCGTCGGGGACCTTCACCCGCGTCTGCCCGCCGTCGATGGTCGGCACCTGGAACTCGCCGCCGAGCGCCGCCGTCGTCACCGAGATCGGCACGCGGCAGAAGATGTCGGCGCCGTCGCGCTGGAAGAATTCGTGCGGCTTGATCGACAGGAAAATGTAGAGGTCGCCGGACGGGCCGCCGCGCAGGCCGGCTTCGCCTTCGCCGGCCAGCCGGATGCGCGTGCCGTCCTCGATGCCCGAGGGAATGTTGACGCTGAGCTTGCGGTCCTCGGTCGTGCGCCCCGAGCCGTGGCACTCGACGCACGGGTCGGCGATCACCTCGCCGCGGCCCTGGCAGGTGGGGCAGGTGCGCTCGATCGAGAAGAAGCCCTGCGCCGCGCGCACGCGGCCCTGGCCTTCGCACGTCGGGCAGGTCTTGGGGGACGAGCCTGGCTTGGAGCCCGAGCCCGAGCACGTCTTGCAGACGATCTTGGTCGGCACCGCGATCTCGGCGGTCTTGCCGGCGTAGGCCTCTTCGAGCGTGATCTCCATGTTGTAGCGCAGATCGCCGCCACGCTCGCGCCCGCCGCGCGACGCATTGGTGCCGCGGCGTCCGCCGCTGCCCATCATGTCGCCGAAGATGTTGTCGAAGATGTCCGACATCGTCGCGCCGAAGTCGCCGGGGAAGCCGGCCGCCTGTCCGGCGCCGCCGTTCTCGAAGGCGGCGTGGCCGAAGCGGTCGTAGGCGGCGCGGCTCTGCGGGTCCTTCAGTACCTCGTAGGCCGCCGCGACTTCCTTGAATTTGATCTCGGCGTTCTTGTCGCCGGGGTTGCGGTCCGGGTGATATTGCATGGCGAGCTTGCGGAACGCCGCCTTCAGCGTCTTGTCGTCGGCCGTGCGCACGACGCCCAGCACCTCGTAGAAATCCGCTTTCGCCGCCACGTCAGGCCACCTTCGCTGCGTCGCCACGGACGCCCGACAACTTGATCCAGTCGGGCCGCGTCAGGCCCATGATGTTCACCACGTACGCCACGCCGTCTTCGGCGCGCACGCTGCGGCTCTGCGTTTCGTCGTTAAAGCCGGATCGCTCGTACATGCCGTGCGCGATCCGGTTCTCCGGCAAAACCGCGAGCGCCAGATGGTCGACGGCGAGTTCGGTGAAGGCGAAGCGCACCGCATGGTCGAACAGCGTGCGGCCGAAGCCTTCGCCGCGCCGGTGGCGCGCCACCGCGAAGCGGCCGAGGCGCGCCCACTTCTTCGGCGGATCGTGGAGAAACTGGACGTGGCCCATGGGCGTATCGTCGGCATCGACGGCGGTGAAGCAGAGGCGCGGCATCTCGCGCGCGATCTCGGCGATCCAGCCCGCCATCTGCTCTTGCGTTAGCGGGAAGCGGACGTCCGGGCCGCCCCACTGCGCGAGTTCGTCGAGATCAACGAACCAGCGCGCCATCTCCTCCGCGTCTTCCGGTCTTGCCGGGCGAAGGGTGATGTCCATGGGGCGGCTACCCGAACGCTTGGCGGTTAGGCCGACTTCTTCTTGTCGTCGTCGACTTCCTCGAAGTCGGCGTCGACCACGTCCTCGTTCTTGGGGCCGGCATCGCCGTCGGGCGCGTCACCGCCGGCGTTCGCCTGCGAGGCGGCGTACATCGCCTCGCCGAGCTTCATCGACACCTGCGCCAGCGTGCTGGTCTTTTCCTTGATCGCATCGCCGCTCTCGCCTTCCAGCGCCGACTTGAGATCGGCCAGCGCCGTCTCGATCGCGGTCTTGTCCGCGGCCGCGACCTTGTCGCCGTAGTCCTTGAGCGACTTCTCGGTCGAGTGCACGAGCGCCTCGCCCTGGTTCTTGGCTTCGACCAGCGCGCGCCGCTCCTTGTCCTCGGAAGCATGCGCCTCCGCGTCCTTCACCATCTTCTCGATGTCGGCATCGGACAGGCCGCCCGAGGCCTGGATGCGGATCTGCTGCTCCTTGCCGGTGCCCTTGTCCTTGGCGCTCACGTTGACGATGCCGTTGGCGTCGATATCGAAGGTGACTTCGATCTGCGGCACGCCGCGCGGCGCCGGCGGAATGCCGACGAGGTCGAACTGGCCGAGCAGCTTGTTGTCCGACGCCATCTCGCGCTCGCCCTGGAAGACGCGGATGGTCACTGCGTTCTGGCTGTCCTCGGCGGTCGAGAAGGTCTGGCCCTTCTTCGTCGGGATGGTCGTGTTGCGGTCGATGAGGCGCGTGAACACGCCGCCGAGCGTCTCGATGCCCAGCGACAGCGGCGTCACGTCGAGCAGCAGCACGTCCTTGACGTCGCCTTGCAGCACGCCGGCCTGGATGGCGGCGCCGATGGCGACGACCTCATCCGGGTTGACGCCCTTGTGCGGCTCCTTGCCGAAGAACTGCTTCACGACTTCCTGCACCTTCGGCATGCGCGTCATGCCGCCGACCAGGACGACTTCCTGAATCTCGGCCGCCGTCAGGCCGGCGTCCTTCAACGCGGCCTTGCACGGACCGACCGTCTTCTGGATGAGGTCGTCGACCAGCGCCTCGAACTTGGCGCGGGTGAGCTTCATGGTGAGATGCTTCGGGCCGGACGCGTCCGCCGTGATGAACGGCAGGTTGATCTCGGTCTGCGTCGCGGACGACAGCTCTATCTTCGCCTTCTCGGCGGCTTCCTTCAGCCGCTGCAGCGCGAGCTTGTCGCCTCTGAGGTCGATGCCCTGGTCCTTCTTGAACTCGTCGGCCAGGTAGTTGACCAGCCGCATGTCGAAGTCTTCGCCGCCGAGGAACGTGTCGCCGTTGGTCGACTTCACCTCGAACACGCCGTCGCCGATTTCGAGCACGGAAATATCGAAGGTGCCGCCGCCGAGGTCATAGACCGCGATCGTCTTGCCTTCCTTCTTGTCGAGGCCGTAGGCGAGCGCCGCCGCCGTCGGCTCGTTGATGATGCGCAGCACCTCGAGGCCGGCGATCTGGCCGGCGTCCTTGGTCGCCTGGCGCTGCGCGTCGTTGAAGTAGGCGGGTACGGTGATGACCGCCTGTGTCACCTTCTCGCCGAGATAGGCCTCGGCGGTGTCCTTCATCTTCTGCAGCGTGAAGGCGGAGATCTGCGAGGGCGAGTACTTTTTGCCGTCCGCCTCAAGCCATGCGTCGCCGTTCGGCGCCTTCACGATCTTGTAGGGGACGAGGCCCTTGTCCTTGTCGACCATCGGGTCGTCGTAGCGGCGGCCGATGAGGCGCTTCACCGCGAAGAAGGTGCGCTCCGGGTTGGTGACCGCCTGGCGCTTGGCCGGCTGGCCGACGAGGCGCTCGCCGTCGTCCGTAAACGCGACGATCGAGGGCGTCGTGCGCCCGCCTTCCGCGTTCTCTATAACCTTGGCGTTCTTGCCGTCCATGACCGCGACGCACGAATTGGTCGTGCCGAGGTCGATCCCGATTACTTTAGCCATGTCTCTTATGTCTCCTGTCGGCAGACCGGATGGGTCCAATGCGGCCCCCGATTCGGCCCCCTGATGCTGAAATCAAATGTCCCCGTCGAAGACAGGGCGTGTGGCTTCTGGCCGTATATAAGAACGGGCGAAATGCGCCGCAAGCGCTGGTTTTGGCGGATTCCGGAATGTTGTGACCATGGACGCGCCCGGCTTCCGGATATTGCCCGGCTACCTCAACCGCGCCGGGCAGGAGCGGCTGGTTGCCGAGCTGCGCCGGGCCGAAGCGGCGGCGCCCTTCTTCCAGCCGACCATGCCGCGCACCGGCAAGCCGTTTTCGGTGCGCATGACCAATATGGGGTCGCTCGGCTGGGTTTCCGATCGTGAGCATGGCTATCGTTATCAGCCGACCCATCCGGAGACTGGGAGCGCGTGGCCGCCAATCCGGCGATGGTGCTGGAAGTCTGGCGGACGGTCGCGGACTACCCGCACGACCCGGAAGCCTGCCTGGTCAACCGCTACGAGCCGGCGGCGAAGATGGGTCTGCATCAGGACCGCGACGAGGCGGATTTCGCCGCGCCGGTGGTGTCGATCTCGCTGGGCGACACCTGCCTGTTCCGCATTGGCGGCACCAGCCGCACCGACCCGACGCGGTCGCTGCGCCTCGCCTCCGGCGATGTCGTCGTGCTGGGCGGCGCATCGCGTCTCGCCTTCCACGGTGTCGATCGCCTCTATCCCGGCACCTCGACCCTGCTCCGCGACTGGTTTCCGGACGGCGGCCGCATCAACCTGACGCTCCGCCGGATAGTCAAACCGGGCTGAACGACGGATTGCGCCGCCCCAATCCTGCCGCCAAGGTGCGCTCCGCTCCGCCGGATTTTCGGGCGGGTAGAGGGAAACAATGAAATACGCTGCCGAGTGGACGCGCACGATCGTAGGTGCCGCGCTCCTGACGTTCATCCTGAAGACTGTCGCGTTTGCCACGTACTACATTCCGTCCGAGAGCATGGTGCCGACGCTGGAAGTCGGCGACCGCCTGATCGCCACCAAGTTCGACTACGGCATCGGGCCGTATTCGGCGCCGCTGGTGACGCTGCCCAAGCTGCCCTTCACCGACGGCCGCCTGTTCGCCCGCCTGCCCGACCGCGGCGACATCGTGCTCTTCCGCCACCCGACCACCGGCGAGACGCTGGTCAAGCGCCTGATCGGCCTGCCCGGCGACCGCATCCAGATCACCGACGGCCACCTGATCATCAACGGCGTCGAAGCGCCGCGGAAATTCGTGAAGACCTACGCCTACCGCCAGTTCGGCGGCGCCCCCGTGCAGGTGAACGAATACGAAGAGACGCTGCCCGGCGGCTACACGCATCCGGTCATCATGCAGTCGGACCTGCGTCCGCAGGAAAACACCGGCATCTACATCGTGCCGGCCGGCCGCATCTTCGTCATGGGCGACAACCGCGACAACTCCGCCGACAGCCGCTTCGAGTCGCTCGGCTACATCCCGGTCGAAAATCTGATCGGCCGCTCGCGCGCCATCCTCTATTCGCTGCACGGCTGCACGCCCGAGGAGGGCCTGACCTGCGCCGACCGGCGGTATCTGACGAAGCTGGATTAGCAGGACGGGCATAGCCGCCGACACACACCCGTGATCCTCCGGCTTGACCGGAGGATCACGCGAGCATCGCCAGTTTACCGCGCCTCAAGGAAGCCGCTGATCCTCCGGTCAGGCCGGAGGATCACGGCCAAGCTAGCGGCGTACCAAAGAAGGTTTTTGCAGCCTTGGCAGGCCGCACTTTCCTCGGTTTCAGTACGATCTCGTCGCCCTCGCGAACGACATCGACCTCACCGGCCCGCAGGCGGATTGAATGTGGAAAGCGCACGATTTGCTCGCTTCCACGCCGCAATATCTTTGCGGTCGCCACTGGCGGTCCCTCAACCGCCGAGGTTATACGCCGCCAGCGCCGCCATGTTGACGATGTCGGAATCCATCGCCGCCAGCGAGACGATCTGCACCGGCTTGTCGAGGCCGACGAGCAGCGGGCCGATCACCGTCGAGCCGCCGAGTTCCTGCACCATCTTGGTCGAGATCGCCGCCGAGTGGTAAGCCGGCATGACCAGCACGTTGGCCGGGCCGGAGAGGCGGCAGAACGGATACGCCGCCATCGCCTTCGGGTTCAGCGCCACGTCGGCGGCCATCTCGCCGTCGTATTCGAAATCGACGCGGCGCTGGTCGAGAATTTCCACCGCCTCGCGGATCTTCTTGGCGCGCTCGCCCTCCGGCTGGCCGAACGTCGAGTAGGCGAGCAGCGCGACGCGCGGCACATAGCCCATGCGGCGCGCCACGCCCGCCGCTTCCACGGCGATATCGGCAAGCTGCTGCGGCGACGGCATGTCGTGCACCGCGGTGTCGGCGACGACGACCAGGCGGCCGCGCGCCAGGATGATCGACACGCCGATGACCAGGTGCCCCGGCTTGGCGTCGATGACGCGGCGCACGTCCTCCAGCACCACCGAGTAGTTGCGGCTGACGCCCGCGACCATCGCGTCGGCGTCGCCGAGCGCCACCATGCAGGCGCCGAAATGGTTACGGTCGTTGTTGATCAGGCGCTGCACGTCGCGGAACAGGTAGCCCTTGCGCTGCAGGCGCGCGTAGAGGAAGTCGGCGTAGTCGGCGTTGCGTTTCGACAGGCGCGCGTTGTGCACCTCGACGCCCTCGCGGATGTCGATGCCGGCGCGCTCCGCCGCGGTCCGCACCGTCTCCTCGCGGCCGATCAGGATCGCGGTGCCGAGCTTGTGGTTCACGAACGAGGCGGCGGCGCGGATCATCTGCTCCTCCTCGCCCTCGGCGAAGACGACGCGCTTCGGCGAGCGCCGCACGCGCTGGTAGATGCGCTGGAGCGTGCCGACGATCGGGTCGCGCCGCGCCGATAGCTGCATCTTGTAGGCCGCCATGTCGGGGATCGGCTTCCGCGCCACGCCCGAATCCATCGCCGCCCGCGCCACCGCCGCCGGAATCTCGGACAGCAGGCGCGGATCGAACGGCACCGGAATGATGTAGGCCGGACCGAATTTCGGCCGCACGCCCTGGTAGGCGGCGGCGACTTCGTCGGGCACGTCCTCGCGCGCCAGCGCCGCCAGCGCCTGCGCCGCGGCGGTCTTCATTTCCTCGTTGATGGTGGTCGCGCGCACGTCGAGCGCGCCGCGGAAGATGTAGGGAAAGCCCAGCACGTTGTTGACCTGGTTCGGATAGTCCGACCGGCCGGTGGCGACGATCGCGTCGTCGCGTATCGCTGCGACTTCCTCCGGCGTGATCTCCGGGTCGGGGTTGGCCATGGCGAAGATGATCGGCTTCTCCGCCATCGACTTGATCATGGCGTCGGAGAGCGCGCCCTTGGCGGAGAGGCCGAGCACGACGTCGGCGCCTTCCATCGCTTCCGCCAGCGTCCGCTTGGAAGTCTCGACGGCGTGCGCCGACTTCCACTGGTTCATGCCTTCCTTGCGGCCCTGGTAGACGATGCCCTTGGTGTCGCAGAGGAAGATGTTCTCGGCCTTGGCGCCCAGCGTCTTGATCAACTCGATGCAGGCGATGCCGGCAGCGCCGGCGCCGTTGCACACCACCTTGGTCGTGGCGATGTCGCGTCCGGTAAGGTGCAGCGCGTTGATCAGGCCGGCGGCGGCGATGATCGCCGTGCCGTGCTGGTCGTCGTGGAACACGGGAATGTCCATCAGCTCGCGCAGGCGCGACTCGATGATGAAGCAGTCCGGCGCCTTGATGTCCTCGAGGTTGATGCCGCCGAACGACGGCCCGAGATAGCGCACGCTGTTGATGAATTCGTCGACGTTTTCGGTGTCGATCTCAAGGTCGATGGCGTCGACGTCGGCGAAGCGCTTGAACAGCACCGCCTTGCCTTCCATCACCGGCTTCGATGCGAGCGCGCCGAGATTGCCGAGGCCGAGAATCGCGGTGCCGTTCGAGATGACGGCGACCATGTTGCCCTTGGCGGTGTAGTCGTATGCCGCGCTGGGGTCATCGGCGATGGCGCGCACCGGCACGGCGACGCCGGGCGAGTAGGCGAGCGACAGATCGCGCTGCGTCGCCATCGGCTTGGTGGCGACGACCTCCAGCTTGCCGGGGCGTCCCTCGGAATGGAATTTCAACGCTTCCTGATCGGTAACGGAGACGCCGGCTTTCGCCGCCGGTTTCTTTTTCTCAGCCATGTTCTGGTGTCCGGGGAAGGGCGCGCCCTGCGCCCATTTATTCTGCGGGAGGGCCGGGACTTTATCACCGTCGACCGGGCTGACAACCGGCGCGAACGCGCAGTTGCGGAAACCGGCGTTGCTGCCGTCGAAGCGTGCGGCCGCATCTGCTAGCTTCCCCGGCGATGGATACCCGCGCGGACACGGCTGAAGACAACGACGGGGGCGCACCTCAAGGGGCGCCCTCGTCGCCGATGATGGCGCAATACATCGAGATCAAGACCGCCAATCCGGACTGCCTGCTGTTCTACCGGATGGGCGACTTTTACGAGATGTTCTTCGACGACGCCGAGGTCGCCTCTAGGGCTCTGGGCATCACTTTGACCCGCCGCGGCAAGCATCAGGGCGCCGATATTCCGATGTGCGGCGTTCCGGTCCACGCCGCGGACCAGTACCTGCAGAAGCTGATCGCGCTCGGCCATCGCGTCGCGGTCTGCGAGCAGATCGAGGACCCGGCCGAGGCGCGCAAGCGCGGCTCGAAGTCGGTGGTCCGCCGCGATGTCATCCGCCTGGTGACGCCCGGCACGCTGACCGAGGACGCGCTGCTCGACGGCCGGCGCAACAACTATCTCGCCGCGGTTGCGCGCCAGCGCGGCGGCGCGGACGGCGCCGACGTCTACGCCATCGCCTGGATCGACATTTCGACGGGCGAGTTCCGTTTGGCCGCGACCGACAGGGCGCGGCTCGCCACCGACCTCGCCCGCATCGAGCCGCGCGAGGTGCTCGTCGCCGACGCGCTGTTCGCCGACGAGGAGCTGGCCGCGTTCTGGCGCCAGCTCGGCGCCGCGGTGACCCCGCTCGCCGCGGCATTCTTCGACGGCAGCACAGCCAGTGGGCGGCTGGCCGAATATTTCGGCGTCCGCACGCTGGACGGTTTCGGCAGCTTCACCCGAGTCGAACTGACCGCGGCGGCGGCGGCGCTGGCCTACGTCGAGAAGACGCAGATCAAGGAGCGCCCGCCCCTGTCGCCGCCCGTGGCGGAAGGTGCCGGCGACGCCATGCTGATCGACGCGGCGACGCGCGCCAACCTCGAACTGACGCAGACGTTGTCGGGCGCGCGGCAGGGCAGCCTGATCGCCGCCATCGACCGCACCGTGACCGGTGCCGGCGCGCGCCTCCTCGCGCGGCGCCTCGCCGGCCCCTCGACCGACCCGTGGACCATCGCCCGGCGGCTGGACTCGGTGGCGTGGATGCTGGCCGATACCAGCCGGCGCGACGGCATCGTCGCCGACCTCAAGGCGGCGCCCGACCTCGCCCGCGCCCTGTCGCGCCTGACCATGGATCGCGGCGGGCCGCGTGATCTCGCCGCGATCGGCGCCGGCCTGGCGATGGGCATCGCCATCGCGACGCGCATCGGCACCGGCCCGGATGTGCCGGAGGAAATCGCCGACGCCGTCGCAGCACTGGCGGCGGCGCCTGCCGATCTCGTCGCGTCGATATCGGCGGCGCTCGCCGACGACCTGCCGCATCTGAAACGCGACGGCGGCTTCGTCCGCGACGGCTACCGGCCCGATCTCGACGAGTCGCGCAAGCTGCGCGACGACAGCCGCCGCATCGTCGCCTCGCTGCAGGCGAACTACGCCGCCGAGACCGACATCCGCGCGCTGCGCATCAAGCACAACAACGTGCTCGGCTACTTCATCGAGGTCGGCACCAATGCCGCCCCGCCGCTGTTCCAGCCGCCGCTCAACGCGCGCTACATCCATCGCCAGACGCTGGCGAGCGCGGTGCGCTTCACGACCAGCGAACTGACCGAGCTCGAGGCGAAGATCGCCGGCGCCGGCGAGCGCGCCCTGGCGATCGAGCTCGACGTGTTCCTCGGTTTCGTCGTGGATATCGCGGCGCACGCCAACGCGATCCGCGACGTCGCCGACGCGTTGGCCGTGATCGACGTGGCGTCCTCGCTGGCGGTGCTCGCCGAGGCGGAAAATTACGCCCGTCCGACGGTCGACGATTCCCTCGCCTTCGAGATCGAAGCCGGGCGCCATCCCGTCGTCGAGCAGGCGCTGCGCGCCGGCGACACCGCGTTCGTCGCCAACGACGCCGACCTCGGCCCGAAGGACGCCGGCGCCGCCGGCTCGATCTGGCTGGTCACCGGCCCCAACATGGCGGGCAAATCGACGTTCCTGCGCCAGAACGCACTGATCGCGGTGATGGCGCAGATCGGTTCGTACGTGCCGGCCAAGGCCGCGCACATCGGCGTCGTCGACCGGCTGTTCTCACGCGTCGGTGCCGCCGACGATCTCGCCCGCGGCCGCTCAACCTTCATGGTCGAGATGGTCGAGACCGCGGCGATCCTCAACCAGGCGGGACCGCACGCGCTGGTGATCCTCGACGAGATCGGGCGCGGCACCGCGACCTTCGACGGCCTGTCCATCGCCTGGGCGGCGATCGAGCACCTGCACGAGGTCAACAGGAGCCGCGCCCTGTTCGCTACGCATTACCACGAGCTGACGGCGCTCTCCGCGCGCCTGCCGCGGCTGGTCAACGTCACCGTGCGCGTCAAGGAATGGCACGGCGACGTGATCTTCCTGCACGAGATCGTGCCCGGCTCGGCTGATCGTTCCTACGGCATCCAGGTGGCGCGTCTTGCCGGCCTGCCGGCCAAGGTCGTCGAGCGCGCCCGCGAGGTGCTGAAGCAGCTCGAGGAGACCGACCGCAAGGCGCCGGTCCACACGCTGATCGACGACCTGCCGCTGTTCACCGCCGCCCGGAAGGCCGAGCCGCCGGTCGATCCGCTGACTGCGATGCTGGATGCGATCCGCCCGGACGACATGTCGCCGAAGGAGGCTCTAGAGACGCTGTACAACCTGAAGGCCGCTCGGCGGGAGCAGGAAAAATAGTCGTATGTGCCCGGCTTCCCTTGTCTCCGCTCATCCCCGCGAAAGCGGGGATCCGGGCGTGGGGTTGTGAGTGTTGTCCCCTCGCGGTTCGCTGGCT
Organism: Bauldia sp.; assembly: GCA_037200845.1. Taxonomy (NCBI): domain Bacteria; kingdom Pseudomonadati; phylum Pseudomonadota; class Alphaproteobacteria; order Hyphomicrobiales; family Kaistiaceae; genus Bauldia; species Bauldia sp. The sequence goes on from JBBCGQ010000001.1 coordinate 409,052, forward strand.
GGTTGCCCTTGGGTCCCCGCTTTCGCGGGGATAAGCGGGAGGAGGCTGATTAACCAACCCATTGATGGCAGGGCGCCCGCCTTTCGACGCCATCTTCATGGATGGGTGACTCCGGGCGTGCTTTGATCTCGCCTGCGAAACCTATAGCTTGCCCGCCACCGAATCCCTAAGTCATTGCCGCCAATGAACAAGCCCGTCGCCGCGCCCTTCGAGATCGACGGCGAAGCTTTGCGCGCCCGGTTGATCGCGCTGGCCGGCAAGGGCGGCGAGCTGTCCGCCAAGGCGCGGCTGGCGATCGTCGCGCACCTGAAGAAGGTGACGGCCGAAGGGCGCGCGGTGGCCGAGCGCCGGCTGATCGCCAACGGCCGCGGCACCGAGTGCGCGCACAGCCTCTCCGAGTTGCAGGACGCCATCATCTTCGCCCTCTACGGCCTCGCCGTCGATCATGTCTTCAAGGCGCCGAAGGCGGAGCGCATGAGCGTCGTCGCCGTCGGCGGCTATGGCCGCGGCATGCTGGCGCCGGGGTCCGACGTCGATCTTCTTTTTCTGCTGCCCTCGAAGCAGACGGTGAAAGGCGAGGCGATCGTCGAGTTCATCCTCTATTTCCTCTGGGACCTCGGCCTCAAGGTCGGCCATTCGACGCGCAGTCTCTCGGAATGCATCCGCCTGTCGCGCTCCGACATGACCATCCGCACCGCCGTGCTCGAGGCGCGCTACATCGTCGGCGACAAGCCGCTCGCCGATGAGCTGAACGCGCGTTTCGATGCCGAGGTGGTGAAGGGCACCGGCCGCGAGTTCATCGCGGCCAAGCTCGCCGAGCGCGACCAGCGCCACCGCCAGCAGGGCGCCTCGCGCTACCTCGTCGAGCCGAACGTCAAGGAAGGCAAGGGCGGTCTTCGCGACCTCCACACGCTGTTCTGGATCGCCAAATATTATTATCGCGTCAAAAGCCGCGAGGAGCTGGTCAAGGTCGGCGTCTTCTCCAAGGCCGAGCTGCAACTGTTCCGCAAGGCCGAGGATTTCCTCTGGGCCGTGCGCTGCCACCTCCATTTCATGACCGGGCGGGCCGAGGAGCGGCTGTCGTTCGACGTCCAGCGCGAGATGGCCAAGCGGCTTGGTTACACGTCGCACCCAGGCCTGCGCGACGTCGAAAGATTCATGAAGCATTACTTCCTGGTCGCGAAGGACGTCGGCGATCTCACCAACATCTTCTGCGCCGCATTGGAAGAGCGCCACGCCAAGGCGACGCCGGGGCTGAACCGTTTCTTCCGCATCGGCCGCCGGCGCACGCGCGTCATCCCCGGCTCGACCGACTTCGTCGTCGACAACGACCGCATCAATACGGCCAACGCCAGGGTCTTCGCCCGCGATCCGGTGAACCTGATCCGCATTTTCCATCTTGCCGATCGCTACGATCTCGCCTTCCACCCCGACGCCATGCAGGAGATCGCGCGCTCGCTGAAGCTGATCGACGCGGAACTGCGCGAGGACAAAGAGGCCAACCGCCTGTTCCTCGAGATCCTGTCGTCGAAGCGCAATCCCGAGCTGGTGCTGCGCCGCATGAACGAGGCCGGCGTGCTCGGTCGCTTCGTGCCCGAGTTCGGCAAGATCGTGTCGATGATGCAGTTCAACATGTATCACCACTACACGGTCGACGAGCACCTGATCCGCGCCATCGGCGTGCTCGCCGAGATCGAGCGCGGCGACCTCGCCGAGGCGCATCCGCTGGCAAACGAGATCATGCCCGGGATCAAGGATCGCGTGCTGCTCTACGTCGCGCTGTTCCTGCACGACATCGCCAAGGGCCGCCCGGACGATCATTCCGAGGCTGGGGCGAAGATCGCCCGCAAGCTCGGTCCGCGATTTGGGTTATCGCCGGCGGACACCGAGACGGTGGCGTGGCTGGTGCAGCATCATCTCGTGATGTCGATCACGGCGCAGTCGCGTGACCTGAACGACCGCAAGACCATCGCCGATTTCGCCGCGATCGTTCAGTCGATGGAGCGGCTGCGCATGCTGCTCGTGCTGACGGTGGCCGACATCAAGGCGGTCGGGCCGGGCGTCTGGAACGGCTGGAAGGGGCAACTGCTGCGTACGCTCTACTACGAGACCGAGCCGTTCCTCACCGGCGGCCACAGCCAGGTGTCGCGCGACCGCCGCGTCGCCGAGGCGCAGAAGGAGCTGTCCGAGGCGCTCGCCGACGAATATTCCGACTGGCCGGAGGGCAGCCGCGACGCCTACGTCCGCCGCCACTATCCGGCCTATCTGCTGCGCGTCGACCTGCCCCACAAGGTGGCGCACGCGGCGCTGCTGCGCGACGTGTCGCGGAGCGGCCGGCGCCTGGCGACCGCGGTTTCGACGCATGCCTTCGAGGGTATCACCGAGATCACGGTGGTCGCGCCCGACCATCCGCGTCTCCTGTCGATCATCGCCGGCGCCTGCACCGCGGCCGGCGCCAACATCGTCGACGCGCAGGTGTTCACCACTACCGACGGCCAGGCGCTCGACTCGATCTCGGTGAGCCGCGAATTCGACAACGAGGAAGACGAGCTCCGCCGCGCCCGCAAGATCGGCGAACTGATCGAGCAGGCGCTCGCCGGCACCGTGCGCCTGCCCGAGATCGTGGCGGCGAAAAGCGGCCAGCCGCGCGGCCGCCAGAAGGCGTTCACGCTCGAGACCAACATCCTCGTCGACAATTCGTGGTCGAACCAGTTCACCGTCATCGAGGCGTCCGGCCTCGACCGGCCGGGCCTGCTCTACGACCTGACGCGCGCCATCTCCGATTTGAATCTCAACATCGCCTCGGCGCACATCGTCACCTTCGGCGAGCGCGCCGTCGACGTTTTCTACGTGACCGATCTCGTCGGCCACAAGATCAACAACGCGTCGCGCGAGGCGGCCGTGCGCCGGCGCCTGCTGGCGGCTTTCGGCGGGGTGGCGCTGGAGCCGGCCCGCGCGAAGAAGCGGGAACTGGCGTGAGAAGCGGCTCGGTATCGGTCCTCACCCGCGAAGCGGGGAAGGGGGACCATGCGAAGCATGATGGAGGGCGCGGCCCGCGCCACCGAAAGCCCCCTCTATCGCCGCTTCGCGGCGCCACCTCCCCCGCTGTGCGGGGGAGGACCACGAGCGGCAGCCCATGTCCCTCCTGAAAAATTTCGCCACCGTCGGTGCGGCGACCGCGTCGAGCCGCGTGCTGGGCTTCATCCGCGATATCTTCATCGCCGCCGCGCTCGGCACCGGCTACGTCGCCGACGCGTATTTCGTCGCGCAGCGCCTGCCCAATCTCTTCCGCCGCCTGTTCGCCGAGGGCGCGTTTGCCTCGGCGTTCGTGCCGCTGTTCACCAAGGGCCACCAGACCGAGGGGCCGGAGGCCGCCAGGAAATTCGCCGAGGAGGCGCTCGCCTCGCTCGCCGCCGCGCTGCTCGTCGTCACCATCCTCGCCGAGGTCGGCATGGTGTGGCTGACCTATGGCCTCGCGCCCGGCTTCGCCTCCGACTCGCAGAAGTTCGATCTGACCGTTTTGCTCGGGCGGATCGCGTTTCCCTATCTCTTCCTCGTCTCGCTGGTCTCGCTTCTGTCCGGCGCGCTGAACGGCATCGGGCGCTTCGCCGCCGCCGCCTTCTCGCCCTCGCTGCTCAACGTCGTGCTGATCGCGGCGCTCATCGCCATCTACGTCTGGGGCGACATCGGCACCGTCTCGGCCGGCGTGTGGCTGACCTCGGCGATCACCGTCGGCGGCGCGCTGCAACTGGCCGCGCTCTGGTACGCCTGCCACCGGGCGGGGCTGAAATTTCGCCTGATCCGCCCGCGCTGGACGCCGGGCGTCAAGCGGTTGACGTGGCTGGCCGGTCCGTCGATCCTCGCCGGCGGCGTCACCCAGATCAACATCGTCGTCGGCACCATCATCGCGTCGCTGCAGCCGGGCGCCGTGTCGTGGCTTTATTACGCCGACCGCCTCTACCAGTTGCCGCTCGGCATCGTCGGCATCGCCATCGGCATCGTGCTGCTGCCCGATCTGGCGCGTGCGCTGGGCGCCGGCCAGCAGGACGTCGTCGACCACACGCAGAACCGCGCCATCGAATTCGCCGCGGCGCTGACGCTGCCGGCGACCGTGGCGCTGTTCGTCATCCCCGGGCCGATCCTCGCGGTGCTGTTCGAGCGCGGCGCCTTCACCGCCGCCGACACCGCCGCGACCGCGCCGGCGCTCGCCGCCTATGCGGTCGGCCTGCCGGCGTTCGTCGCGATCAAGGTGCTGCAGCCGAGCTTCTTCGCCCGCGAGGACACCTCGACGCCGATGTGGTCCGGCGCGCTGTCGATGGTGGTCAACGTCGTCGCCGCCTTCGCGCTGTTCCACTGGTTCGCCCACGTCGGCATCGCCGCGGCGACCTCTATCGCCGCCTGGGTCAACACGCTGATCCTCTATTTCGTGCTCCGCCGCCGCGGCCACATGAACAGCGACGCCAACCTCCGCCGCCGCCTGCCGCTGTTGGCGCTGGCCTCGGTGCTGATGGGCGTCGTCATCTACACCGCGGCGTGGGCGCTATCGCCGTGGCTGCTCGCCGACCGCCTCATAATCCGCGCCGGCGTCATGGTGGCGCTGGTCGCCATCGGCGTGATTTTCTTCGCGCTGTTCTGCCATTTCACCGGCGTCGTCGATTTCCGCCGTATCGTCCGCTCCCTCCTGCCCGGCCGCCGCAAGGTCTGACGCTTGCGCGCCGCAAGGCGCCGCCCTATTGGAACGCGCCCAGCCTTTTGGAATTGCCATGACCAAGTTCACCCCCCGCGTATTCTCCGGCGTCCAGCCGACCGGCAACCTGCACCTCGGCAACTACCTCGGCGCGATCAAGCGTTTCGTCGAGCTGCAGAAGACGCACGAGTGCATCTACTGCGTCGTCGACCTGCACGCGATCACCGTGCCGATGACGGTGTGGGGCGGGCCGACCGAGCTGGCATCCGCAACGCGGCAGGTGACGGCCGCGTTCATCGCCGCCGGCATCGACCCGAAGAAGCACATCGTCTTCAACCAGAGCCAGGTATCGGCGCACGCCGAGCTGGCGTGGATCTTCAACTGTGTCGCCCGCCTCGGCTGGCTGAACCGCATGACGCAGTTCAAGGAGAAGGCCGGCAAGGACCGCGAGGCCGCGTCGATCGGGCTCTACGACTATCCCGTGCTGATGTCGGCTGACATCCTCGCCTACCTCGGCACGCACGTGCCGGTGGGCGACGACCAGAAGCAGCACCTCGAGCTCTGCCGCGACATCGCGATCAAGTTCAACAACGATTTCGCCGAGTCGATCGCCGCGAACGGCCACGGCGACGCGTTTTTCCCGGTGACCGAGCCGATCATCACCGGCCCGGCGACGCGCGTCATGTCGCTCCGCGACGGCACCAAGAAGATGTCGAAGTCGGACCCGTCGGACTATTCGCGCATCAACCTGACCGACGACGCCGAGACGATCGTGACCAAGCTGCGCAAGGCGAAGACCGACCCCGAGCCGCTGCCCTCCGACATCGAGGGGTTGAAGACGCGGCCCGAGGCCGACAACCTCGTCGGCATTTACGCCGCGCTCGCCGACGTCACCAAGGAAGACGTGCTCCGCGACCACGGCCGCTCGCAGTTCTCGCAATTCAAGCCGGTGCTCGCCGATCTCGCCGTCTCGAAACTGGCGCCGATCGCCGCCGAGATGCGCCGCCTGCTCGCCGACCCGGCGCACATCGACGCGATCCTCGCCGACGGCGCCGAGCGCGCCGACGCGCTATCGCGGCCGGTGCTGGCGAACGTCAAGGAAATCGTGGGCTTCGTCGGGGCGAAGCGGCAGTAGGCAATCGGCATTCGGCATCCGGCAATCGAATGCCTGTTGCCGATTGCCGGATGCCCATCATCGGTGCCACCATCCCCGCCATGGCAGCCAAACGCCGCAGCACCGAAGCCGGCCACCGCCGCAAATTTCTGGTCATCATCGACGACACGCCCGAGTGCGCCCGCGCCGTGCGCTTTGCTGCGCGCCGCGCCGAGCACACCGGCGGCGGGCTGGTGCTGCTCTACGTCATCGTGCCGCCAGACCCGCAAAGCTGGGCCGGCGTCGAAAGCCTGATGCGCGCCGAGGCGATGGAGGCGGCCGAGACCGCGCTCGGCAAGTACGCCGACATGATCCGCAACTGGAGCAACATCGAGCCCGAGCCGGTGATCCGCGAGGGCGGCCGCTCCGAGGAGATATTGAAGCTGATCGAGACCGACGAGGACATCGCCATCCTCGTTCTGGCCGCCGGCACCGACAAGGAAGGGCCGGGGCCACTGGTCTCGGCTCTCGCCGGCAAGGCGTCCGGCACGTTCCCGGTGCCGATCACCATCGTGCCCGGCAACCTCGACGACGAGGCGATCGCCGCGATCAGCTAGACGAAAAAGGGGCGCCTCGCGGCGCCCCTTTGTTTGGGTCTGGTGGTCGCGGCGGCTACTTCTTCGCGACGATTTCGAACGTGATGTTGCGGCCGTGCTGGCGCGTGTAGAAAACCCGCCAGCCCTTCTCGAACGGGGTCGGCACCGCGGTCCCGATCAGGCCTTCGACGGTCGGATTGCCGTCGGAAACGTGGATGCCTGTGATCTCGTTGTCGCCGTCGTTCTGGTAGCCGTCCTTGCCGAGCAGGCCGGCGTCGATCGTCGCCAGGTCGTCGCGCGCCTGCGCCAGCATGCGGATCGGATCCTTGCTGGTGTAGTCGGCGGTGACGTCGATGATGTAGGCCGAGTCGTAGGCGTTGCGCTGCGTGTGCAGCTTGTCGCCGCCGTCTTCGACCGCGATCAGCTGGTTGGCGTCGAGGAACGAGATGTTGTCGAGGCCGGTATGGGCAGCGTCGCCACGATAGACGATGGCGATGCGGCCCTTGTCAGCGCCGGGCTTCGACTGGGTGACACGGAAGATGCCGCCGAAGCCGCCGTACTCGGCGCCCGCCTCGGTCTTCGTGTTCGTGTCGCCGGTGGCGGTGAAGTAGAACTCCTTGAAGCTCGTGCCGGGACGGAACTGGCCGTTCTCGGGGCGCTTGAAGGGAGTGCCGCCCGCCGCCTTGGCGAGCGCGTTGGCATCGAACGGTTTCGCCGGGTCGGTGTCGGTGTCGTGGATCGTGACCCACCTGGTGTTCAGCTCGTTGCCGTAGCCGAACAGCGCCTTCTGGTTCGGAGACAGGATGTCGTCGTTCGGCTTGCCGTCGTTGAACGCGATCGGGTTGTTGTAGATGTCGAGCACCTGCAGGACCTGCAGCTTGCCGCCGTCGGTCAGCGTGTCGCGGTGCTTCGGCACGAAGCGGTAGACGAACGAGTTCGGCTGCTTGGCGTTCCTGGTCAGGGTGCCGCCGTTGCCGCCGGCGTCTTCGACCAGCCAGATCGAGCCGTCCGGATCGAGCTGCACGCCCTCATAGGCGGCGGTGCCGAAGGTGAGCGACAGGTTGACCACCTTGGACGGGAAGTCGGTGGTCGCCGACCACACGCCGCCCTTGCTGCTCGACTCGCAGGTGAGCAGCAGCACCTTGGCGAAGGGATCCCAGGCCGAACCGTCGATCAGCGGCAGCGGCTTGCCGTCGGTGTCGGTGTCGGCCATCAGCGTCACGCGGTGGCGATTGTCGGCATCGAGGTTGATGCGCGTCAGCACGCCGTGCTGCACGCCGTCCTTGTCGATCGGACCGTTCTCGTGGCCCTGGAAGACGAAGTGCGTGCCGTAGTCGTAGCGCTTGCTGGCGCCCTTGGCGTTTTCGAGCACGAGGTAGGTGTTCTTGTCCGGCTCGGTCTTGGTCGCTTCGACGTGCATGCCCTTGGCCTGCACCGCGCCCTTCGCCGGCTTCAGCGGACCGTCGCTGCCGTAGCCGTAGTAGCCGATGAACGCCGACGGATTTTCGAGGCGAAAGGCGCCTTCCGCGACCGGTTTCTCGACCAGGCCGGGCGACAGGAGGTCGGCGGTCGGTTGCAGCGGCACGGATGAAAGCTTCAGCGGATCGGCCGCGGCCGGCAGAGCCAGCGCGACCAGCGCGCTCGTCGCAAGTAGCATCTTCTTCATGATGGAACCCCCTGGGTTGCGATAACCGGCGACTCCATAGGGGGCGTGTATAGCGGCTCCATGACAGTTCAGAGTTATTCCATTTCGCATCTCAACCTTGATGTTCCAGGGTCCCCGGCCTAAATCCTTGGCAGATCGAGCCTGAAGGGGCGCATTGCCATGTTCATCCAGACCGAAGCCACGCCGAATCCCGCCAGCCTGAAGTTCCTGCCCGGCCGGGTCGTGCTGGGCTCGGGCACGGCCGAATACCGCGACGTCTCCGAGGCGACGACCTCGCCGCTCGCTGAGCGCCTGTTCGCGGTCGATGGCGTCGGTGGCGTCTTCCTCGGCGGCGACTTCATCACCGTCACCAAGCAGGACGGCGAGTGGCAGCATCTGAAGCCGGCGGTGCTCGGCGCCATCATGGAACATTTCATGTCGGGCATGCCGGTCATGCGCGAGCAGCCGGTCGAGACCGGCGGCGCCGAATTTTTCGCGCCTGAGGATTCCGAGATCGTCACCACGATCAAGGAACTGATCGAAACGCGCGTCCGTCCCGCGGTGGCGCAGGACGGCGGCGACATCACGTTCCAGGGCTTCCGCGACGGCGTCGTATTCTTGAACATGCGCGGCTCGTGCGCCGGCTGCCCGTCGTCCACCGCGACGCTGAAGCACGGCATCCAGAACCTGCTGAAGCATTTCGTGCCGGAAGTGCGCGAGATCCAGGAGGTGGCGGTTTAGCCGGAATCTCTCAGTGTCACTTCTCCCTTGAGGGAGAGGGCTTCCGAACCTGGCGAACGTGAGCGAGCCTAGGGAGGAAGGGTGAGGGGTTAGGGACCCGTCGCCTAAAACTCCTGTCCCTAACCCCTCACCCTTTTCGCCTAATTCGCTTCGCTCATAAGACTCAAAGCCCTCTCCCTCAGGGAGAGGCGTCCCAACTATCGACTCGCCCTGTTTCGCAGGCTATCCCCGCCCCATGCGCCTGCTTGCCATCGACACCGCGCTGGAAGCCTGTTCCGTCGGCGTGGTCGACGGCGAGCGCACCTTCGTGCGCAGCGAGAATATCGGGCGCGGCCATGCCGAGATTCTGATGGGGCAGGTGGAGAGCGCGCTGGCCGAGGCGGGCCTGGAATTCGCCGACCTCGATCGCATCGCCGTCGTCGTCGGGCCGGGATCGTTCACCGGCTTGCGCGTTGGCATCGCCGCGGCGCGCGGCTTCGCGCTGGTCACCGGCAAGCCGGCGCTGGGCATCGGCACGCTGCTGGTGCATGCCGCCGGCGCCAGGGGCACCCCGGTGCTGGCGACGCTTGCTGCCGGCCGCGGCGAAATCTACGGCCAGTTTTTTGCCGCCGACGGCAGCGAGGCCGGGCCGGCGCGCGTCGCTTCGCCCGAGGTGTTCGCGGCAGAGATGACCGGGGACATGGCGCTGGCCGGCTCCGGCGCCGATCTCGTCATCGCCGCGCTGCCGATGGACATGCGCCCGCGCGTCATCCATCGCAACGCATCGCCCGACATCGCCGCGCTTTGCCGTGTCGCGCTCGCCGCGCCCGGTCCGACGGCCGCGCCGAAGCCGCTTTACATCCGCCCGCCCGATGCCAAGCCGCAGGGCGCGGCCAGGATCGCGCACCGATGATCGGCCGGCTGTGGTGGCGCGCGCATGTCGATGGCGCGCGGCCGGAGGAGGTCGAGACGTTTGCCGCGATTCACGCCGAGGGATTCCGGCGGATGTGGAGCGCGCACGATTTCCAGACGCTGATGGCCGATCCGTCGGTGTTCGTGCTGGCGGTGCGGCTGCTGTCGCCGCTCGGCGCGCGCAAGATCGCCGGCTTTGTGACGGTGCGCTTTGCCGCCGACGAGGCCGAGATCCTGACCATCGCCGTCGGCGCGCGCCATCGCCGCCACGGCTACGGCAAGCTGCTGATGGAAGACGTGATCCGCCGGCTTTATCGCGAGCGCATCGCCGCGCTGTTCCTCGAAGTCGACCGCACCAACAAGGCGGCGGTCGGCCTGTACCAGCGCCTCGGCTTCACGATCGCCGGCGAGCGCAAGCACTACTACGCCAATCCGACAGCCGGAGATGGCACTGCGCTTGTCATGCGGCTTCAGGTTCGGTAGGCGCTAGGGATGGTCGATCCGAAGCCCCAGACCCTCGAGGAGGTGTGCGTCGCCAAGGGCATGCGCATGACCGAGCAGCGCCGCGTCATCGCGCGCGTGCTGGAGGCGGCGACCGACCATCCCGACGTCGAGGAACTCTACCGCCGCGCCGCCGCCGTCGACCCGAAGATTTCCATCGCCACCGTCTACCGGACAATGAAGCTGTTCGAGGATGCCGGCGTCGTCGAGCGTCACGATTTCGGCGCCGGCCGCTCACGCTACGAGCCGATCCCCGACGAGCATCACGATCATCTGATCGACCTCAGGACCGGCCAGGTGATCGAGTTCCGCGACGAGGAGATCGAGCGGCTGCAGCAGGCGATCGCCGACCGGCTGGGCTTCCGGCTGGTCGATCACCGGCTGGAGCTTTACGGCGTCCCGCTCAAGGATCCCAAGGCCCGCAAGGAGTAGCTGCCGTCACATCCGGGCCATGTCGCCGGCGCTATTCTAAAGCCTGCCGAAAGGGGCTAAAGGATCGCCTCGGGCGCGGGGGTATTGCGCTGGCGCAGCTTGGTTTGATGAACGAGACGGGCGAAGAGCTGAAGAAAGTCTTCATCAAGACTTACGGCTGCCAGATGAACGTCTACGATTCCGAGAGGATGACGGACGCGCTGGCGCCGGCCGGGTACGTGGCGACCGACACGGCGGAATCCGCCGATCTCATCCTGCTCAACACCTGCCACATCCGCGAGAAGGCGGCCGAAAAGGTCTACTCCGAGCTTGGCCGCATCGACGAGATGCGCCGCGAGTCGGGCCGCCATGTGCTGGTCGGCGTGACGGGCTGCGTCGCGCAGGCTGAGGGCGAGGAGATCGCGCGCCGGGCGCGCGGGCGTGTCGATATCGTCGTCGGGCCGCAGTCGTACCATCGCCTGCCGGAGTTGCTGGCCGATGTGCGGCCGGGCAGGGCGGTGGTCGAGACGGAGTTTGCTGTCGTGGAAAAATTCGCGGTGCTCGATCGCATCGCGACAAGAGGCGTGGAGGGCCGGAGGCCCGACAGGGAAGGCCAACAAAGAGTAGCGGCGTTCCTCACTGTCCAGGAAGGCTGCGATAAATTCTGCACGTTCTGCGTCGTGCCCTACACGCGTGGCGCCGAGGTATCGCGCCCCGTCGATATGATCGTCGCCGAAGCAACGCGCCTCGCATTGTCGGGCGTGCGCGAGATCACGCTGCTCGGCCAGAACGTCAACGCCTGGCATGGCGATGACAACTGGGCGCTCGGCCGCCTGCTGTTCCGCCTCGCCGAAATTCCGGGCATCGATCGCCTGCGCTACACCACCAGCCATCCGCGCGACATGGACGACGAGCTGATCGCCGCGCATCGCGATCTCGATCAGTTGATGCCGTACCTGCATCTGCCGGTGCAGTCCGGCTGCGACCGCGTGCTCGCCGCGATGAACCGCCGCCATACGCGTGCCGACTATCTGCGGCTGATCGACAAGATTCGCGCCGCGCGGCCGGACATGGCGCTGGCCGGAGATTTCATCGTCGGCTTCCCCGGCGAGACGGAAGCGGATTTCGCCGACACGCTGCGCATCGTCGATGAGGCCGGCTTCATGGGCGCGTTCACCTTCAAGTACAGCCCGCGCCCGGGCACTCCCGCTTCCACTGCCGAAGATCAGGTGCCCGAGGAGGTGAAGAACGACCGCCTCTACCGCCTGCAGGCGAAGATCGATGCGCGCGCCGCCGCCTTCATGCAGGCGCAGGTCGGCACGAGCATCGACGTGCTGTTCGAGCGGCGCGGGCGCGAGGCCGGCCAGATCGTCGGCCGCTCGCCGTGGCTGATGCCGGTGCATGTCGATGCGCCGGCGGAGATGATCGGCACCATCGCGCGCGTTACGATAACGCGCGCCGGCACCAACAGCTTGTTCGGCGCGCTTGCCGCGCCGGCGATGCGGCAGCACGCCGCCCTGGAGAACACCCTTTGACCGCACGGCCAGAATTTTCCGGCAACCACATCGTCGTCTCCTTCGACGACAACCGCCTGATCCAGGAACTCTTCGGCGAGTTCGACCAGAACCTCGCCGCGCTCGAGCAGCAGCTCGGCATCGAGGCCGTGGCGCGCGGCAACCAGGTGACGCTGCGCGGCGAGCCGGAGGCATTGGCACGGGCGCGGCTGGCGCTCGATATGCTTTACGTCCGCCTGCAGGGCGGCCACTCGATCAGCCGCGGCGACGTCGACGGCGCCATCCGCATGGCCGAGGCCAGCGAGGAGCAGATGCATCTGCCGAGCCTCGAGCCAAAGGGCCGCCTGACCATGGCGCAGATCGGCACGCGCCGCCGCACCGTGATGGCGCGCACGCCGATGCAGGACACCTACATCCGCGCCTTCGACAAGGCCGAGCTGGTCTTCGGCATCGGCCCGGCCGGCACCGGCAAGACGTACCTCGCCTGCGCCTACGCCGCCGCCATGCTGGAGCGCGGCACCGTCGATCGCCTGATCCTGTCGCGTCCCGCCGTCGAGGCCGGCGAGCGCCTCGGCTTCCTGCCCGGCGACATGCGCGAGAAGGTCGATCCCTATCTCCGCCCGCTCTACGACGCGCTCTACGACATGATGCCCGCCGAGAAGGTCGAGCGCGGCCTGACCGCGGGCACGATCGAGGTGGCGCCGCTCGCCTTCATGCGCGGCCGCACGCTGGCCAACGCCGTCGTGATTCTGGACGAGGCGCAGAACACGACGTCGATGCAGATGAAGATGTTCCTGACGCGCCTCGGCGAAAATTCGCGCATGATCATCACCGGCGATCCGAGCCAGATCGATCTGCCGAGCGGCCAGACCTCGGGTCTGGTCGAGGCGGTGCGGCTGCTCGAAGGCGTGCAGGGCATCGCCCAGGTGCGCTTCACCGCCGCCGATGTCGTGCGCCATCCGCTCGTCGGCCGCATCGTCGAGGCCTACGACGCCGCCGACAAGGCGAAGGCGGCAAAGCGCTGATGCCCAAGGAGGCGGACAGTAGCGGCGGCTTGGCGATTGACGTTCGCGTCGAGGCCGGCGATTGGCCGTCGAAGGCGAAGCTCAAGGCGCTGGCCGCGCGCAGTCTCGCCGCGGCAGTCGCGCGGGCGAAGCCGAAGCTGACCGCCGAGCCGGAGCTCAGTCTGCTGTTCACCGACGACGCCCATATCCGCACGCTGAACAGGCGCTACCGGCGGAAGGACAAGGCCACCAACGTCCTCTCGTTCCCGGCCCCGAAAGCGGCCAAAGCCAAGGCGTTCGGGCCGCAACTGGGCGATATCGTCTTCGCCGCCGAAACCATTTCGCGCGAGGCGGAGGACGAGGGGATCACCCGCGACGATCATCTCGCGCATCTGATCGTCCACGGCTTCCTGCATCTCCTCGGTCACGACCACGAGGATGATCGCGAGGCGGCGGCGATGGAGAAACTCGAAACCGCTATACTGGCGAAACTCGGCATCGCCGATCCCTACCGCGGAGGGGACGCATGAGCGACGGCGACAGGAAGGCGGATGGCGCCCCCGACGCGCCCCAGGAACACTGGATCGATCGGCTGCGGAACGCCATCGGCCTCAAAGGCACCGGCTCGATCCGCGAGGATCTCGCGGTCGCGCTGGCCTCGGAGGACGTCGCCGCCGGCTTCTCGCCGGAAGAGCGCGCCATGCTGTCGAACATCCTGCGCCTCCGCGATGTGCGCGTTGACGACATCATGGTGCCGCGCGCCGACATCGAGGCCGTCGACATCGATACGACGCTCGGCGACCTCTTCGCCCGCTTCCGCGAGTCGGGCCATTCGCGCATGCCGGTGTTCCGCGAAAGCCTCGACGATCCCGTCGGCCTCGTCCACATCAAGGACCTGATGGGCTATGTCACCGAGGCCGCCGCGGTGGAAGGCGAGAGCGGCAAGTTCGACCTCGCCCACCTCGACCTCGGCAAGAAGCTTTCCGAGACGGCGCTCGTCCGCAACATCCTGTTCGTGCCGCCCTCGATGCCGGTCGCCGTGCTGCTCCCCAACATGCAGGCGAGCCGCATGCAGATGGCGCTGGTCATCGACGAATACGGCGGCACCGACGGCCTCGTCTCGCTCGAGGATGCCGTCGAGATGATCGTCGGCGAGATCGAGGATGAATCCGACGAGGACGCCGGGCCGATGATCGTGCCCGACGGCAAGGGCGGCTTCCTCGCCGACGCCCGCGCCGACCTGGAGCAGCTCGCGGCGGCGGTCGGTGCAGACTTCGCCGGCGGCGAGAGCGGCGACGTCGATACGATCGGCGGCCTGGTCTTCAACCTGATCGGGCGCATCCCGGTGCGCGGCGAATTGATCGCGGCGCCGAACGGCTTCGAGTTCGAGGTGCTGGATGCCGACCCGCGCCGCATCAAGAAGCTGCGCATCTACCGCCGCCCGGCCGCCGGCGAGCGCCGCCGCCGCACGACGCCGGAAGGCGCCCCGCCCACGGCGGTTACCTGACGCTATTGGAAGCTCTGGTAGAGGCCGTATGCGCAGATGGCGAGAACGATCGCCATGCCGACCATGACCTTGAAGCCCTTGAAAAAGGAACGGCCGAATTCGTCGTCGCGGATGAACGAATTGTCGGGCCGGCGATGCTGGTAGATGACGCGGATGCGCTGGCCTTGCGACAACGCGTCGAAGTGCTTCTTCGTCACCTCGACGCGCTTGCTGTGCCTGTCGCCGAACTCGTCCGAAAAATCGTAGGTGACGTAGTAAAATTTCCCCTCATCGCGCTCCAGTTCCTTGCCGGTGATCACGCCGTCGGCAAGGTCGCCGTTGCGCAGCTTCGAAAACCGGTAGGCCGTGCTGAAAATGGCGAGGATCAGAAAAAGCAGGATCCCGCCCATGAAGACAAGCGGCGTGAGCTGCGAAGGGTTGAGCGTCGTCGGCATTCAGGAGCGCTGGATACGCGAGCCGGGTCGAGAAAAGGTTAGCGGGGCCCACGCAATTTGCCGCGCTCGCGGCGCCCTCCGCCTTGACCGCGCCGCACCGGGAACCGAGGCTCTCCGCCTGATTCGATCCCGCTAGGTCCGCCCGCCTGTGCAAGCCTTTGCCAGCGCCATCATAGTCCTCTGGGGGTGGCGGCGTTTCGCGGCGGCGTTCGTCGCCGGCGCGTTGTCCGCCCTGGCGTTTGCGCCCTTCGATCTGTTTCCGATCCTGTGGCTGACGGTGCCCGTCTTTGTCTGGCTGATCGACGGCAGCGAGGCCGGCGAGGGCGCGCCGTGGTGGCGCAAGCTCGTGCCCGCGGCGATCGTCGGCTTCGCTTTCGGCTTCGGCTTCTTCGTCGCCGGGCTGTGGTGGATCGGCACGGCATTGCTGGTCGATGCCGGCGCGTTTGCCTGGGCGCTGCCGCTGGCGGTCGCCGGGTTGCCGGCGATGCTGGCGCTGTTCTGGGCCTTCGGCGCTGCGCTGGCGCGCGCCTTCTGGATGGAGGGCTGGCCGCGGCTCCTGGTCTTCGCGGTCGCGATGTCGGTCGCCGAGTGGCTGCGCGGGCATCTCTTCACCGGCTTTCCGTGGAACGCGTTCGGCTACGCGCTGACGCCGGCGCCGGTGATGATGCAGACCGCGTCGCTCGTCGGCATCTGGGGGCTGACGCTCGCGGCATTCTTCATCTTTGCGGCGCCGGTGCTGCTTATTGCCGACCGGCGGCACACGCGCCGCGCCAGCCGGATCGCGTTCGCCGCGGCCGCGGCGCTCTATCTTTTCCACGTTGGCTACGGCGTCGTGCGGCTGTCGGCCGGGCCGGTGCCGCTGGTGCCGGGTGTCCACCTGCGCATCGTGCAGCCGTCGATCCCGCAGGACGAGCGCTGGGAGACGGCGAGCGCCGACACGATCATGGCGCGCTACGCCGAGCTCAGCCGCAACGGCGCCAAATCGATGACCGGTGTCACGCACCTTATCTGGCCGGAGTCGGCGTTCCCGTTTCTCCTGACCGAGAAGCCGTCGGCGCTGGCGACCATCGCCGACCTCCTGCCGCCAGGCTCGATGCTGCTCACCGGCGCGGCCCGCGCCGAGCGCGTCATCGGCAGCGACGACCCGCCGATGGTCTTCAACTCGGTCTACGCCATCGACGACGGCGGCGAGATCCGCGCCGCCTACGACAAGGTGCACCTGGTGCCGTTTGGCGAATATCTGCCGTTCGGCGGCCTGCTCCGGGCCATGGGGCTGAAGCAGGTGATCGCGCTGCCGGGCGGCTTTTCAGCCGGCCAGACCCTGCGCACATTGTCGCTCCCCGGCGCGCCGCCGTTCGCGCCGTTGGTCTGCTACGAAATCATCTTCCCGGGGGCCGTCATCGCCGATGGGCCGCGGCCGCAATGGCTGCTCAACGTCACCAACGACGCTTGGTATGGGTCCACCCCCGGCCCCTACCAGCATTTCGAGCAGGCGCGCGTGCGCGCTGTCGAGGAGGGTTTGCCACTGGTCCGTGCCGCCAATTCCGGCATATCCGCTATCGTCGATCCCTATGGGCGGGTGTTGGCAACCTTGGCGCTCGACCGCATCGGCGTGGTCGATGGTGGCCTGCCCAGCGCGCTGCAGCCGCCGCTCTATGCCGAATTCGGCGACTGGATCTTCGTCGTTTTGCTGATTATGGCGGGGGTCGGCGCGGCATTCGGGCGCTGGAACGAGCGTCGCGGAGTTGTGACGGACAATTGACACAAATCCATCAGGCAGACCATTATCTCCCTCGGCGACCGGCGTAGCAGTCTCACGCCAATCCGCTTTGCGGCGCTAGGTTATCGTCGTTGAGGGGTTCATTTGAGGTACCCGCGCAGAACACGTCGCGGAGCCATGAGGTTTTCTATCGGCGGTTCCGCCGGCACACTCAGGCGAGAGGAAGCAGCGCGGAATAATGGCTAGCAAGAAGCAACCTAACCCGATCGACATCCACGTCGGCAGCCGGGTCCGTTTACGTCGCATGATGCTGAGTATGAGCCAGGAAAAGCTGGGCGAGCACCTGGGCATTACCTTCCAGCAGATCCAGAAGTACGAGAAGGGCACCAACCGCATCGGCGCCAGCCGTCTGCAGCACATCGCCCGCGTGCTGACCGTGCCGGTGTCGTTCTTCTTCGAGGATGCCCCGGCCACCCCGGGAACCGAGCTGCCGACCGGCATGGCCGAGGCAAATTCGACCTCGCACGTAGTCGATTTCCTGTCGAGCTCGGAGGGCATCCAGCTCAACAAGGCGTTCATCCGCATCAAGGATGCCAAGCTCCGCCGCCGCGTGATCGACCTCGTCCGCTCTATGGCGGGCGACGACGAAGAAGCGTGACGCCGCGCGGGGCATGGCTGCCCCGCGATTGACCCCCGCCGGATTCGCTGCCAGAACCACGCGCTGGATGGCCGGGGGGCGATAGGTTTTCCCTCGTCCGCGATTGTTTCGCTACGGGAGAACCGTGTCCCTTGTCTCGTCAGAATTATCTCTTCACATCTGAATCGGTTTCCGAGGGCCATCCGGACAAGGTCTGCGATCGCATCTCCGATACCATCGTCGATGCCTACCTCGCCGAGATGCCGGAGGCGCGCGTCGCCTGCGAGACTCTCGCCACCACCAACCGCGTGGTGATCGCCGGCGAGGTGCGTGGACCCGACGCGGTCCTTTCGAAGATCGAGAGCATCACCCGCGCCGCCATCCACGACATCGGCTACGAGCAGCCCGGCTTCCACTGGGAGAGCGCCGAGATCGAGGTGCTGCTGCACGCCCAGTCGGCCGACATCGCGCAGGGCGTCGATGCCGCCGGCAACAAGGACGAGGGCGCCGGCGACCAGGGCATCATGTTCGGCTACGCCTGCCGCGAGACGCCGGAGTTCATGCCGGCGCCGATCTATTACGCGCACCGCATCCTCAAGCTGCTCTCCGAAGCGCGCCGCTCCGGCGAGGCGAAGGTGCTGGGGCCCGACGCCAAGAGCCAGGTCACCGTCGAGTATCGCGACGGCAAGCCGCTGCGCGCCACCTCCATCGTCGTGTCGACGCAGCACCTCGACGGCAACATGACATCGGAAGACGTCCGCGCCGTCGTCGAGCCGTACGTCACCAAGGCGCTGCCCGCTGGTTGGCTGAACGGCCATACCGAGTGGCACGTCAACCCGACCGGCAAGTTCGTCATCGGCGGCCCCGACGGCGACTGCGGCCTGACCGGGCGCAAGATCATCGTCGATACCTACGGCGGCGCGGCCCCGCACGGCGGCGGCGCCTTCTCCGGCAAGGACCCGACCAAGGTCGACCGCTCGGCCGCCTACGCCGCGCGCTACCTTGCCAAGAACGTTGTCGCGGCGGAACTCGCCGATCGCTGCACCATCCAGCTTTCCTATGCCATCGGCGTCGCCAAGCCGCTGTCGATCTACGTCGATCTGCACGGCACCGGCCAGGTCGAGGAAGCCAGGCTCGAGCATGTGCTGGGCGAGGTGATGGACCTGTCGCCGCGCGGCATCCGCCAGCACCTCGGCCTCAACCGGCCGATCTACGCGCGCACCTCGGCCTACGGCCACTTCGGCCGCCCGCCGGAGAAGGACGGCGGCTTCTCGTGGGAGCGCACCGACCTCGCGAGCGCGCTCCGCTCGGCGCTCGCCTGAGCGAACGGCAAGGCGCCCTGCACGGGCGGCGAAAGGGCAAGCCGCTTTCGCCGCGCCGCGCCGGGCTGATGGCGACGCTGCTGCCCGAGCTGGCGCTCGACATCGCACAACCGCCGCCGCGCGACGTCGCCGATCTTTTTCCGCACCGTCCGTCGCGCGTGACGCTCGAGGTCGGCTTCGGCGGCGGCGAGCATCTCGTCGCCGAAGCGATGCGCGAGCCGGACGCCGGCTTCATCGGCGTCGAGCCGTTCGTCAACGGCATGGCGAAGGGCGTCTCCGCGATCGAGCAAAGCGCGCTCCGCAACGTGCGCCTCTTCGGCAGCGACGCATCGCTGCTGCTTGACTGGCTGCCGGCGAACTCGCTCGACGAAGTCGATCTGCTCTACCCCGATCCGTGGCCGAAGAAGCGGCACTGGAAGCGTCGCTTCGTCTCGCGCGAAAATCTCGCGCGGCTGGCGCGCGTGCTGAAGCCGGGCGGTGTGTTCCGCTTCGCCAGCGATATCGCGTCGTACGTCGAGTGGACGCTGATGCAGGTCGGCGCCGACGCACGTTTCATTTGGACCGCGGAGCGCGCGGCGGACTGGACGGCGCAGTTCCCGCACTGGCCGGGCACGCGCTACGAGGCGAAGGCGCTGCGCGAAGGACGCGTGCCGACGTATCTGGAGTTTCGGCGCAACTAGCTCGGTGTCGTCCCCGCGAAGGCGGGGACCCGGTATGCACCGGCGGTGCGCGAACGCGCGGGCGGCGACTACTGGACTCCCGCCGTCGCGGGAATGACAACAAAAATAAGCGCGGCTATACACGACCCCCAGAGTCGAGTTATCCCGATCCCATGATCACCCAGAAAGCCAAATACGCGTTTAAGGCGCTGTTCCACCTCGCCACGCTGCCGGATGGCCAGTCGCTGCAGATCGAGGAGATCGCCAAGGGCGCCGGCGTGCCGCGCAAGTTCCTCGAGCACATCCTGCTCGACCTGAAGCGCAAGGGCATCGTCCAGAGCCGGCGCGGCCGTTCGGGCGGCTACGTGCTGGTCAAGCGGCCGGCGGACACGACGATCAGCGATATCCTGCGCGCCATCGACGGGCCGATTGCGCCACTGCCCTGCATTTCGCGCACTGCCTACCGCCGCTGCACGGACTGCAAGGACGAGAAGACCTGCAGCGTCCATCGCCTGTTTGCCGAGACATACGCTGCCACGCTGAAGCTCTGGGAGGGCACGACGCTGGCGGATGCTCTTTTCAGCGGGGCGCCCGGGCGAGGCACTTTTGGCGACCGGATTCCTCCAATAGCCGTCAGATGAGATTCATTTTCCAAGGCCGCGGAAAATTTCGCCACATGCGGCTTTGTGAAAGACGACCGACTATGTCGAGATAATTGGGCATTCCAACCGGAGCCTTCCGATGATCTCGAAACTGAAACTTCTGACTGCGGTCTCGCTGCTGGTGGCAGGTCTTGCCGCCCCGGCGTTCGCCGACCAGTCGATCCTCAACGTGTCGTACGATCCGACGCGCGAGCTCTACAAGAACTACGACGCGCTTTTCGCCAAGCATTGGGCCGACACCCATAACGGCGAAGTCGTCACCGTAGACCAGTCGCATGGTGGCTCGGGCGCCCAGGCGCGCGCAGTCATTGACGGTCAGGAGGCCGACGTCGTCACGCTGGCACTGCAGGCCGACATCGACGCTATCGCCGCCAAGGGGCTGATCAAGCCCGACTGGCAGACCCGTCTGCCGGATTCGTCCGCTCCCTACACGTCGACGATCGTCTTCCTGGTCCGCAAGGGCAACCCGAAGGGTGTCAAGGATTGGGACGATCTCGTGAAGCCCGGCATCGGCGTCATCACGCCGAACCCGAAGACCTCGGGCGGCGCCCGCTGGAACTACCTCGCGGCGTGGGCCTATGCCGACGCGAAGTACGGCGGCGACGCCAAGAAGGACCAGGACTTCGTCGGCGCGCTCTACAAGAACGTGACGAAGCTCGACTCGGGCGCTCGCGGTTCGACCACGACGTTCACCCAGGGCACCGGCGACGTGCTGCTGTCGTGGGAAAACGAAGCCTACCTCGCGCTCAGCCAGCCTGACGGCGGCGACTACGAGATCGTCGTGCCGTCGCTGTCGATCAAGGCAGTGCCGCCGGTCGCGGTGGTCGACGCCAACGTCGACAAGAAGGGCACGCGCGCCGTCGCCGAGGAGTACCTCAAGTATCTCTACTCGGATGAGGCGCAGAAGCTGATCGCCGCGAACTTCTATCGCCCGATCAAGCCCGAGGCTGCCGACCCGGCCGACCTCAAGCGCTTCCCCGACATCAAGCTCGCCACCATCGAGGATCCGATCTTCGGCGGCTGGGCCAAGGTGCAGAAGGATCACTTCGACGACGGCGGTATCTTTGACCAGATCTACAAGCCCGCGCCATAATCGGCTCTAGATGAGCCAGGCGGTAGCCTCCAGTACCTTCAGGAAGCCGAGCGTCATCCCGGGATTCGGGTTGGCGCTCGGTTTCACGTTGACGTACCTGTCGCTGATCGTGCTGATCCCGCTCGCCGGGCTGGTGCTGAAGACGGCATCGCTGGGCTGGCCCGAATTCTGGAAACTCGCGACCGACTCGCGCACGCTCGCCGCATTGCGCATCTCGTTCGGCCTTTCCATCGCGGCGGCCTTCATCAACGCGATCTTCGGCCTGATCATCGCGTGGGTGCTGGTGCGCTACGAGTTCCCCGGCCGCAAGCTGCTCGATTCTTTCATCGACCTGCCGTTCGCATTGCCGACCGCGGTCGCCGGCATCGCGCTGACCGCGATCTACTCGACGCACGGCTGGGTCGGCGGCCTGCTCGCCCCGCTCGGCATCAGGGTCGCCTTCACGCCGCTGGGCATCCTCGTCGCGCTCATTTTTATCGGCCTGCCGTTCATCGTGCGCACGGTGCAGCCGGTGCTGGAGGACCTCGATTCCGAGGTCGAGGAGGCCGCCGCCACCTTGGGCGCCCATCGCTTCAAGACGGTGTTCTGGATCGTGATGCCGGCGCTTCTGCCGCCGCTGCTTACCGGCTTCGCCCTAGCGCTGGCGCGCGCCGTGGGCGAGTACGGCTCGGTGATCTTCATCGCCGGCAACATCCCCTATGTCTCGGAGATCGCGCCGCTGCTGATCGTCATCAAGCTCACCGAATACAACTATGCGGCCGCCACCGCGATCGCCACGATCATGCTGGCCATCTCGTTCGTGCTGCTGCTCATCATCAATCTGCTGCAGACGTGGTCGCACCGGAGGGTTGGCGGTGGCTGACGTAACGCTCGCGCCTGCGCTGATCGCGAACGCATCGCCGACGACCGAGCGCAGGGGCGTGCGCATCCTGCTCATCGCCATCTCGGTCGCCTTCCTGCTGTTCTTCGTCGTCCTGCCGCTGATCACCGTCTTCATCGAGGCCTTGAGGCCGGGCCTTGGGGCATACTTTGGCGCGCTGCGCGACAGGGACACCGCGTCGGCAATTCGCCTGACGCTTTTCATCGCCGCGATCTCGGTGCCGGCGAATCTCGTCTTCGGCGTCGCCGCCTCATGGGCGATCGCGAAGTTCGATTTCAAGGGCAAGAGCTTCCTCACTACCCTCATCGATCTGCCGTTCTCGGTTTCGCCGGTCACCTCGGGGCTGATCTACGTGCTCATCTTCGGCGCGCAGGGCTACCTCGGCCCGTGGCTCGCCGCCCACGACATCCACATCATCTTCGCCGTACCTGGCATCGTGCTGGCGACGATCTTCGTGACGTTTCCGTTCGTCGCGCGCGAACTGATCCCGATCATGCAGGAGCAGGGGACGGGCGAGGAGGAAGCGGCGGTGTCGCTCGGCGCCTCCGGCTGGCAGGTGTTCTTCCGCGTCACGCTGCCCAACGTGAAGTGGGCGCTACTCTACGGCGTCCTGCTCTGCAACGCGCGCGCCATGGGCGAGTTCGGCGCGGTGTCCGTCGTCTCCGGCCACGTCCGCGGCAAGACCAACACCATGCCGCTGCAGATCGAGATTCTCTACAACGAGTACGCCTCGCAGGCGGCCTTCGCGGTCGCCTCCCTCCTGGCGCTGCTCGCCCTTGTCACGCTCGCCGTGAAGACATTCCTGGAATGGCGCTACGCCGGCGAAATCGCCGCCCAAAGGCGCCATTGAGCCGCCACTGAGAGGAAAAAATCCTTGGACGCGCGTGTCGAAAATGATGAAACCTCTGGCGCCGGCCAGGGGGCCGCGACGTGGGGCAAGCGCGTGGACGTATCGGTCGAGAATGTCGAGCGGGCCTTTGGCGAGACGCCGGCCCTCCACGGCGTGTCGCTGGAGATCAAGTCGGGCGAGCTGGTCGCGCTGCTCGGGCCCTCGGGCTCCGGCAAGACGACGCTGCTCCGCATCCTCGCCGGCCTCGATTTTCCGAACGCCGGCCGCGTCATGTTCGGCGGCGAGGACGCGCTGCGCCTGACGGTACAGCAGCGTAACGTCGGCTTCGTCTTCCAGAATTACGCGCTGTTCCGCCACATGCGCGTCTTCGACAACATCGCCTTCGGCCTCGACGTCCGCCCGGCGGCGCGGCGCCCGTCGAAGGCCGAGATCAAGTCGCGCGTGCTCGAGCTGCTCAAGCTCGTGCAGCTCGACGGTCTCGACCAGCGCTTCCCCTCGCAGCTTTCCGGCGGCCAGCGCCAGCGCGTCGCGCTCGCCCGTGCCCTCGCCATCGAGCCGCGCATCCTGCTGCTCGACGAACCGTTCGGCGCACTCGATGCCAAGGTCCGCCGCGAGCTCCGCCGGTGGCTCCGCGAAATCCACGACCAGACGGGGCACACTACGGTGTTCGTCACGCACGATCAGGAGGAGGCGATCGAACTCGCCGACCGCATCGTCGTGCTGAACCACGGCAAGATCGAGCAGGTCGGCACGCCGGACGAAATCTACGACAACCCGGCCTCGCCGTTCGTTGCCGGCTTCATTGGCGAGAGTAACGCGCTGCCGGTGGTCGCCGACAACGGCAACCTGCTTCTCGACGACCGCGCCCTCGACCTTGCCGGCGCGGCGGATATTTCCGGCTCGCGCACGCTGGTCTTCCGCCCGCACCACGTTGACGTCATGGGCACCAAGCCCGGCGGCATCGCCGGCTGGGTCATCTCGGAGCGCCGCCACGGCGCCGTCCGCCGGCTCGAGGTGGACCTCGGCTCCGGTGCCAGCCATCACCGCATCGAAGTCGACGTGCGCGCCGACGAGCCGAAATCGAAGAAGGGCGATCGCATCAGCGTGCTGCCCAATCGGTGGTGGCTGTTTGATGAAGCGAAGGGCGCGTAGCCGTCGCCGCAACGCCCCCTCACCCTTCCTCGCTAGGCTCACTGCGTTCGCCAAGTTCGGAAGCCCTCTCCCACAAGGGAGAGGGGAGCAATTGACGGCGCGGCGTATTCCCTCTCCTCTTGTGGGAGAGGGCCACGTGAGCGAAGCGTGGGGTGAGGGAGGTACGCTGCCGCTCACCTTCGGTCTAAGTTGCATTCCGTCCGCAACAAGCCTATATCCCCGCCGTCACCCTCAAACGATCTGATCGTTGGAGAGTGGGTCCGCCCGGGCCCGCTCCTTTCGGCGTTAGGTCGGACTAGGACCGGACGTGTCGGACGACCTGGACGAACCGCGGATTGTCACCGAAACGGGCCTCGAGGCCCGCGTCGCGCGCATTGTCGAGCCGGTGGCTTTGAGCCTCGGCTTCCGGCTGGTGCGCGTGAAGATTTCGGCGGCGAACGGCACGACCTTGCAGATCATGGCCGAGCGTGCCGATGGCACGATGACGGTCGGCGACTGCGAGACGCTGTCGCGCGACGTGTCGCCGGCCTTGGATGTCGAGGACCCGATGAGCGAGGCCTATAACCTCGAGGTGTCGTCGCCGGGCATCGACCGCCCGCTGGTTCGGCGCTCGGATTTCGAGAAGTGGAAGGGCCACGAGGCCAAGATAGAGCTGGCCGTCCCGATGGATGGCCGCAAGCGGTTCAAGGGCAAGCTGGCCGGCGTCGATGGCAAAGATTTGCGAATTGAACTGGAAAAGAAATCGAAAATTGAGGGTCCCGAGATAGTGACGCTGCCGCTGACCGATATCGGCGAGGCCAAGCTCACCATGACCGACGCCCTCGTCCGCGAGACTCTGCGCAACGAAAAGCGCAAAAGCCGGGACACGAAACAGGATCACGCCGAGGCGTAAGCGCCCGGCATTTTTGGAGACGGACAATGGCTGTCAGTGCAAACCGGCTGGAGCTTCTGCAGATCGCCGATGCGGTCGCCCGCGAAAAGGCGATCGACCGCATGATCGTCGTCGCCGCGATGGAGGACGCCATCCAGAAGGCGGCCCGCTCGCGCTACGGCTCCGAGACCGACATCCGCGCCGAGATCAACCCGAAGACCGGCGAGATCAAGCTGCAGCGGCTGCTCAAGGTCGCCGACAAGATCGAGAACCCGGCCACCGATATCCTCATCGAGGACGCCCGCGCCAAGAACCCGGCCGCGCAGGTCGGTGACTTCATCGCCGAGCCGCTGCCGCCGATGGATTTCGGCCGCATCGCTGCCCAGTCCGCCAAGCAGGTGATCGTGCAGAAGGTGCGCGACGCCGAGCGCGACCGCCAGTACGAGGAATTCAAGGACCGCATCGGCGAGATCGTCAACGGCCAGGTCAAGCGCGTCGAATACGGTAACGTCATCGTCGATCTGGGCCGCGGTGAGGGCATCGTGCGCCGCGACGAGCTGATCCCGCGCGAGACGTTCCGCTACGGCGACCGCATCCGCGCCTACATCTACGACGTCCGCCGCGAGCAGCGCGGCCCGCAGATTTTCCTGTCGCGCACGCATCCGCAGTTCATGTCGAAGCTGTTCGCGCAGGAAGTGCCGGAGATCTACGACGGCATCATCGAGGTCAAGTCGGTCGCCCGCGATCCGGGCTCCCGCGCCAAGATCGCCGTCATCTCGCGCGACTCCTCCATCGATCCGGTCGGCGCCTGCGTCGGCATGCGCGGCAGCAGAGTCCAGGCCGTGGTGAACGAGTTGCAGGGCGAGAAGATCGACATCATCCCGTGGTCGCAGGACGCCGCGACGTTCATCGTGAACTCGCTGCAGCCGGCGGAAGTCGCCAAGGTCGTGCTCGACGAAGAAGCCGAGCGCATCGAGGTCGTGGTGCCCGACGAGCAGTTGTCGCTCGCCATCGGCCGCCGCGGCCAGAACGTGCGCCTCGCCTCGCAGTTGACCGGCTGGGACATCGATATCCTGACCGAGCAGGAAGAGTCGGAGCGCCGCCAGAAGGAGTTCCTGGAGCGCACGCAGCTCTTCGTCGCCGCGCTGGATGTCGATGAAGTCGTGGCGCAGTTGCTGGCTTCGGAAGGCTTCGCCTCGGTCGAGGAAATCGCGTTCGTCGATATCGACGACCTCGCCGGCATCGAAGGCTTCGACGAGGAGACCGCTAACGAGTTGCAGACGCGCGCCCGCGAGTACATCGAGAAGATCGAGGGCGAGCACGACATCGAGCGCAAGAACCTCGGCGTCGAGGATGCCCTCAAGGAAGTGCCCGGCCTGACCACGTCCATGCTGGTCGCGCTCGGCAAGGCCGGCATCAAGACGGTGGAAGATTTTGCCGGCGCCGTGCCGGATGAATTAACCGGCTGGACGGAGCGCAAGGACGGCGACCAGACCCGCCACGGCGGTGCGCTGGATTCCTTCCAGCTTAGCCGCGCCGATGCCGAGTCGATGATCATGCAGGCCCGCGTCAAGGCCGGCTGGATCACCGAAGCCGACCTCAACCCGCCGGCGGCCGAAGAAGCCGCGGCGGAAGCGGCCCCCGCGATGTAGGGGAGGGCGCCACACCTTGCCGCGCGTCAGCGAACCGACCGAGCGGACCTGCGTCGTGACACGGGAAGCCAAGCCTGTGTCCGAGCTGATCCGTTTCGTTGCGGCGCCCGACGGCACGGTGGTGCCCGACCTGAAGCGCAAATTGCCCGGCCGCGGCGTCTGGGTGACCGCCACCCGCGACATGGTTGCGATGGCGGTCAAGAAGCACCATCTGGAGAAGGCGCTCGACGGCAAGGTGAAGGTCGATCCCGATCTCGCCGCCCGTCTCGACGATCTTCTCCTCGCCGCCGCTACCGGCGCTCTGGCCATGGCCCGCAAGGCCGGCAACCTGATCGGCGGTTTCGGCAAGGTGGAGAAGGCGATCGGGTCCGATGACGTCATCGGCTTGGTCCATTCCAGCGACGCCGGAGCCGACGGAATCGCGAAATTGCAGGCGGCGGCCCGCCGCCGGTTTGGTGAACAAGGCCTTCCCGCCATTCGAATTTTCGGCGGCGACCAATTGGATTTGGCGTTCGGCCTGTCAAATGTGATACATGCTGCCCTGCTCGCCGGGCCGGCGGGCGCGAACGTGCTGGCACGGGTCCAGGATCTCGTCCGCTACCGTGGCGAGCAAGGCCCGACGACCGGCAATTTTGGCCGCTCTTTCGACGCCCTCGACGAAGTGAATGACCTGTCCGCAGGACTATAGGAACTAAGAAGCACGCATGAGTGAAAATACCGGCGACAAGACCCTCGCGCCTCCGAAACGTACGCTCGGCCTGAAGCCGCGCGGTGTCGAGCGCGACTCCGTCCGCCAGACGTTCTCCCACGGCCGCACCAACACGGTGCAGGTCGAGCGCAAGAAGCGCCGCATCACGCTGCCCGGCGAGAAGCCCGAGGCCGTGGCCGCCGCTCCTGCGCCCGCGCCGCGCCCTGTCGAGGCGCCCGTAGCGCCGGCGCCTGTCGCCGCGCGGCCCGCGCCCGCCCCCGAGCCGGTATTGTCGCCTTCGCGCGCCGGCCTTGTGCTGCGCCAGCTTTCCACCGACGAGATCGACGCCCGCGCCCGCGCGCTTGCCGACGCCAAGGTCCATGAGGCCGAGGAGCGCCGCGCCGCGATCGACAACGCCGCCCGCCGCGCCGCCGAGAACGAGCGCCTGACGCGCGAGCGCGCCGAAGCCGAACGCCGCAAGGCCGAGGAGGACGCCCGCCACCAGACCGAAGATTCGGTAAAGGCGCGCGCCGAGGAAGCCGCCCGCCGCCGCTTCGGCGAGGAAGCCGCCAAGAACGCGACCGCCACGGCCGCCGCCGCTCCGGCAGCGCGCCCGGCCCCCGGCGCCGCGCGCACGCTGAAGGAAGTCGAGGAGACCGACGACGACCGTCCCGGCTCCGCGCTCCGCGGCCGCGTCAAGGCCAAGACCACCACTGAGCCGAAGCCGGTCAAGCGCGTCGTCGACGATCGCCGGCGCGGCAAGCTCACGCTCTCGACCGCGCTTGACGATACCGAGCGCGCCCGGTCGCTGGCCTCGATCCGCCGCCGCCGCGAGCGCGAGCGCGCCAAGCAGGACGGCCCGCGCGAGAAGGTCATGCGCGAGGTCGTCATTCCCGAGCGCATTACCGTCGCCGAACTCGCCAACCGCATGTCGGAACGCGTCGTCGACGTCGTCAAGCATTTCATGAAGCAGGGACAGATCGTCCAGGCCACCGACTTCATCGAGCCCGACACGGCGCAGATCATCGCCGAGGACATGGGCCACACCGTCCGCCGCGTCGCCGAATCCGACGTCGAGGCCGGCCTGTTCCAGAAAGCGAACACCGACATCGCCGACGATCTCGAACAGCGCCCGCCGGTGGTCACCGTCATGGGTCACGTCGACCACGGCAAGACCTCGCTGCTCGACGCCATCCGCAAGACCAACGTCGTCTCCGGCGAGGCCGGCGGCATCACGCAGCACATCGGCGCTTACCAGGTCGATGTGAACGGCCACAAGATCACGTTCATCGACACGCCCGGCCACGCCGCCTTCACGGCGATGCGCGCCCGCGGCGCTTCCGTCACCGACATCGTCATCCTCGTGGTGGCGGCCGACGACGGCGTCATGCCGCAGACCATCGAGGCGATCAATCACGCCAAGGCGGCGAATGTCCCGATCATCGTCGCCATCAACAAGGTCGATAAATCCGACGCCGACCCGACGCGCGTCCGCACCGAGCTTCTGCAGCACGAGGTGTTCGTCGAATCGATGGGCGGCGACGTCCTCGACGTCGAGGTTTCCGCCACCAAGGGCACCAACCTCGAGCGCCTGCTCGAGACCGTCCTCCTGCAGAGCGAAGTGCTCGAGCTGAAGGCCAACCCGCACCGCCCGGCCGAAGGCACCGTCATCGAGGCCCGCCTCGACAAGGGCCGCGGCGCGGTCGCGACCGTGCTGGTCCAGCAGGGCACCCTCAAGGTCGGCGACATCATCGTCGCCGGCGCCGCCTCCGGCCGCGTCCGCGCGCTGGTCGACGATCACGGCAAGCAGATCAAGGAAGCCGGCCCCTCGACCCCGGTCGAGGTTCTGGGCTTTGCCGAGGCGCCGGAAGCCGGCGACCGCCTCGCGGTGGTCGAGTCGGAAGCCCGCGCCCGCGAGGTCACCGCCTACCGCGTCCGCCAGAAGCGCGACAAGTCGCTGGCCTCGACGAACGCCTCGCGCGGCTCGCTCGAGCAGATGATGAGCCAGCTCGCCACCGCCGGCCAGAAGGTCTTCCCGCTGGTCATCAAGGGCGACGTGCAGGGCTCGGTCGAAGCGATCAGCCAGGCGCTGAATGCGCTCGGCACCAACGAAGTCACGGCGCGCATCATTCACGCCGGCGTCGGCGGCATCACCGAGTCGGACGTGGCGCTCGCCGCGACGTCCTCCGCCGCGATCATCGCCTTCAACGTCCGCGCCAACGCGCAGGCGCGCTCGCTCGCCGAGCGCGACGGCATCGAGATCCGCCAGTACAACATCATCTACAATCTCGTCGACGACGTGAAGGCCGCGATGTCGGGCATGCTTTCGCCCGAACGGCGCGAGACGATGCTGGGCAATGCCACGATCCTCGAGATTTTCGATATCTCGAAGGTCGGCAAGATCGCCGGCTGCCGCGTCACCGACGGTGTCGTGCAGCGCGGCGCCAACGTCCGCCTGATCCGCGACAACGTCGTCGTCCACGAAGGCAAGCTGTCGACGCTCAAGCGCTTCAAGGACGAAGTTCGTGAAGTGCCTGCCGGCCAGGAGTGCGGTATGGCGTTTGAAAAGTACGAGGACATGCGCGTCGGCGATGTCATCGAATGTTACCGCATCGAGGAGATCGCGCGCTCGCTGTAAGGCAGAGAGCCGTAGGTAAAACGGGAGCTACCCGTTTTTCCGAGGGCTGGTTTGCGACAGATCAAGGAAACCGGAGCGCGTTTTCCGAGTTATAGGAAATCATGAAACAGAACAAAGCTTCCCGTGCGCCGTCCCAGCGCCAGCTTCGTGTCGGCGAAGTGATCCGCCACGCGCTTTCCGAGATTCTCCAGCGCGGCGACGTCCACGATCCCATCTTCGAGACCAACGTGGTCACCGTGCCCGAGGTCCGCATGGCGGCGGACCTGAAGTGCGCCACCGTCTATGTGATGCCGCTCGGCGGCCGCAACATGGCGGAGGTCGTCGCCGCCTTCGACCGCAACAAGAATTACCTGCGCGGCGAGGTCGCCCGCAAAGTGAACCTGCGCAGCGCGCCGGATCTGCGGTTCCGCGTCGATACCTCGTTCGAGGAAGGCGCCAAGATCGACGCCATGCTGCGTTCGCCCGAGGTCAAGCGCGACATCGACGCCGCCAACGACGACAATCCCGATCACGGCGTACCCGGCAAGGACGTCCCGCAGAACTGATGGGCCGCAGAAACAAGGGTCGCGACGTCTCCGGCTGGATCTGCCTCGACAAGGCCGCCGGCGTCACCTCGACCCAGGCGGTCGCCTCGGTGAAGCGCCTGTTCGGCGCCGCCAAGGCCGGCCACGCCGGCACCCTCGACCCGCTCGCCACCGGCGCGCTGCCGATCGCGCTCGGCGAGGCGACCAAGACGGTTCCCTTCGTGCAGGATGGCCGCAAGGTCTACCGCTTCACCGTCAGGTGGGGCGAGGAGACCGACACGGACGACGCCGAGGGCAAGGTCGTCGCGACCGCGGGCGTGCGCCCGACGCGTGATGCGATCGAGGCGCTGCTCCCCGAATTCATCGGCGAGATCATGCAGCGCCCGCCGGCCTTCTCCGCGATCAAGGTCGACGGCGAGCGCGCCTACG
The DNA here is from genome assembly GCA_037200845.1 of Bauldia sp. NCBI lineage: Bacteria > Pseudomonadati > Pseudomonadota > Alphaproteobacteria > Hyphomicrobiales > Kaistiaceae > Bauldia > Bauldia sp. The sequence goes on from JBBCGQ010000001.1 coordinate 439,853, forward strand.
ATCTCGCCCGCGGCGGCGCCGAGGTCATCCTCGACGAGCGTGCTATCTCGGTGCATCGCCTGACGCTGACCGAGATGCCCGACGCCGACCACGCCGTGTTCGAGGCCGAGTGCGGCAAGGGCACCTACGTCCGCGCGCTGGCCCGCGACATCGGCCGGAAGCTCGGCTGCCACGGCCACGTCGTGGAACTCCGCCGCCTCGTCGTCGGCCCCTTCGACGATCGCACCATGGTGCCGCTGACGAAGCTGATCGACGCGCGCGAAGCCGGCGACGCCGAAAGCCTCGACGCGTTCCTGTCGCCGGTCGGCGTCGCGCTGGGCGCGTTGCCCGAGGTCGCGGTCAACGCCAACGACGCCGCCCGCATCGGCCGCGGCCAGTCGGTGCTGATCCGCGGCCGCGACGCGCCGGTCGCGACCGACACCGCCCACGCCACCTACGGCGGCGTGAGCATCGCGGTTGGCGAGATTGCCGAGGGCGCCTTCCACCCGAAGCGGGTGTTCAAGGGCTGAAAACCAAGCGTTGCCAATGGTTTGTACAGTTCCGGCTTTTCACTGGCAATCCTCCCCCCTTTCCGCCATATTCCGCCCGCTTTCGCCGCCCATGGCAGCGAATTGACCCCCGATCCCGACCGCGCTGGACGACATCCCGGCCCTGGCCGTCGATCACGGGGATTTTTCCAAAACCTGAAGGAGAACCCGATGTCGATCTCAGCCGAGCGCAAGCAGGCGCTCATCAAGGAATACGCCACCGGCGCCAACGATACCGGCTCGCCGGAGGTGCAGGTCGCGATCCTGTCCGAGCGGATCGCCAACCTGACCGAACACTTCAAGGGCCACGTCAAGGACAACCATTCCCGCCGCGGCCTGCTCAAGATGGTCTCGCAGCGGCGCAGCCTTCTCGACTATCTCGAGAAGACCGAGAACGCCCGCTACAAGCAGATCATCGACCGCCTCGGTTTGCGGCGTTAATCGCCGACAATTCGCGTATCCGCGTTTGTTGGTTGCTAGCGCGATGGCAATGGGGCCATCGCGATTCCCGAAGGGACAGCAAAAGGGCCATGGCAGGATCGCCGGATGCTTTCGGAAATTCGAGAGCCTCTCGCCGTCTTGCCCATGGCTCCACGTTTGCTGGTCCCGGATCGCGTCTGTTGACGCATGAAAGGAAATGCCATGTTCGACATCCAACGTGTCGAGATTGATTGGGGTGGGCGCAAGCTTACCCTCGAGACCGGCCGCATCGCCCGTCAGGCCGACGGCGCCGTGCTCGCCACCTACGGCGAAACTTCGGTGCTCGCCACTGTCGTCGGCGCCAAGGAAGAGAAGCCGGGGATCGACTTCTTCCCGCTGACCGTCAACTACCAGGAAAAGACCTTCGCCGCGGGCAAGATCCCGGGCGGCTACTTCAAGCGTGAAGGCCGGCCGACCGAGAAGGAGACGCTGACCTCGCGCCTCATCGACCGCCCGATCCGTCCGCTTTTCGCCGCCGGCTACAAGAACGAGACGCAGGTCGTCGCCACCGTCCTGTCGCACGACCTCGAGAACGATCCCGATATCGTCGCGATGGTCGCTTCCTCCGCCGCGCTGACGCTGTCCGGCGTGCCCTTCATGGGTCCGATCGGCGCCGCGCGCGTCGGCTTCATCAACGGCGAATACGTGCTGAACCCGCTGATCGACACGATCGCCGACTCCAAGCTGGATCTCGTCGTTGCCGGCACCGGTGACGCTGTGCTCATGGTCGAATCGGAGGCCGCCGAGCTTTCCGAGGACGTCATGCTCGGCGCCGTCATGTTCGGTCACCGCAATTTCCAGCCGATCATCGACGCGATCATCAAGCTCGCCGAGAAGGCCGCCAAGGAACCGCGCCCGATCAAGACGCCGGACCATTCGGCCCTCTACGCCAAGACCAAGGGCATCGCCGAGACTGAACTTCGCGCCGCCTACGCCATCACCGGCAAGACCGAGCGTCACAACGCCATTGAGGCGACCAAGGCCAAGCTGAAGGCCGCGCTCGCGCCGGAAGGCGCTACCGACGCGCCGCCGCCGAATCTCATCGGCGAGATGTTCAAGAAGCTCGAGAAGGCGATCGTGCGCGGCGACATCATCGCCAAGGGCACGCGCATCGACGGTCGCGACACCAAGACGGTGCGCCCGATCCTGGCGGAAGTCGGCGTCCTGCCGCGCACGCACGGCTCGGCGCTCTTCACTCGCGGCGAGACGCAGGCGCTGGCGGTGGCCACCTTGGGCACCGGCGACGACGAGCAGTACATCGACGCGCTGCAGGGCACCTACAAGGAAACGTTCCTGCTGCACTACAACTTCCCGCCCTACTCGGTCGGCGAGACCGGCCGCATGGGTTCGCCCGGCCGCCGTGAAATCGGCCACGGCAAGCTGGCGTGGCGCGCCATCCATCCGATGCTGCCGCCGCACCACGAGTTCCCGTACACGCTGCGTGTCGTCTCCGAGATCACCGAGTCTAACGGCTCGTCCTCGATGGCGACGGTGTGCGGCACCTCGCTCGCGCTGATGGACGCCGGCGTGCCGCTCAAGCGGCCGGTGGCGGGCATCGCGATGGGCCTGATCAAGGAAGACGACGGCAAATTCGCCGTGCTCTCCGATATCCTCGGCGACGAGGATCACCTCGGCGACATGGATTTCAAGGTTGCCGGCACGGAAGTCGGCGTCACCTCGCTGCAGATGGACATCAAGATCCAGGGCATCACCGAGGAGATCATGAAGATCGCCCTCGACCAGGCCAAGGGCGGCCGTCTGCACATCCTCGGCGAGATGGCCAAGGCTCTGCCGCAGGCCCGCACGCAGCTCGGAGAGTTCGCGCCGCGCATCGAGGTCATCAAGATCCCGACCGACAAGATCCGCGAAGTCATCGGCACCGGCGGCAAGGTCATCCGCGAGATCGTGGAGAAGACGGGCGCCAAGGTCGACATCGAGGACGACGGCACGGTCAAGGTGTCGTCGGCCGACGGCAAGGCGATCACCGCCGCGCTGAACTGGATCAAGTCGATCGCCTCGGACCCCGAGGTCGGCGCGATCTACCAGGGCACCGTGGTGAAGGCCGTCGACTTCGGCGCCTTCGTCAACTTCTTCGGCGCCAAGGACGGTCTGGTCCATATCTCGCAGCTCGCACCGGGCCGCGTCGCCAAGACCACCGACGTGGTCAAGGAAGGCGACAAGGTCTGGGTCAAGCTGCTGGGCTTCGACGATCGCGGCAAGGTCCGCCTGTCGATGAAGGTCGTCGACCAGGCCACCGGCCAGGAGATCGCCGGCGCCAGCGCCGAGCGCGCCGAGGCCAACGCCTAGGCTTCACGGCATACGAATATCGAAAGGCCCGGCTCGCGCCGGGCCTTTTTGTTTTGGCAATTCGAGCACCACTCTCTGTTGCGTCACCTCTCCCTGAAAGGGAGAGGGCTTCAGCTCGTAGGAGCGAAGCGAGTTAGAGCTGAAGAGTGAGGATCCAGGACGCGAGAGGATGAGGGGTCAATGACCCTCACCCTTCCTCCCTAGGCCCGCTGCGGTCGCCAAGTTCGGGGCCCCTCTCCCTTTAACTTGTGCAGGCGCACTGTTCAGCCGGCGTGCGGCCCCGCCGCCAGCACGTCCGCCCCGACATCCTTCTCGAACCGCCGGAAATTCTCCGCGAACATCTTCGCCAGCTTCTTCGCCTGCGCGTCGTAGGCATCCTTGTCGGCCCACGTCTCGCGCGGCGTCAGCAGCCGGGCATCGACGCCTGGCACGGCCTCGGGGATGGAGAAGCCGAACGCCGGCTCGCGCCGGAAGCGCGCACTGTTGAGCGACCCATCCAGCGCCGCGGAAAGCAGGGCCCGCGTCGCGGCGATCGGCATGCGCTTGCCTACGCCATACGGCCCGCCCGTCCAGCCGGTGTTGACCAGCCAGCACGTGGCGCCGTGCCGCTCGATCAGCGTTTCGAGCAGCCGGCCGTATTCCGCTGGATGGCGCGGCATGAACGGCGCGCCGAAGCAGGTCGAGAACGTCGCCGACGGCTCGGTCACGCCGCGCTCGGTGCCGGCGACCTTCGCCGTGTAGCCGGAGAGGAAGTGGTAGATCGCCTCGGCCGGCGACAGGCGCGCGATCGGCGGCATGACGCCGAAGGCGTCGGCCGTCAGCAGCACGACGTTTTTCGGATGCCCGGCCCGGCCCGAGACACTGGCGTTGGCGATGACGTCGAGCTGGTACGCAGCGCGGCCGTTTTCGGTGAGCGAAGCATCGTCGAAGTCTGGCACCGATGAGGGCGCCGTCAGCACGACGTTTTCCAGCACCGTGCCGAAGCGGCGCGTCGCCGCGTGGATCTGCGGCTCGGCCTCCGGCGACAGGTGAATCGTCTTGGCGTAGCAGCCGCCCTCGAAATTGAAGACGCCCTCGTCGCTCCAGCCGTGCTCGTCGTCGCCGATCAGCGTCCGGTTCGGGTCGGCCGACAGCGTCGTCTTGCCCGTGCCCGAGAGGCCGAAGAAGATCGCGACGTCGCCGGCCGGCCCGACGTTGGCCGAGCAGTGCATCGGCATGACGCCCTCCGCCGGCAGGCGGAAATTGAGGTAGGTGAACGCCGCCTTCTTGATCTCGCCGGCGTAGCTGGTGCCGCCGATGAGGATCAGTCCGCGGCGGAAATCGCAGGCAATGACCGTCTCGCTGCGCACGCCGTGGCGCTTGGGGTCGGCGCGGAAACTTGGCACGTCGATGATGGTCAGCGCCGGCGGCACCGCACCGGGATCCTCCGGCCGGATCAGCAGATTGCGCGCGAACAGAGCGTGCCAGGCAAGCTCGGTCGAGACGCGCACCCGCACCTGCCGCTCCGGCTCGGCGCCGATGGCGAGGTCCTGCTCGAACAGGGGGACGCGGCGTGCGTGCGCCATGAAATCGGCGGCGAGCAGGTCGAACTGCGCGACCGACATGCGGTTGTTCGCTTCCCACCAGACGTGCTCGCGCGTCGCGTCGTCCTCGACGATGTACTTGTCGCGCGGCGAGCGGCCGGTGTGCGCGCCGGTGGTGACTGCGAGTGCGCCGCCTGCGGCGACCGCGCCCTCGCCGCGCCGGATCGCCGCCTCGAACAGCGCCGCTGCCGTCATGTTCGCCGGCGGCGACCATTCGGCCGGCGCGCGCTCTTTCAGCGCGTGGTCGGTCTGCTGCGGCATGGCGGGTCCCCTTCAAAGCGACGCTTTGCTCAGGGCACCTCCGCCTACTGACTTTCGCCGCGCGCGCAACACCAAAATCCGCGCATAGATGAACGCGATGCGACCAGAAATCGTCCAATGCGATGAGGCCCGTCCATCAATCTTCGCCGCCGCGGCGAGCGGCGATGGCGGCGCCGTGTCGCCGCGCCATTGGCGGGCGTCCATCTTTTTCGGCTGCCGCGAGGTTGCGATGCAGGATCGCCACGCAGGCGCGACATTTTCGCAGGGCGTCGGACGTTGGCGGCCGGTGGGTTCGCCGATTAAGCCGCGTCAGGCGCCAATTGGCGCTCCGGCTTGTAATCCGGTACCCTCCGCCACAATTCATGCGCAATGTGACGGCAAACGCGGTGGTCCCCGCCTTTGCCTTATTTGCCCCGCGGTTTCCTTGGGGTTAGCGCCAGAACTGGAGAAGCCCGGATGCCGACGATCGCCCTGGTCGACGACGATCGCAATATCCTGACCTCGGTCTCGATTGCGCTGGAATCGGAAGGTTACCGCGTACAGACCTACACCGACGGCGCCTCGGCGCTGGACGGCCTCGAGGCCGCCGCGCCCGACCTCGCCATTCTCGACATCAAGATGCCGCGCATGGACGGGATGGAGCTGCTCCGGCGGCTGCGCCAGAAGACCGACCTGCCGGTGATCTTCCTGACGTCGAAGGACGACGAGATCGACGAGCTGTTCGGCCTCAAGATGGGCGCCGACGATTTCATCAAGAAGCCGTTCTCGCAGCGCCTGCTGGTCGAGCGCGTCAAGGCGGTGCTCCGCCGCTTCCAGACGCGCGATCCCGCCGACAAGAAGAGCGAGGAGGTCCTCGCCCAGCGCGTGCTCGATCGCGGCGCTCTGTCGATGGACCAGGAGCGCCACACCTGCACGTGGAAGGCGCTGCCGGTGACGCTCACCGTCACCGAGTTCCTCATCCTGTTCGCGCTTGCCCATCGCCCGGGCGTGGTCAAGAGCCGCAACGCGCTGATGGACGCCGCCTACGACGATCAGGTCTATGTCGACGACCGCACCATCGACAGCCACATCAAGCGGCTGCGCAAGAAGTTCAAGGCGGTCGACGACGATTTCGACATGATCGAGACGCTCTATGGCGTCGGCTATCGCTTCAAGGAAGCGTAGGAGAGCGCGTTAGAGCGCACGCTTGAGATGACCGCGGGGATCGAGGAACGGCCGCTTGGCGGCTCGGAGGAAACCTCCGGGCCGAAGGTTGGAATCGTCCGCCGCGCGCTGACCGGCTTCTCGCGCGTCATCACGCTGCACGTCTTCACCAGCCTGACGCGCCGCATCGTCGTCCTCAATCTCGCAGCGCTGATCGTGCTGGTCTCGGGCATCCTGCTGCTCAACCAGTTCCGCGCCGGCCTCATCGACGCGCGCGTCTCGAGTTTGCTGATCCAGGGCGAGATCATCGCCGGCGCCATCGCCGCCTCGGCTACCGCCGACACCGACACGATCAGCGTCGATCCCGACAAGCTGCTCGAACTGCAGACCGGGCAAAGCATTTCGCCCAACGACCAGCCTTTCGAGAGCACGGAATTTTCCATCAACCCCGAGAAGGTCGCGCCGGTTCTCCGCCGCCTCATCTCGCCGACGCGCACGCGCGCCCGCATCTACGATCGCGACGGCACGCTGGTCGTCGACTCGCAGCATCTCGATGCCGGCAACCAGATCCTCGCCTTCCCGCTGTCGCCGCCGGAAGGCGACTCGACGTCGTGGTTCGAGACGGTCTGGCAGCGGCTGAATCTCTGGCTGTCGAGCCGCGACCTGCCGCGCTACGAGGAACTCGGCGGCGCCAACGGCCGCGGCTACACCGAGGTCGTCTCGGCCCTAAGCGGGCAGGCGACACGCATCGTCCGCATCAACGACAAGGGCGAATTGATCGTCTCGGTCGCCGTGCCGATCCAGCGCTACCGCTCGGTCCACGGCGCGCTGCTCCTGTCGACGCAGGGCGGCGACATCGACGACATCGTGCACGCCGAGCGTCTCGCCATCGTGCGCGTCTTCGTCGTCGCGTCCGGCGTCACGATCCTTCTGTCGATCCTGCTCGCCGGCACCATCGCCTCGCCGCTGCGTCGCCTTGCCGATGCCGCCGACCGCGTCCGCCGCGGCCTCCGTTCGCGCCCCGAGATTCCGGATTTCACCAACCGCCGCGACGAGATCGGGCACCTCAGCCAGGCGCTCCGCGAGATGACCAGTTCGCTCTACAACCGCATCGACGCGATCGAGAGTTTCGCCGCCGACGTTGCGCATGAGATCAAGAATCCGCTGACGTCGCTGAGGAGCGCCGTCGAGACGCTGCCGCTCGCCAAGAGCGAGGACTCCAAGGCCCGCCTGTCGCGCGTCATCCTGCACGACATCCGCCGCCTCGACCGCCTGATCAGCGACATTTCCGACGCCTCGCGGCTCGACGCCGAGCTGGCGCGGCAGGATGCGGCGCCGGTCGATCTCCGCCAGTTGCTGTCGGCGGTGACCGCGATCATCCGCGATGCAGCGCCGCCCGGCGGGCCGGAGATCCGGCTGGAGTTCGCGGCCGGCGATCCCGCGGCCTACTATGTGCTCGGCCACGACAGCCGGCTCGGCCAGGTGTTCAACAATCTCGTCGACAACGCCCGCTCGTTCTGCCGCAAGGACGGCGTCGTTCGCGTTGTCGCGCGTCCGCGCAAGGATGGCGTCGAGGTCGTCGTCGAGGATGACGGTCCCGGCATCCGGCCGGATCAGTTCGAGCGCATCTTCGAGCGCTTCTATACCGACCGCGCCGACGGTGGCGCCGATACCTTCGGGCAGAATTCCGGCCTCGGCCTGTCGATCTCCAAGCAGATCGTCGAGGCGCACAAGGGCCGCGTCTGGGCCGAGAACCGCACGCGCCCCAGCCCGACGCCGGGCGAGCCGCCGGTCGTGCTCGGCGCGCGCTTCACCGTGCGCCTGCCGGCGGCATGAGCGACACCGTCCACGCCAGCGTCGCGCTCCTCGGCGAGCGCGGCGTCCTCATCCGCGGCGCCTCGGGCAGCGGCAAGTCGTCGTTGCTGCTCGCGCTTATCTCGTCGGCGAACGCCGTGCTGGTCGCCGACGACCAAGCGCATCTCCGCGCCGAGCACGGCCGTGTCATCGCGCACGTGCCGGATGCGATCGCCGGGCTGATGGAAATTCGCGGCGTCGGCATTGTGCGGCGTCCGCATGTCGCGAGTGCGCCGATCGATCTCGTCGTCGATCTCCTGCCGCTCGCCGAATGTCCGCGTCTGCCTGACGCCGACCAAGCACACGCCATGCTGGCAGGCATCGCCGTGCCTCGCATTTTTATCGCAGTTGGCGCGCACGACGGCGTCGCCCGGGTGATGGCGGCGCTCGACCGGGCGGACGCCGGGATTCCGGCCTAACAATTTGAAATTATTGCGATTCCAGATGGCTCTTGCATTGCAACAACGTTTGGCCAAGATGTGCGCCCGCTGCCCCGGGGGGCCGTTTTGGGCAGCGCCGAGGGTTGCCGTGGAAGAAGGTCGATGATCGGACTTGTCCTGGTCACCCACGGGCGGCTCGCGGTCGAATTCCGCGCCGCGCTGGAGCATGTCGTCGGCGCGCAGACGCAGGTCGAGACGATTTCCATCGGCCCTGACGACGACGTCGAGCGCCGCCGCCAGGAAATTCTCGACGCCGTCGCCAACGTCAACACCGGCGCGGGCGTCATCGTGCTCACCGACATGTTCGGCGGCACGCCCTCCAATCTCGCGATCTCGGTGATGGAGGCCGGCAAGGTCGAGGTCATCGCCGGCGTCAATCTGCCGATGCTGATCAAGCTGTCGAAGGTGCGCGCCGAGAAGCCGCTCGCCGAGGCGATCGGCTACGCGCAGGACGCCGGCCGCAAGTACATCAACGTCGCCAGCCAGGTCCTGAACGGGAAATAGCGCCGATGGCCGGCGAGCCTTCCGCCACCCGCTCCGAGGAAGTCGTGATCGTCAACAAGAAGGGCCTGCACGCGCGCGCCTCGGCGAAGTTCGTGCAATGCGCCGAGCGCTTCACCTCGGCCATCACCGTCGCCAAGGATGAGTCGAGCGTCGGCGGCGCGTCGATCATGGGGCTGATGATGCTTTCCGCCGGACACGGCTCGACCATCCGCATCAGCGCCGAAGGCGCCGACGCCGAGGCCGCGGTCGCCGCGCTGGTTGCGCTCGTCGCCGACAAGTTCGGCGAGGAAGAATGACCGAAGTCGTCATCATCGGCGCCGGCGCCGCGGGCATCGCCGCGGCCCGCGCGCTCCATGACGCCGGCGTCGACGCGCTGATGGTCGAGGCCCGCGACCGCGTCGGCGGCCGCGCCTGGACGGTCGATTCCGGCCAGGGATTCCCTATCGATCTGGGCTGCGGCTGGCTGCATTCCGCCGACCGCAATCCGTGGCGCGAGATCGCCGAGGCCGGCGGCTGGGACGTCGATCACACCCCGCCGCCGTGGTCGCGGCCGACACTGCCTAAGGGCGCGCCGACGCCCGAGCAGGCGAAGTTCGGCGAGGCCATCGGCCGCTTTCGCGGATCGCTGGAAGATTTCCCGGAGAGCGAACCCGACCGCGCCGCCTCGACCTACCTCGAGCCCGGCAATCGCTGGAACCCGCTGCTCGATGCGGTGAGCACCTACTACAGCGGCGCCGAGCTCGAATACGTCTCGCTGCGCGATCTCGCGCGCTACGACGACACCGGCGTCAACTGGCGCGTCACCGACGGCTACGGCGGGTTGATTGCCGACCATGCCTTCGGTCTGCCGGTGAAACTCAACTGCATCGTCACGCGCATCGATCGCCGCGGCAAGAAATTGCGCGTCGAGACGAACGATGGCGTCATCGACGCGGACGCGGTGATCGTAACGCTGCCCAGCACCGTCATCGCCGAGACGCCGGATCTTTTCCTGCCTGCGCTGCCCGAGAAGGTGGAAGCGGCGATGGGCCTGCCGCTCGGCCTCGCCGATAAACTCTACCTGTCGCTGGAAGGCGCGGAAGAATTCCATGAGGAGAGTCGCGCCTTCGGAAAAATGGATCGCACCGCCACCGCCGCGTATCACTTCCGCCCGTTCGGCCGCGGCGAGATCGAGGCGTACTTCGGCGGCACGCTTGCCGCGGAACTGGAGCGGGACGGAGAGGGCGCGTTCGTCGATTTCGCGGTCGCCGAACTTGTCGCGCTCTACGGCAGTGATTTTGCGAAGCGCCTGGCGCCGCTCGCCTCGCACTTCTGGCTCACCGATCCCTTCGCGCGCGGCTCGTATTCGTATGCGAAGCCGGGCCACGCCGACGACCGCGCCAGACTCGCCGCGACGGTAGAGGACCGCATTTATTTCGCCGGCGAAGCATGCTCCAGGGCCGACTATTCGACCGCCCACGGCGCCTATCTGACGGGCGTCGCGGCGGCCAACGCCATAGCGCAAAACCGCAGAAAACCTGGCTAGCCGGCGTCACATAAACAAATCTTTATGTCCTTATTGCCACGGGCCGCGGGCGAAGCTATAAGCCCCGCCAGCAACCCATCTGACCAGGAGTACCGCCATGCCCGCGTCCGCCGATTACGTCGTCAAAGACATCGGGCTGGCCGATTGGGGCCGTAAGGAAATCTCGCTCGCCGAGACCGAGATGCCCGGCCTGATGGCGACGCGCGAGGAGTTCGGGCCGAAGCAGCCGCTGAAGGGCGCCCGCGTCGCCGGCTCGCTGCACATGACCATCCAGACCGCGGTGCTCATCGAGACGCTGAAGGCGCTCGGCGCCGACGTGCGCTGGGCCTCGTGCAACATCTACTCGACGCAGGACCACGCCGCCGCCGCCATCGCCGCGAGCGGCACACCGGTGTTCGCGATCAAGGGCGAGAGTCTCGAGGACTACTGGGAATACACGCACAAGATTTTCGAGTGGGCCGACGGCGGCACGCCCAACATGATCCTCGACGACGGCGGCGACGCGACCATCCTCGTCCATCTCGGCAAGCGCGCTGAGGAGGGCGACGTCGCGTTCCTCGACAAGCCCGGCAACGAGGAAGAGGAAGTGCTGTTCGCCGCGATCAAGCAGCGGCTGAAATCGAAGCCCGGTTTCTATTCGGCGATCGCGAAGAACATCAAGGGCGTCACCGAGGAGACGACCACCGGCGTGCATCGCCTCTACGAGATGCAGAAGAAGGGCACGCTGCTGTTCCCGGCGATCAACGTCAACGACTCGGTGACCAAGTCGAAGTTCGACAACCTCTACGGCTGCCGCGAGTCGCTGGTCGATGGCATCCGCCGCGGCACCGACGTGATGATGTCGGGCAAGGTCGCGATGGTCGCCGGCTTCGGCGACGTCGGCAAGGGCTCGGCCGCCTCGCTGCGCCAGGCCGGCGCCCGCGTGCTGGTCTCCGAGATCGACCCGATCTGCGCGTTGCAGGCGGCGATGGAAGGCTACGAGGTCGTGACCATGGACGACGCCGCGCCGCGCGCCGACATCTTCGTCACCGCCACCGGCAACGTCGACGTCATCACCATCGAGCACATGCGGAAAATGAAGCACCGCGCCATCGTCTGCAACATCGGCCACTTCGACTCCGAGATTCAGGTCGGCGCGCTGCGGAACCAGAAGTGGCACAACGTCAAGCCGCAGGTCGATGAGGTCGAGTTCCCCGACGGCAAGCGCATCATTCTCTTGTCCGAGGGCCGTCTCGTGAATCTCGGCAACGCCATGGGGCATCCGAGCTTCGTCATGTCGGCGAGCTTCACCAACCAGACGCTGGCGCAGATCGAACTGTTCACCAGGCCCGGCCAGTACAAGCGCGAGGTCTACACGCTGCCGAAGGCGCTGGACGAGAAAGTCGCGCGGCTGCACCTCGCCAAGATCGGCGCGCATCTCACCGAGCTCAACGATAAGCAGGCGCAATATATTGGGGTCGGCGCGGCCGGTCCCTACAAGCCGGAGACCTACCGCTACTGAGCCGGCATGAAGCCGGCGATGTAGCCGCGCCACACGCCGCCACTTTTATGCCTCCGCCCGCTTCATGGGGATTCGCCGAGAGGCTATACATGGTGGTGATTCGCGGGCGGGGCGCGGCTGCCGCTCGGGGGTTCGCGAGTCGAAGCCACCCATGAGTATAGGGACACGGCGGAGGGGTCCTATCTCATGCGGAAGCATGACGGGAACGCGATGGCGATTCGTCGGGTCGGACACGCCGTCCTGCTCGCCGCCGTAGCGGCACCGTCTTTCGCCGAAGCCGAAGTTTCCCTCGCCGCGGCGGCTGCGCCGCTGCTCGACGTCGGCCAGGTCGTGCTCATGTCGGCGCTGGTCGGCGCCTTCGTCTTCGTCATCATCTCGACGGTGCAGCTGGTCCGCGCGCGCGGACGCTCCGAGGCGGAGAACACGCGCCTGCGCCTCGAGGTCGGCGATCTCAAGTCTTTCGCCGATCGCGCCGAGGCGCTCGTCAACGAGGAGGACCAGCGCCTCGTCGCGTGGGGCGCGCCCGGCGATCCGCCGCTGGTCGCAGGCTCGCTGCCGCGCAGCGCCGGCGCGCCGCTCGACCGCAACGAATTCCTGAATTTCGAGGAGTGGCTGCAGCCCGAATCGACCCTGCGGCTGATGCAGCTTCTCGTCCTCCTGCGGGAAAAAGGCGAGCATTTCCAGCAGGTTGTGACGACGCGCGGCAACCGCCTGATCGAGGTTCGCGGCCGCACCGTCGGCGGCTCGGCGGTCGCCCGCTTCCGCGACTTGACCGGCGAGCGCCTCGCCCGCGCCGAAATCGAGGCGCGCCACGACCTGCTCGCCGCCGAGATGGAAACCATGCGCGCGATGCTGGCGTCCGCGCCGATGCCGATCTGGCTGCGCGACACCAAGGGCGCGCTGATCTGGACCAACGCCGCCTACGCCGCCGCGGTCGAAGCGAAGGACAACGACGAGGCCGTCGCCCACAATCTCGAGCTGCTCGACACCAACAGCCGCGCCGCCATCGTCGCCGCGCACGCCGACGGTCCGGTGTTCACCAAGCGCCTGTCGGCGATCGTCGCCGGCGCGCGCCGCATCTTCGACGTCGCCGACATCGTCTCGCAGGGCGGTAGCGCCGGCATCGCCGTCGATGTCACCGAAGTCGAAGCCGCGCAGGCAGCGCTCCGCCGCGAGATCGACTTCAACGCGCGCACGCTCGACCGGCTGCAGACCGCGGTCGCCGTCTTCGGTCCGGATCGCCGGCTGAAGTCATATAACGCCGCCTATCGCGCGCTGTTCGAGCTCGACCCCGGCTTCCTCGAATCCGCGCCCGACGAATCCGCGATCCTCGATCGCCTGCGCGCTGCGCGGAAGCTGCCCGAGCAGGCCGACTTCCGTTCGTGGCGCGCCGACCTTTTCGCGGCTTACCGTTCGACCGAGGCGCGCGAGCAGTGGTGGCACATGCCTGACGGGCAGACGCTCCGCGTCATCGCCAGCCCGCACCCGCAGGGCGGCGCCACCTGGGTCTACGAGAATGTGACCGAGCGGCTCGATCTCGAAAGCCGCTACAACGCGCTTGTGTCGGTGCAGGGCGAGACGCTCGATCACCTCGCCGAGGGCGTCGGCGTGTTCGGCTCCGACGGCCGGCTGCGCCTGCATAACCCGGCCTTCGAGGCCGTGTGGCGCCTCGACGCCGGCTTCCTCGCCGCGCGCCCGCACGTCACCGACATCGTCTCCGCCGTGCGCAAGCCGGGCGACGACGAGGCGATGTGGCGCCGCTTCACCGCCTGCGTCGCCGGCCTCGACGAGACGCGCGCCTCGATCTCCGGCCGCATGGAGCGGCCCGACGGCCGCGTCATCGACTACGCCACCGTGCCGCTGCCCGATGGCCAGACGATGGTGACGTTCCTCGACGTCACCGACTCGGTGCAGGTCGAGCGCGCGCTGGTCGAGCGCAACGAGGCGCTGGAGGCGTCGGACAGCCTCAAGAACGCGTTCATCCATCACGTCTCGTACGAGCTGCGCTCGCCGCTCACCAACATCATCGGCTTCGCCCAGCTTCTGTCCGACGTGCGCGTCGGCCCGCTCAACAACAAGCAGCGCGAATACACCGGCTACATCATGTCGTCGTCGTCCTCGCTGCTCGCCATCGTCAACGACATCCTCGACCTCACCACCATCGACGCCGGCATCATGGGCCTCGATCTCGCCGAGGTGGACGTGGCGTCGACCGTGGTCGCCGCCATCGACGACGTGCAGCAGCGCCTCGACGAGAACCGCATCAAGCTCGAGACGCGTATCGCGCCCGATGTCGGCGGCCTCGTCGCCGACGCCAAGCGCGTCCGCCAGATATTGTTCAACCTCCTCGCCAACGCCGTGTCGTTCTCGACCGAAGGCGGCCACGTCATCCTCACCGCGGATCGCGTCGGCGGCGTCATCGAGTTCACCGTCAGCGACGAGGGCGCCGGCATCCCGGCGGCGTTCATCGACTCGGTCTTCGACCGCTTCGCCAGCCTGACGCGCGGTCAGGCGCGCGGCGGCGTCGGCCTCGGCCTGTCGATCGTGAAAAGCTTCGTCGCGCTCCACGGCGGCACGGTGGAGATCGCGTCGGAGGAGGGCAGGGGCACCGTCGCCAAGGTGCGCCTGCCGGTGAGGCCCGTCGCGCTTGACGAGACCGTCGCCGCGTGACCTCTGGCGGCGTGCCGGAAACCTCTGCTTCCCCGCTGATTATCGACCTACCCGACGAAGCCGCCACCGTCGCGCTCGCCGAGGATATCGCCGCGCGGCTGATGCCCGGTGACGTCGTCGCGCTGTCCGGCGACCTCGGCGCCGGCAAGACGACGCTGGCACGCGCGCTGATCCGCGCCGTCGCCGACGACGCGAAGCTCGAGGTGCCGAGCCCGACATTCACGCTGGTGCAGACCTACGCCACGCCGCGGCTGAGCGTGGCGCACTTCGACCTCTACCGCCTCTCGCCGGACGAACTGGACGAGATCGGATTTGCGGACGCGCCCAACCACGGCGCGGTACTGATCGAGTGGCCGGAGCGGGCAGGGGACCAGCTGCCCGCCGAGCGCCTGGACGTGGCGCTGGCGCTGGCCGGCAGCGGACGGCGCGCTACAGTCAGCGGCAACGGCACCGTCCGGTCGCGTTTCGCCCGCAGCCGCACCGCCCGCGCGCTGCTCGATGCCGACGACTGGCGCGGCGCATCGCGCCGTCATCTGCAGGGCGACGCCTCGACGCGCACCTACGAACGCATCCGCGCCGGCGGCAAAAGCGCGGTGCTGATGGACTGGCCGGCGCGCGGCCAGTTGACCGCCGGCGATCCGCGCGCCGCATTCCGCGCGCAGGGCGCCGCGACATTCGTCGCCGTCGACTCGGCCCTCGCGGCGGCGGGATTGTCGGTGCCGGCGATCTACGACACCGGCGATGGCTTCGTGCTGATGGAAGATTTCGGCAACGAGGGCGTCGTCGCCGACGATGTGCCAATCGTCGCCCGCTACGAAGTCGCGCTGGAGGCGCTGGCCGCCATCCACGCCGAGCCGCGCCCCGCCGGACTGCCCGGCCACAACCTGCCGCGCTTCACCGGCGATGTGCTGATGGCCGAGGTCGGCATCTTCGCCGACTTCTACGCGCCATATATCAGCCGCGCGCCGCTGCCGCCGGAAGCGCGCGCCGAGCTGGTGGCGCTGTGGCGCGACCTCGACGCGAAACTTCAGCAGTCCGAGCAGAGTTGGGTGCTGTTCGACGTGCAGTCGCCCAATCTTTTCTGGCTGCCCGGGCGCGCCGGAATCCGCCGCATGGGCTTCATCGATTTCCAGGACATGTTTTTCGGCCCGGCCGCCTACGATGTTGCCTCCCTCTGTCAGGATGCCCGTGTCACGGTGCCGCCTGAGGTGGAAGATGCGCTCGTTGCCCACTACATCGCCGCGCGTGGCCCCGGCTTCGATGCCGATTCTTTCCGCTCCGCCTACGCGATCGCCGGCGCGCTCCGCGTTGCCAAAATTTTGGGCGCTTTTGCGCGCCTGGCCGGAATTGGAAATGGTAGATACATCAGGCACTTGCCACGCCTCCGTGCATATCTCGCCCGCTCGCTTGCCGCACCCGTTCTTTCCCCGTTCGCCCTCTGGTATGAGAAGCACCTCTCCCTCGAATAGCCGGGCGACCCGATGACCGCTGTCAGACCGAAGCGCGCGATGATCCTTGCCGCCGGTCTCGGTAAGCGCATGCGCCCGCTGACCGTGACGACGCCGAAACCGCTGATCGAGGTCAACGGCTGCGCGCTGATCGACTACGGTCTCGACCGGCTCGAGCGCGCCGGCGTCGAGGAGACGGTGATCAACGTCCACTACCTTGCCGATCAGGTCGAGGCGCACGTCGCGCGCCGTCGTCGTCCGGCGATCGCGATTTCAGATGAACGCGGCGGGCTGCTCGACACCGGCGGTGGCATCGTCAAGGCGCTGCCGCGTCTCGGCCCGGCGCCGTTCTATCTGCTCAATTCGGATTCGTTCTGGATCGAGGGCGCGCGGCCCAATCTCGATTGGCTGGCCTCGGCCTGGCGCGACGACCAGATGGATGCGCTGCTGCTCGTCGCCGCGACGGTGCGCGCCGTCGGCTACACCGGCCGCGGCGACTTCCGCATGGACCCGGCCGGCAGGTTGATCCGCCGCGCCGAGCGCGAGGTGGCGCCCTTCGTCTACGCCGGCGCCGCCATCCTGCATCCGCGCCTGTTCGCGGCGAGCCCGCCCGGCGCGTTTTCGTTGAACCGGCATTTCGACGAGGCGATGGAGGCCGGCCGCCTGTTCGGCGTGCGGCTCGACGGGCTGTGGTTGCACGTCGGCACGCCGGAAGCGGTCGGCGAGGCGGAACTGACTATCGCCGACAGCGCTGCCTGAGGCGATGGCGGAGCCGCGCCCGCCGAACGTCTTCACCATCCCGGCCGGAACGCCGTTCCTGCCGACGCTCGCCGAGGCGCTGCTCTCCGGCGCGCTGGTGCCGCTGCCCGGCGCCGATCCGCTGGCGCTCGCCGGCGTCACCGTGCTGCTGCCGACGCGCCGCGCCGCCCGCGCCTTCACCGATGTGCTGGCGGGACGCCTCGGTCGCGACGCCGCGATCCTGCCGACGGTGCGGCCGATCGGCGACATCGATGAGGACGAGGCGCTGCTCGATCCGATGATCGAGCCGCTCGCCGACCGCCTGACGCTGCCCGCGGCGATCTCCGCCCTGACCCGCAAGCTGGCGCTGACCCGCCTGACGCTCGGCTGGGCGAGCGGCTTCCGCGGCAAGATTCTCGGCCTGCGCCCAGGTGAGCCGCTGCGGGTTGCCGCCTCCGCCGCCGATGCACTGCGCCTCGCCGGCGATCTCGCCCGTCTCGTCGACGACATGGCGACCGCCGACGTCGGCTGGGAAAAGATCCGCACGCTGGTGCCCGACGACCACGCCGAATATTTCCAGCTCACCCTCGAATTCCTCGAGATCGTCTCGCACGCCTGGCCGCAATATCTGCGCGACAACGACCGCGCCGATCCCGCGGCCCGCCGCGACACGCTGCTGCGCAGCGCCGCGGCGAGGCTGAAGCAGCACGGTTCGCCGGGCCCGATCGTCGCTGCCGGCTCCACCGGCTCGATGCCCGCCACCGCCGCGCTGCTCGCGGAGATCGCGCGCCTGCCGAACGGCGCCGTCGTCCTGCCCGGTCTCGACCAGACGCTCGACGCACGGGGATGGCACGCGATCGGCGGCGACGACGGCCCGGCCGCCGCACACGGTCACCCACAATTCGCGCTGAAGCATCTGATCGGCCGCATGGGCGTCGCCCGCGACGCCGTGACGCCGCTGGGCGACGCTCCCGACGGCGGCGCCCGCGTGCGCCTGTTGTCGGAAGCATCGCGCCCGGCCGAGACGCTGGACGCCTGGGCCGGCTACACGCCGCCGCCCGCCGCGCTCGACGGCGTCGACCTGCTCGTCGCGCGCAACGAGCAGGAGGAAGCGACCGCGATCGCGCTCGCCATCCGCGAGGCGGTCGAGAAGCCCGGCGTCACCGTCGGCCTGGTGACGCCCGACCGCACGCTCGCCCGCCGCGTCGCCGCCGAGCTTGGCCGCTGGGGCCTGGCGGTCGACGATTCGGCCGGCGCGCCGCTCGCCAACGAACCGCACGGCATCTTCGCGCGCCTGCTCGCCGAGGCCGCGGTGTCGGACGCCGACCCGCTCAAGCTGGCGTCGCTGCTCAAGCATCGCTTCGCGTCGTTCGGCCTGTCGCGCGACACCTGCCGGCAGGCGGCGGCGACGCTGGAGGTCGCGCTGTTTCGCGGTCGTCTCGCATCGGGCGGCATCGCGGGTTTGCCCGCCGTGCTGGAGCGGACGCGAGCCGAGACGCTGACCGAGAAAAATGTGCCGCTGGCGCGCCGGCGCCTCGACCCCAGCCAATGGAAGCTGGCGGCGAATCTTGTTGCCGCGCTCACGGATTGCCTCGGCCCCATCGCCGAGGTGATGCGCAAGGGCGTCCCCATCGCGCTCGCCGATGCCGCCGGGTTGCTGGCCGCTGCGCTTGCCAAAGCCGCGGCGGACGAAACCGGCGGCGACGCCGCGTTGTGGCACGACGCGGGCGGCAACGCGCTGGCGACGCTGCTGGACGATCTGGTCGATGACCACGAGGCGGCAAATCTAATGCTCGCGCCGGCCGATATTCCCTTCGTCTTCGGCGCGCTGTTCGCCGACGAGAAGGTGACGCGCCCCGCCGGCGACGATCCGCGCGTCCACATCTGGGGCACGCTCGAGGCCCGCCTGCAGACCGTCGATTGCCTCATCCTCGGCGGCCTCGACGAGGGCGTGTGGCCGAGTGCGACCCGCACCGATCCGTGGCTGTCGCGCGCCATGCGTGCCGCCATCGGCCTGTCGCCGCCCGAGCGGCGCCTCGGCCTCGCCGCCCACGATTTCTTCGAGGGGCTGGCGGCGCCGCGCGTCATCGTCAGCCGCGCCGAAAAGCGCGGCGGCGCGGCGACGGTCGAATCGCGCTGGCTGCAGTTGATCCGCGTCCTCATCGGCAAGGAGGAAGCCGATCGCCTCGCCGCCCGTGGCGCCAGGTACGTCGCGCTCGCCCGCGCCCTCGATGCCGCGCCGGACAAGCCGCGCCCGACCCGCCGGCCCGAGCCGAAGCCGCCGGTCGCGGCGCGGCCGAAGCATCTGTCGATCACCGAGATCGAGACGCTGATCCGCGATCCCTACGCCATCTACGCGCGCCGCATCCTGAAGCTGGAGCCGCTCGATCCGCTCGGCCGCGCCCCAGACGGCGCGCTCCGCGGCACGCTCATCCACGACGCGCTCGGCAAGTTCACCGCCGCCTGGAGCGGCGCCTATGACACCGCCGCCGAGGTGCGCCTGCGCGAGATCGGCCGCGAGGCCTTGCGCGCTGTCGAAGATTTCCCCGACGTGCACGCCGTCTGGTCGCTCCGCTTCGACGCCATCGCGCACTGGTTCGCGTCGTGGGAGGCGGCGCGTGCTGCGGCGGTAGAGAAGCGCCACGCCGAGATCGACGGCAAGCTCGTGGTCCCCGTGCCCGGGGGCGAGTTCACGCTGCGCGGTCGCGCGGACCGTATCGACCTGATGGCGAACGGCAAGGTCGCGATCTACGACTTCAAGACCGGCTCGCCGCAGACCGAGCGCACCGTCTTCGCCGGCCTGACGCCGCAGATGACGCTGGAGGCCGCGATGGTCCGTGCCGGCGGCTTCCCGGATGTTCCGGCGGCGCTCAGCGTCGCCGATCTTGCCTGGCTGGCCGTCGGCCGCGCCGGGCGGCAGGACCCTTACGTCAACGCTGTGCGCCGCGGCGAGACTGCCGACGACCTCGCCGACAAGGCGCACGCCATGCTGATCGAGCTGGTGACCGCGTTCGCCGATCCGGGGCGGCCGTATGTGTCGCGGGCACGCCCGATGATGGAGCGCGCCCGCTACATCGGCGACTACGATCATCTCGCGCGTGTCCGCGAATGGGCGCTGGTCGAGAGCGAGGCCGACGTCGACATCTTCGGGAGCGCCACGCCGTGAGCGCCGCCGAGCCGGTCGACTTCAAGACGCAGCAGACGACGGCGGAGGCGACGCACCCGCGCGCCTCGGCGTGGGTGTCGGCCAACGCCGGGTCGGGAAAGACGTTCGTGCTATCGCGCCGCGTCATCCGCCTGCTGCTCGCCGGCACCGATCCCGCGCGCATCTTGTGCCTCACCTTCACCAAGGCCGCGGCCGCGGAAATGGCGAAGCGCGTTTTCGAGATTCTCGGCGAATGGGCGACGCTGCCCGACGCCGAACTCTCGGCCCGCATCGCGGAGATCGAAGGCCACGCACCCGAGGCCGACGCGCTGCCGCCGGCGCGACGCCTGTTCGCCAAGGCGCTGAACACGCCGGGCGGCCTGAAAATCCAGACCATTCACGCGTTCTGCGAGCGCCTGCTCCATCAGTTTCCCTTCGAGGCCAACGTCGCCGGCCATTTCGAGGTGCTCGACGAGCGCGACGAGCAGGCGCTGAAGGAGGAGTCGCGCCGCGCCGTTCTCGCCACCGCCTACGCCCATCCGGACGGGAACCTGGGCGAGGCGCTGGCGACCGTGCTGCCGCTGGTCAGCGACCGCATGCACGAGGAGAGTCTCGCGAAATTCATCGACGAGCGCGATGCAGTCTACGGCTGGATCGCGAGCGAGCGCGCCGGATCGCTGGATGACGCCGTCGCCGGCCTCCGGGTGGACCTTGGCCTCGCCGACGACGAAACTTCCGACGCACTGCGCGCGGAGATCATCGCCGGCAACCCGTTGGACGCAGCCGCACTGCGCCGGCTTTTCGATCTGCTCATGTCGGGCTCGACCAAGGACATGGGTGCGGCGGAGCGGCTGGAGCCGTACCTCACCTCGACCGACGATGCGGTGAAGCTCGACGTATGGTTCGACTTCCTTTTCACCAAGGATGGCCCGCGCAAGGACGTCGCCACCAAGAAGACCGCCGCGCAGTGGCCGGGCCTCGACGTCATGCTGGCCAAGGAGGCAGAACGCATCGCCGCGCTCCGCGACCGCCTGCGCACCGCCGACCTCTACGAATCCACCGCCGCGATGCTGCGCCTCGCCGACGCCGCCTTCGCCGAGTATGACCGGCTGAAGCGCGCCCGCGGCGTTCTCGATTTCGAGGATCTCGTCGTCTGCACCGCGATGCTGCTGTCGCGCGTCGATGCACCGGGCTGGGTGCACTACAAGCTCGATCGCGGCGTCGAGCACATCCTGGTCGACGAGGCGCAGGACACCAGCCCGCGCCAGTGGCAGGTGATCCAGAATCTCGCCTCGGAATTTTTCGCCGGTGACGGCGCCAGCGACGCGGTTCGCACGCTGTTCGCCGTCGGCGACGAGAAGCAGTCCATCTTCTCGTTTCAGGGCGCCGTGCCCGCGTGGTTCTCGCGCGTCCAGCGCAAGATCGGCGATGCCGCACGTGGCGGCGGCTACACCTGGTACGACCGCGAACTCCATCTCTCGTTCCGCTCCGCGCCGGTCGTGCTGGAGGCGGTGGACGCCGTATTCCGCGCCGAGGCCGTCCACGCCGGCCTGACTGCGGAACCCCGCCCGCCGCACCACGAAGCCCGCCGCCGCAACGACGTCGGCCGCGTCATCGTCTGGCCGGTGATGGAGCCGCCGAAGAAGCCGGAAACCAGCAACTGGACCGACCCGGTCGATCATCTCGGCCAGGAAAGCCCGGAGGTGCAGCTTGCCCGCCGCCTCGCCGCCACGATCCGCGGCTGGCTCAGGAACGGCGAGCGCCTCGCCAACGGCCGGCCGATCCGCCCGGGCGGCATCCTCATCCTGTCGCGCTCGCGCGGCGCGCTCACCGACGCCATCAACCGCGAGCTGAAGAAGAACGACGTGCCGATCGCCGGCGCCGACCGCCTGACGCTGACCGAGCACATCGCCGTCATGGACCTCATGGCCGCCGGTCGCGTCGCGCTGCTGCCCGAGGACGACCTGTCGCTCGCCGCGGTGCTGAAGAGTCCGCTGATCGGCCTCGATGAGGATGCGCTGTTCGCGCTCGCCCACGATCGCGGCAACAAGACGCTATGGGCGGTGCTGGTCGAGAAAGCATCGGCGGATCTGCTGTTCGCCGCTGCCAAGCAGCGGATCGACCGCTGGCGGAAGGAGGCGGAATTCCGCGATCCGCACGCGTTCTTCGCCCGCATCCTCGGTCCGGACCAAGGCCGCCACGCGCTGCTCCAGCGGCTGGGCGCCGAGGCCGAGGACATCATCGACGAGTTCCTCGCCCAGACGCTCGCCTACGAGCGCACCAACGTGCCGTCGCTCCAAGGCTTCCTCGACTGGCTGATTGCCGGCGAGACCGAGGTGAAGCGCGACACCGAAACGCTGCGCGACGAGGTGCGCGTCATGACCGTGCACGGCGCCAAGGGCCTCGAGGCCGACGTCGTCTTCCTCGTCGATAACGGCATGGACCCCGCGCCGGCGTCGCATGATCTCCGCGTCCTGCCGCTCGATGCGGATCCCGATCCGCTCGATCCCGGGCCGGTGGTGTGGAACCGCTCGATCAGCCAGATGCCCGGGGCGATCGCCGAGCGCATCCGTGCCGAGCGCGTGCGCACCGAGGAGGAATACCGCCGCCTGCTCTACGTCGGCATGACGCGCGCGCGCGATCGCCTCTACGTTGTCGGCATCGTCAAGAAACCGGTGAAGGAGGAGAAGGACAACCGCTGGCACGCGCTCGTCCGCCGCGCGCTCGAGCCGGAGTGGCAGGAGACGAAAAACGAGCGCGGCGAGATCGAGTACGAATGGCGCGCGCCGGCGTCGGTCACGCCTGCCGAGATCGTGCCGGCGTCGCCGTTAGCGCGCCTCGAGCTGCCGCCGTGGACGGGCACGAACGCGCCGGCCGCGCCGCGTGCCGCGCTGCGCCTCGCGCCATCGTCGGCGCTGGCGCCGGTGCCGGTCGTCCGCGCCCGCCGCGAGGCCGACACGAGCCTCGCGCTGGAGCGCGGCCGCCTCGTCCACCGCCTGCTGCAGTCGCTGCCTGACGTGCCGGTGGAGCGGCGTGCCGAGATCGGCACGCGCTACCTGGATTCGGCTGCCGACGAGTGGAAGCCCGAGGATCGCGCGCGGTTGCTCGCCGAGGTGATGGCGGTGATCGCCGATCCTGCCTTCGCAGAAGCCTTCGCGCCGGGCAGCCGCGCCGAGGTCGAGATCGCCGGCCGCCTCGGCGACCGGATCGTTTCGGGCCGCATCGACCGCCTCGCCGTTACCGACAGGCGCGTGCTGATCGTCGACTACAAGACCAACCGGCCGGTGCCCGCCGAGGCTCCCGATGCCTACGTCGGCCAGCTCGCCGTCTATCGTGCTGTGCTCGGCCGGCTCTACCCCGGCAAGGCAGTCGCCGCCGCGCTAGTATGGACCGACACGGCCGCCCTGATGGAGATCCCCGAAGCCGCGCTGATTCTCGCGGAATCGCGGATTTCCGCGGCCGGCGGCCATGCCGAATCCGCAAGGCAGACCGCCGGAACCGGCCCCGTTGCTTGACTTGGCCCCACCGCCACCTAACTTCCGTTCGTCATTCCAACCGTAGCGAGGCTGACCATGTCCACGACCGTGACCGACGCCAATTTCGACAAGGACGTGCTTGGCGCGTCGGGTCCCGTGGTCGTCGATTTCTGGGCGGAATGGTGCGGCCCGTGCAAGCTGATCTCGCCGGCGCTGGAGGAAATTTCGACCGAGATGGACGGCAAGGTGACTATCGCCAAGCTCAACGTCGACGATAATCCGAACATCACGATCCGCTACGGCGTCCGCTCGATCCCGACCCTGATAGTGTTCAAGAACGGCGAGCCGGTGTCGATGCAGGTCGGCGCCGCGCCCAAGGGCCGGTTGTCGGACTGGATCAAGAGCGCGATCTAGTTCGCCACTCTCCCTTTCGTCATCGCGGCCTCCCCTTCGTCACCCCGGCGAAAGCCGGGGTCCAGCGCTAGGGCTTCGGCGTGTTCGGACGGCTGCGCTGGATTCCGGCTTTCGCAGGAATGACGACCAGGTTGGAAATTCCATTCCTTGATCGCCGGCCAATCGGCGCTAGCTTCGCGCTCCCCGTCGCCTGAGAGATTCGCCCCATGGCCACCACCCACGTCACCGAAGCCTCGTTCGATTCCGAAGTGCTCGGCGAGTCGCTGCCCGTTGTCGTCGATTTCACCGCGGTCTGGTGCCCGCCGTGCCACGCCATCGCGCCGTACCTCGAGCAGATTTCCGACGAGCTCAGCGGCAAGGTGAAGATCGTCAAGCTCGACGTCGATGCCGACCCGGCGATCTCGACGCGCTACGGCGTCCGCTCGATGCCGACGCTGATGGTGTTCAAGAACGGCGAGCTGATCGCGATGCAGATCGGCGCCCAGCCGAAGAGCCGGCTGTCGGACTGGATCAAGGCTGCGATCTGACTCCCTTTTTCGTCACCCCGGCGAAAGCCCGGGGTCCAGCGCTGGCATGTCAGCTAGCTTCAGCGTTCGCGCTGGATTCCGGCTTTCGCCGGAATGACTAACACTAGGTGGGCGGCGTACCGTTCGCCGCCAGCACAGTCCCCGCAAGATAAAGCGAACCCGCGATAAGCACGCGCGGCGCCGGCACCTGCGCTGCCGCGATCGCGGCGAGCGCGGCTGACACGTCCGCCATCGGCTCGGCGATCAGCCCGGCCTCGCGCGCTGCCGCGGCGAGTTCCACCGCACCGCGGCTGGCGGCCGAGCCCGGCACCGGCACGGTATAGACGCGCTGGGCGAGGCCCGCGAACGGCTTGAAGAAGCCGACGGGGTCCTTGGTGTTCAGCATCCCGGAAATCATCACCAGCGGCTTCGGCGCGCGCTCCTCAAGGTCGGCCATCGCCTCGGCGATGACGTGGCCCGCGGCGGGATTGTGCCCGCCGTCCAGCCAGATTTCGGCATCGGGCAGCCGCGCGAACAGCGCGCCGCCGGCCAGCGACTGCAGCCGCGCCGGCCATTCGACATTGGCGAGCCCCGCTTCGAAGGCGGCGTTGGGCAGCCGCAATCCCGCCCGCCGAAGCGCCGCGATCGCAGTGCCGGCGTTGGCGTACTGATGACGGCCGGGCAGGCGCGGCGCCGGCAGGTCGATCAGCCCGTCCTCGTCCTGGTAGACCAGCCGCCCGCCCTCCGGATGCGCGACCCAATCGCGGTTGGCGATGAACAGCTCGGCCCGCCGCCGCGCGCCCTCGCGCTCGATCTCGGCGAGCGCCTCCTCGACTTGCGGCGCGATGATGCCCGGCCGTCCGCGTTTCAAAATGCCGGCCTTCTCGTGCGCAATCGCGGTCAGCGTCGCGCCGAGAAATTTTTCGTGATCGAGCGCCACCGACGTGATCACCGCGGCGAGCGGCGAGGGCACGACGTTGGTTGCATCGAGCCGCCCGCCAAGCCCGACTTCGAGCAGCACGATGTCGGCCGGGTGGCGCGCGAAGATGTCGAACGCCGCGGCGGTGGTGATCTCGAACTGGGTGATCGGCCGGCCGGCGTTGATCTTCTCGACCTGCGCCAGCGCATCGACCAGCTCGTCCTCATCGACGAAATGGCTGCGCGGCCCGTCGCCGAGGCGGATGCGCTCGTGGAAGCGCACGAGATGCGGCGAGGTGTAGACGTGCACGCGCTTGCCCGCGGCTTCCAGCATGGCGCGCATGAAGGCGGTGGTGGAGCCCTTGCCGTTGGTGCCTGCAACGATGATGACCGGCGCCAGCCGCCGCTCGGGATGGCCGAGGTCGGCCATCAGCCGCTCGACCCGCTCCAGCGACAGGTCGATTTCCTTCGGATGGAGCGTCGTCAGGCGCTCCAGGATCGCGTCTGAGCGCTCCATGGAAACCGCGGCTTACTCGGCCGCGACGGGCAGGTTCGCCGGCAGCGACTCGGCGCCGAGCAGGCGGCAGAGGCGGGCGATCGTCTCGCGCAGCTTGTGGCGGTGGACGACGAGATCGACCATGCCGTGCTCGCGCAGGAACTCGCTGCGCTGGAAACCCTCCGGCAGCTTCTCGCGGATCGTCTGCTCGATGACGCGCGGGCCGGCGAAGCCGATCAGCGCGCCGGGCTCCGCGACATGCACGTCGCCGAGCATGGCGTAGGAGGCGGTGACGCCGCCCATCGTCGGGTTGGTGAGCACGACGATGTAGGGCAGCTTCGCGTCCTTCAGCGTCTCGACCGCCACGGTCGTGCGCGGCAACTGCATCAGCGAGAACACGCCCTCCTGCATGCGCGCGCCGCCCGAGCCGGCGAAGAGCACGAACGGCTGCTTCTTCTCGACCGCGGTGAGCATCCCCGTGATGATTGCCTCGCCGGCAGCCATGCCGAGCGAGCCGCCCATGAAAGCGAAGTCCTGCACCGCGGCGGTGAGCGGCACGCCCTCGACCGTGCCGGTGGCGACCTGCACGGCGTCGACCGCGCCGGTCTTGGCGCGCGCGTCGCGCAGCCGCTCCGTGTAGCGCCGCTCGTCGCGGAACTTGAGCGGATCGATCGGCACGTCGGGCAGGGCGGCGAGCGTGTATTCGCTGCCGTCGAAGAAATGATCGAGCCGCTGCTTGGTCGTCATCCGCATGTGGTAGCCGGAGCCGGGGATGACGAAATGGTTCGCCTCGAGATCGCGATGGAACACCATCTCGCCCGTTTCGGGACACTTGACCCAGAGGTTCTGCGCCACCTCGCGCTTGTTGAGGAGGCTGCGGATCCGGGGGCGAACGACGTTGCTGATCCAGCTCAAGCTTTGCTTCCCTTTATACTTTCTCGCGCGCGGCGCGGACGCCCTCGGCAAGTTCGGCGACCAGTTTGGTGACGTCCGAAACCGTCGTTTTCGTGGCCTTCCCGTCGGTACCGAGCGAGTTCTTGATCGCGCCGACGATGGCCGATCCTACCACGACGCCGTCGGCCGCGGCGCCTATCGCCGTCGCCTGCGCGGCCGTGCGCACACCGAAGCCGACCGCTACCGGCAATGTGGTGTGCCGTTTGATTCTTTCCACTGCCTTTGCGACCCGAGCAGGGTCCGGCGCGGCCATGCCCGTGATGCCGGTGATCGAGACGTAGTAAACGAACCCGGAAGTATTCTTCAGCACCGCCGGCAGCCGCTTGTCGTCGGTGGTCGGCGTCGCCAGGCGGATGAAGTTCAGCCCTGCCTTCAGGGCCGGGATACACAATTCGTCGTCGGCCTCGGGCGGCAGGTCGACCACGATCAATCCATCGACCCCGGCGGCGATCGCGTCGTCGACGAATTTTGCGCTGCCGTGGATATAAATCGGGTTGTAGTAACCCATCAGGATGATCGGCGTGTCCTGGTCGCCTTTGCGGAATTCGGCGACCATCGCCAGCGTCTTGTTCAGCGTCTGCCCGGCCTTGAGCGCGCGCTGCCCCGATGCCTGAACCGACGGGCCGTCCGCCATCGGATCCGAAAACGGCATGCCGAACTCGATCATGTCGGCGCCCGCCTTCGGCAGCGATTTGAGGATCGCCATCGACGTGTCGTAGTCGGGGTCTCCGGCCGTGATGAAGCAGCCCAGCGCCGGGCGACCTTCCTTCTTCAGCGCGGCAAAGCGGCGGTCGATACGTGATGCCTTCATTGCGGCGTCGACTCCGGGCAAAAGTTCGCAACTTGATCCTTGAGCGCGTCGTATCCCGCCCGGTCGAAATGCGCCTGCCAGGCGATCGACTTCCCGACGCGGAGGTCCGCGGTGAACGGCACGCCCCTGTCGGCGAGCAGCGACCACAGCGTCGGCGCATCCCTGTCGCCGAGGCCGTACATCGAGCCGCCGCTGTCCTCCGCCACCACAGGAAAACTCACTTGTTTCCCGTCGTCGACTGCGACGTCGAGGCGTACGCCGGCGTCAACCGGCAACGCTTCCTCGTCATCGTCGATCGTCGAATATTCGGCAGTCAGCGCGCCATTCCGGCACTCGAACGAAAGGAACGTGAGGCTGAACGCGTCGTCCGCCAGCATCAGCATGGTCTTGTCCTTTGAGAACGACCAGTCGGCATGCGCCGGCAAAGGTGAGGCGGCAGCCCAAGCGGCGAAAGCGGCGCCGAAGGCCGCTCTCATATGTCCATCCCCAGATGCTTGGCGACGGTGAACACGTCCTTGTCGCCGCGGCCCGAAAGGTTGACGACGATCGTCTTGTCCTTCGCCATCGTCGGCGCGAGCTTCGTCACATAGGCGAGCGCGTGCGCCGACTCGAGCGCCGGGATGATGCCTTCGATCTTGGTCAGCAACTGGAACGCGTCGAGCGCCTCGTTGTCGGTCGCCGGCACGTATTTCACGCGGCCGGTGTCCTTCAGCCACGAATGCTCCGGACCGACGCCCGGATAGTCGAGACCGGCCGAGATCGAGTGGCCCTCGAGGATCTGGCCGTCGGCATCCTGCAGCAGGTAGGTGCGGTTGCCGTGCAGCACGCCCGGCCGCCCGCCACTCATCGAAGCGGCGTGGCCGTTCTCGACCTCGAGACCGTGCCCCGCGGCTTCAACGCCGTAGATTGCGACGTCCTTGTCGTCGAGGAACGGGTGGAAGATGCCGATGGCGTTGGAGCCGCCGCCGATGCAGGCGACGATTGCGTCGGGCAAGCGGCCCTCAAGTTCCATCATCTGCTCGCGCGTCTCGGTGCCGATCACCGACTGGAAATCGCGCACCATCTCCGGGTAGGGATGCGGGCCGGCGGCCGTGCCGATCAGGTAGTACGTGTCGCTGACGTTGGTCACCCAGTCCCGCAGCGCCTCGTTCATCGCGTCCTTCAGCGTGCCGTTGCCGGCGGTCACCGGATGCACCTCCGCCCCCAGCATGCGCATGCGGAACACGTTCGGCTTCTGCCGCTCGACGTCGGTGGCGCCCATGTAAACGACGCACGGCAGGCCGAAGCGCGCCGATACCGTCGCCGCGGCGACGCCATGCTGGCCGGCGCCGGTCTCCGCGATGATGCGCGTCTTGCCCATGCGCCGCGCCAGCAGAATCTGGCCGAGGCAGTTGTTGATCTTGTGCGAGCCGGTGTGGTTCAGCTCCTCGCGCTTGAGGTAGATCTTGGCGCCGCCGAGATGCGCGGTGAGACGCTCGGCGAAATAGAGCGGCGAGGGGCGGCCGGCATAATACGTGTTGAGGTTGGTGAGCTCCGCGTGGAAAGCCGGATCGTTCTTCGCCGCGGTGTATGCCGCTTCCAGGTCGAGGATCAGCGGCATCAGGGTCTCGGCGACGAAGCGCCCGCCGAAGATGCCGAAGAAGCCGCGCTCGTCGGGGCCGGTGCGGTAGCTGTTGGGTTGCGGGGCGTTCACGACGCTACCTTCTCTTTTGCAACAGCGGCGCGGGCGTTGGTGATGAACGCGCGTATCAGGTCGGGAGATTTGGCGCCCGGCGCCGTCTCGACGCCGGAGGAAACATCGACGCCCGGCGCGCCGGTGATGCGCAGCGCCTCGCCGACGTTCGCCGGCGTCAGCCCGCCGGACAGCAGATACGGGACCGCGGGCCGGAAGCCGGACAGGATGGTCCAGTCGAAAGTGTTGGCATTGCCGCCCGGCCGCGTTGCGTCCTTCGGCGGCTTGGCGTCGAGCAGCAGCATGTCCGCCACCGCGGCGTAGTTTCGCGCGGTGTCGAGATCGGCGGCGCCGGCGATGCCGACGGCCTTAAGTACGCGCTTGCCGAAGCGGCGGCGCAGCTCCGCGACGCGCTCTACGCTTTCCTTGCCGTGCAGTTGCAGCCAGTCCGGATTGACGGCTTCGACGATGGCGCCGAGCGTTGCATCGTCGAAATCGACGGCCAGCGCGACGGTCTCCGCGCGCCCGCGCACGCGCTTCACCAGCCCCGCCGCTTTTTCGTTGGAAACGAACCGCGGCGTACGGGGAAAAAATACGAATCCGACCATGTCGGCGCCGGCCGCAAGGGCCGCGTCCAGCGTTTCCTCGGTCGAAAGACCGCAGATTTTCACGGTCAGGCTCATGGGGCGGGATTTCGCACGAAACTGCCTGTGAGTCCAACCGCTTCCGGCTGCCTAGGCGCCGAGCCGACGCCAGACTTCCACCGCTGCGGCAAGGTCTTCCGCCGCATGGCCGACCGACTTGAACAGCGTGATCTCATCGGCCGAACGGCGGCCGGCGAAGCCGGGCGCGACAATGTCGGCGAGCTCCCCGGCGATCGCCGCTTCGGTCAGCGCGCCAGAGGCCAACGGTTGCGTAATGTCGCCGCTTTCCTTCATGCCGGCGCGGCTGTCGACGTAGACCGTCGACCAGCGGATCGCCGCGTCGTCGGCCTCGCGCATCGCCGGCGTGAAGGCGCCCACCAGATCGACGTGCGTGCCGGGCTTGAGCCACGCGCCCTCCACCAGGGGTTCGTTGCTGAGCGTGGCGACCGAGACGATGTCCGCGGCGCGGATCGCGGCTTCGCGGTCGGTTGTCGGCGTGACGGTGAGGCCGGCGCGCGTCAGCTCCGCCGCCAGGTGGACCGCGTGTTCGGGCGTCCGGTTCCAGATCGAAACGTGCGTCAGAGGCCGCACCGTGGCGTGCGCCGAGATCAGGTGGGGCGCCAGCGCCCCGGCGCCGATCATCGCCATATGGGTTGCGTCGGGGCGGGCGAGGGCGCTGGAGACCAGCGCCGAGGTCGCGGCCGTGCGCCACAGCGTCAGCGCCACGCCGTCGATCGCGGCGAGCGGGGCGCCGCTGTCGCCAGCCATCAGCAGATAGGTCCCCATGACACTGGGCAGCGAGCGCGTCGCGTTATCCGGGAAAACCGA
The DNA here is from genome assembly GCA_037200845.1 of Bauldia sp. Lineage (NCBI taxonomy): Bacteria > Pseudomonadati > Pseudomonadota > Alphaproteobacteria > Hyphomicrobiales > Kaistiaceae > Bauldia > Bauldia sp. Next base: position 470,698 of record JBBCGQ010000001.1, read on the forward strand.
GACCAGCTTGACGCCGATGAAGCCGCCGTCCGCGCCCTGCTGCCATGCCGGCATCAGGAGCAGCGTCGCTTCCGTGCTGGGGCGCACGATGCGGTGATGATGGCGGGGCGGAGCCACGATGTTGTCGCGGAAGGCGGCGTGTATCGCGGCGATCAGGATCGGGTAGTCGAGAACCCAGTCGATGTCCTTCGCGGTGACGACGCGCATCGCCGGATCAGGCCGCGTCGCGGTCGCGCGGCGGGAAGAGGGCGGGCGTGGTTGCCTCGATCTGTTGCCGCAGGCGCCCGATCTCGCCGCGCAGCCGCTCGTTGGCGGCGCGTTCGCTCCGCGCCATGTGGCGCCAGCGGCCCTGCCGTATCCATGTCGCGACGCCGCCGATGACGATGCCGACGGTCACCGCCGCGAACAGGAAGACGTAGAGCGGGCCGCTCGCCGACCAGCCCGGCGCGACCGTGCCGATCGGATCGAGCGAGAAGGTCACCGCGCCGCGGTTGGCGACGGAGAGCGCGACGATCACGATCGCGATGGGGATCAGGACGAAGAGGGTGAGAAAGCGCCGCATCTAGCGATTGATCGACCCGCAGTGGCCGCAAGTCAAACGCGTCAGGTGTTCAGCCGCTCGCGCATTTCCTTGCCGGTCTTGAAGAAGGGCACGTACTTCTCGGTCACCGCGACCTTGGTGCCGGTGCGCGGGTTGCGCCCGGTGCGCGCCGGCCGGTTCTTCACGCTGAAGGCGCCGAAGCCGCGCAGCTCGACCCGGTCGCCGCGCGCCAATGCCGCCGTGATCTCATTGAGGATCGCGTTGACGATGTGCTCGACGTCGCGCTGATAGAGATGCGGGTTGCGCTCGGAGATCCTCTGGACCAGTTCCGATTTTATCATCACGCCGCCCCCCGACGGGTCACGTGTCCCCGCCCCCAGAACCCTGCCAAACCGACAGGAGACCGTCAAGCTTGAGGCCGTCGGGCAGGAGGCGGTCGATGAGCGCAGGCGTGATCGCCGGCGCGAGGCCGGTGGTCTGCATCAGCCACGTGATCACGGCCGAGGAGAGCGAGAACGGCCCCTTGCCCGGACGCGACGGTTCCCAGTCGTTGACCGGCAGCTTGGCGTCTACGCCCTTGGTGCCGAGCCAGGCAATCGCGACGTCCTCGCCGCCGAGCTCGTCGATCAGTTTCACGTTCAGCGCCTGCTGGCCGGTGTAGATGCGGCCGTCGGCGTACGTCAGGGCCAGCGCCCGATCGAGCTTGCGCCGCTCGGCGACGATGTCGACGAACCAGCCGAACGTGTCGTTGACCAGGCCCTGCACCACCGCGCGCGCCTCGTCGCTGGTCGGGTGGAAAGGATCGGGCTCGGCCTTGAGCGGCGCGCTCTTGATGTCCTCGACCTTGACGCCGAGCTTGTCGAGCAGCGCGCTGACCTCCGGGTATTCGAAGATCACGCCGATAGAACCCGTGATCGAGGTGCGCCGCGCGACGATGTGGTCGGTGGCGATCGCCGCCATATAGGCGGCCGACGCGCCGACCGTGCCGATGGTCGCGACGGTGGGCTTCGCCGCGGCGAGCTTGCGCAGGCTTTCGTACAGCGCCTCGCCGCCGGTGGTCGAGCCGCCGGTCGAGTTGATCGAGACGATGACGCCCTTGACCGCGTCATCCTTGGCGAGCCTGGCCAGCATCTCCGCCTGGTCGCGGTCCTCGGCGATGAAGCCCGAGATCGACACGCGCGCGATCTGCGCGTGCTTGATGAAGCCGCTGCCGCCGTTGCGGCTCGACGCCGCGGCGAAGATGGCGCCGGCGATCAGCACGATCACGGCGGCGAACCCGATGAAGCGCCAGAACGAGAGTTTGCGCCGCAAGCGGCGGCGGTCGACGATCTGGTCGGCGGTCATGGACATTGGCGTGGCCTCGCTTGGTCCCGGAGGCGTGGGTTAGCGCCTTATGGGCGCAGCGGCAAGACGGCAGGCGGCGCCCCCCTCACCCTTCGTCTCTAGTTCGCTTGGCTCACAAGAGCCGAAGCCCTCTCCCACAAGGGGAGAGGGGGACTAACCGGCGCTGCGGCTTGTTCCCTCTCCCTTGGTGGGACAGGGCTCTTTCTCTTGGCGAGCGAAGCGAGCCTAGAGAAAGAGGGTGAGGGGGGCGCCGTGCAAACAAAAAGCCCGCCGGAATGAACCGGCGGGCCTGATTTGATGCGATGAGAAAAAACCAGCCTAGCTGGTCTTCTCCTCGTCTTCTTCGCGCTGCTTGAGCGCCGCGCCGAGGATGTCGCCGAGCGAGGCGCCCGAGTCGGACGAGCCGTACTGCGCCACGGCTTCCTTCTCTTCGGCGATTTCCAGCGCCTTGATCGATACGCTGATCTTCCGCGTCTTCTTGTCGAAGGCGGTGACGCGCGCGTCGACCTTCTCGCCCTTGGCAAAGCGCTCCGGCCGCTGCTCCGACCGGTCGCGCGACAGGTCCGAACGGCGGATGAAGGCGGTGAGGTCGGTGTCGGCGATACGCACGTCGATGCCGGCTTCCTTGACGTCGATGACCTCGCACGTGACGACCGCGCCCTTGCGGACCTCGCCGGAGGCACCGGCTTCCTCGAAGGGATCGGCGCCGTTCACCTGCTTGATGCCGAGCGAGATGCGCTCCTTCTCGATATCGACGTCGAGCACCTGCGCCTTGACCTTGTCGCCGCGGTTGTAGGTCTCGATCGCCTGCTCGCCCGGAACGCTCCAGTCGAGGTCGGAGAGGTGGACCATGCCGTCGACGTCGCCGTCGAGGCCGACGAACAGGCCGAACTCGGTCTTGTTCTTGACCTCGCCCTCGACGATCGTGCCGACCGGGTACTTGGCGGCGAACGTGTCCCACGGATTGGCGAGCGTCTGCTTGAGGCCAAGCGAGATGCGGCGCTTCACCGGGTCGACCTCGAGGATCATCACTTCCACTTCCTGCGAAGTGGCGACGATCTTGCCGGGGTGGACGTTCTTCTTGGTCCAGCTCATTTCGGAGACGTGGATGAGGCCTTCGATGCCCGGCTCCAGTTCGACGAATGCGCCGTAGTCGGTGATGTTCGTCACGCGGCCCTTGAAGCGCGCGTTGACCGGGTACTTGGCCTCGATGCCCTGCCACGGATCGGCCTCGAGCTGCTTCATGCCCAGCGAGATGCGGTGCGTCTCGTGGTTGACGCGGATGATCTGCACCTTGACCGTCTGGCCGATGTTGAGCACCTCGGACGGATGGTTGATGCGGCGCCACGCGATGTCGGTGACGTGCAGCAGGCCGTCGATGCCGCCGAGATCGACGAACGCACCGTAGTCGGTGATGTTCTTGACGACGCCGTCGATGATCTGGCCTTCCTCGAGGCTCTGGACGAGCTCCGAACGCTGCTCGGCGCGCGTCTCTTCCAGCACCGTGCGGCGGGAGACGACGATGTTGCCGCGGCGCTTGTCCATCTTGAGGATCTGGAACGGCTGCGGCGTATGCATCAGCGGGGTGACGTCGCGAACCGGCCGGATGTCGACCTGCGAACGCGGCAGGAAGGCCACGGCGCCGTCGAGATCGACGGTGAAGCCGCCCTTGACCTGGTTGAAGATCACGCCGGTGACCTTCTCGTTCTTGTTGAAGCTTTCCTCGAGCTTGACCCAGCTCTCTTCGCGGCGGGCCTTCTCGCGGGAGAGGACTGCCTCGCCGAGCGCGTTTTCGATGCGCTCCAGGTAGACCTCGACTTCGTCGCCGACCTTCAGCTCGGACTCACGTCCGGGGGCGGCGAATTCCTTGAGGGCGACACGCCCTTCCGTCTTCAGGCCGACATCGATGACCGCGAGGTCCTTTTCGATGGCGACGATGGTGCCCTTTACGACACTGCCCTCCATGAGGGAGTCGGCAGTGAAAACCTCGTTGAGGAGGGCGGTAAAATCTTCACGCGACGGGTTCGCGGTATTGGCTACTGGCATTGACACTCCTGTGTCGCCGGGTGTGCCGCCCGACGGTTGGCGTTGAAAATATCCCGCCTTCGAAACCCTGCCCGAATGGGCGCCCGCGCTGGTCGCGGTGCGGCACGATCGGGTCCCGAAAGTGAGGCGAAGTCTTGGGTTCCCCCGCCAAGGGCGGGAAGCCGGCCGCACGACAATGTCGGCGAACCGTTCAGAACCGGCCGTTTCTATAGCGATCCCGGCGTCGCCGGGCAAGAGCAGGTCAGGCCTACGATTGCGCTTTCGCCTTCTCGACGATGGCGAGCGCCGCCTGGAACGCCTGCTCGGGATTCATATGGGAGGTATCGAGCAGGATTGCATCGGGCGCCTGCGCCAGCGGCGCGGTCCGCCGGCCGGCATCGCGCTCGTCGCGTTCCTTGATTTCGGCAAGGATCGTCCGGTAGCGGACGTTGCGGCCTTTATCGAGCAGCTCGTCCGTCCGCCGCTGCGCCCGCACCTCCGGGCTGGCGGTGACGTAAATCTTCACCTCGGCTTGCGGGCAGATCACGGTGCCGATGTCGCGCCCGTCGAGCACGGCGCCGCCGGGCCGCGCCGCGAAATCCTGCTGGAACTTGAGCAGCGAGGCGCGCACCCCGGCATGCACGCTGACGCGCGAGGCGATCTCGCCGGCCTCGCGACCCCGCAGCGTCGGGTCGGAAAGCCGCTCGAGGTCGATATCGAGGGCGACGATCGCCGCCGCCGCCGCGTCGTCCGGATCGAGCCCGCGCTCGACCATCGTCTTGCCGACGAGGCGGTAGAGCAGGCCGGTGTCGAGGTACGGCAGGTGATAGTGCCTGGCCAGCCGCGCCGCGAGGGTGCCCTTGCCCGCCGCCGCCGGACCGTCGATCGCGATGATCATGCGCGTCAGGCGGCGTCCGGGTCGGCGAAACTCGCGCCGAGGCCGGTCATCAGGCTGCGGAACTCCGGGTAGCTGGTCGCGATCGGCCGCGCGTCGTCGACCGTCACCGGCTTCTCGCTCGCGAGGCCGAGCACCAGGAACGACATCGCGATGCGATGGTCGAGGTGCGTCGCGACGGTGCCACCGCCTTCGACCTTGGCGGCGCCGTGAACGGTGAGCGACTCCGGCGTATCTTCCGCCGTGACGCTGTTGGCCCGGAGCCCCGCCAGTACCGTTGCGACGCGGTCCGATTCCTTGACGCGCATCTCGCCGATGCCCTGCATCAGCGTATCGCCCTCGGCGAAAGCGGCGGCAACGGCAAGCACCGGGTATTCGTCGATCATCGACGGCGCCCGTCCTGGCGGCACCGCGATGCCCTTGAGGCGGCTCGAGCGCACATGGATGTCGCCGACTTCCTCGCCGCCGACGGTGCGCCGGTTTTCGATCGCGATATCGCCGCCCATCTCGATCAGCGTATCGATCAGGCCGGTGCGCGTCGGGTTGAGCATCACGTTTTCCACCACGACGTCCGAGCCCTCGACGATCAGCGCCGCGACGATGGTGAACGCCGCCGACGACGGATCGCTCGGCACGACGATCACCTGCGGCTTCAGCGCCTGCCCGCCGTCGAGCTTGATGACACGGTTGCCGTCGCTGTCGGTTTCGATCTCGATCGCCGCGCCGAAGGCGGTGAGCATCCGCTCGGTATGGTCGCGCGTCGCGGTCGGCTCGGTGATCGTGGTCAGCCCCTGCGCGTTGAGCGCCGCGAACAGCACCGCCGATTTCACCTGCGCCGACGGCACCGTGAGGCGGAAGTCGATCGGGATCAGCGCGTCCGGCCCCTTGATCGTCGCCGGCAGCTTGTCGCCCGCCCGCGCCAGCACCTGCACGCCCATGCGCCGCAGCGGATCGAACACGCGCCCCATCGGCCGCTTCACCAGCGACCCGTCACCGGTGAACGTCGTCGCGAAAGAATGGCTGCCGGCGATGCCCATGGCGAGGCGCACCCCCGTGCCGGCGTTGCCGTAGTCGATGACGTGCGTCGGCTCGAGCAGCCCGCCGACGCCCACGCCGGCCACCCGCCACGTGCCGTTGCCGGTGCGCGTGACCGTGGCGCCGAACGAACGCATCGCCTCGGCGGTCGCCAGCACGTCCTCGCCTTCGAGCAGTCCCTCGATTGCCGTCTCGCCGATGGCGAGCGCCCCCAGCATCAGCGCGCGGTGCGAAATCGACTTGTCGCCGGGCGGCCGGATCGTGCCCTTGAGCGGGCCGGATCGCTTGGCGCTGAGCGGCCTCGCGGCGTCCTCGGTCGGCATCTGGGGTCTGGCTCCGCTTGGGTCGGCTTGCGGGTTCTCGGGCGCCGTCCGGATAGCACAGCCTCGCCGGGGCGTCACCCAATCGGATTGCCCATCGCCGAGGCAGTGCGAAATGCTTTTGACACCAGGGGTCGCGCGGACTATGGGAGCACGCTCAAACGCCCCGGAACGAGGCAAACCGTGACGAAAGCAGAGCTCGGCACCAAGCGTGTCTGTCCGAATTGCGGCACGAGGTATTACGACCTCAACCGCAGTCCGATTATCTGCCCGCACTGCGGGACCAAATTCGAGGTAGCGCCCCCGGCGCGCGCCCGCGCTGCGGCGCCCGCGCCGAAGCCGGTGCCGGTGCCTGAGGTCGAGGTCGAGAAGGAAGACGTCGAGATCGTCTCGCTCGAGGAGGCCGACGACGAGGCCGCCACCGGCGGCGCCGTCAAGGTCGAGGGCGCCGAGGACGAGGACGAGGAAATCGAGAAGGAAGACGACACCTTCCTCGCCGACGAAGAAGACGAAGAGGACGACGTCGAGGACATCATCGGCGACGTCGACGAGGAAGAGCCGTAGGCTTGCACCTCCAAGGGGCGCGGAATATGGTCCGCGCCCGCTGGACCCCGGGATATATCAGGGGGTTCCGGCAACCCAGGTTTCCCTAGGTCGGGGCCATAGCTCAGCTGGGAGAGCGCCTGCATGGCATGCAGGAGGTCAGCGGTTCGATCCCGCTTGGCTCCACCAACCTTACCCCGTTCTCATGCCGTCGCGGCCTCTGTCCGCGGCACGCCTCGGAAGCGTCGATGAAAAGCGTACGCAGACTCATCGACGGGCCGATCATCCATCCCGGCATGCTTCCCGGAACTGACGGCGACAACATCAACGGCGCATCGCTGATCGCCGTGCCGGAGTGGCTGCCGTCCCGGCTCGGCCGCTTCTACATGTACTTTGCGCACCATGCCGGCAGCTATATCCGCCTGGCTTATGCCGACGATCTCGCCGGACCCTGGCAGATACACCCGCACGGCTCGCTGCGGCTGGAAGATGCGCCCGCCTGCCGCGATCACATCGCCTCGCCTGACGTCCATGTCGATCCGGTTGCCCGCCGGATCGTCATGTTCTTCCACGGCCCGGTCCGCGATGGCAGGAGACAGCGGACGTTCGTCGCCAGCTCGGCGGACGGAATACGATTTGCGGCGGGACCGGAAGAGATCGCGGATTTCTACTTTCGAACCGTGCCATGGCGGGACCGCTGGATCGGAATGTCGAAAGGCGGCGTCGCATACATCTCCGCCAGACGCGACGCAGACTATCGGCCGGTAGCGGCCGCGATCTTTCCCGGGCAACACCCGTCGCGCAACATGCCGGGCGACGTCCGCCACGTCGCGCTGCATGTCATCGGAGACGTCCTTCAGGTCTTCTATACGGAGATAGGCGGCGCGCCGGAGCAAATCTACCGGACGACCGTGGACCTCGCCGCCCCGATAAACGCCTGGACCACGGCCGGCCGCCAACTGGTTCTGGCACCGCAGCGGCCGTGGGAGGGCGCCGGCCTTCCGCTGACGAGGTCGCGCGCCGGCGCGGCGCCCGGCCCCGAGCATGCGCTACGCGATCCCGCGATATTCTCGTGGAGCGGCGCGTTGTATCTGCTCTACGCTGTCGCCGGCGAATCCGGCATCGGCATCGCTGAATTGATCGAATAGACGGATGTCGATGCCGACGAAGCAAAGCCGTAATCGACTGCCTGCACCGTGATCCGCGCCCTGCTTAAATCCCAGCCCGGCGCCGACCAGTCAGCGTTCGTCCGCGCCCACGTGGAAGCCTTGCGGGCACCGGGAGCTCTCGCCCGGCGGCTTCGGGAAATCGATCAGCACCGCCCTTCCCGCCGTATTTTTCTGATGGGCTGCGGACGCTCGGGAACCTGGCTGCTCACCGCTGCATTTTCGACCTTCGGCGACCTCGACGTGATGGGCGCGGAAAGTCCGGCCGAGGCGTTCGGCATGTTCGCCACGGACAAGCCGGCGCTCCTGGTCAAGCGCGACCACGTCGCCTACCAGCGCATCGAAGAGCTGCCCGACAGCATCGAGATTGCAATCATCGTGCGCCATCCGTTTGCGGTTCTCACCAGCCACAATCCGGTAAGCCGGCGCGCGTATCACATCGCCCCGCACCGCTGGCTGGGTGAAATGCTTGCCCTCCAGTACCTTCTCGATACGCGTCGGCCGGCCACGGTCATTGTCCGCTACGAAGACCTCGTGACCGATCCGGATCGCGTCCAGACCCGCCTGTCAGAAGCGTTCCGCCTGCCGATCGCACATCCGATGTCGGCCATCGCCGAGGTATTTCGTCCGCCGGCGAGTGCGCTCTCGGCGATGCACGGCCTCCGGCCGGTCGATCGCGACTCCGTGGAGAAATACAAGCACGATCCGGAGAAGATCGCCTATCTCCGCTCGATCCGCCCGCGCCTCGGCCGCCTTCTCACATGGGTGGCGGAAGAATACGGCTACGACATCGAGATTTGACGGTCATCGTTTGGCGACGGCGGGCCGCGCTTCCGTGTTTTTTTGGAGCTAGTTCGCCACGTCCGGCGCGAAGTTCATCGCCACGCCGTTGATGCAGTAGCGCAGGTGGGTCGGCGGCGGGCCGTCGTTGAAGACGTGGCCGAGGTGGCTGCCGCAGTTGGCGCAATGGCACTCCGTCCGCGTCATGCCGTAGCTGCGGTCGACCGAGTTCTCCACCGCGCCCGGCACCGGCTCGTTGAAGCTCGGCCAGCCGGTGCCCGACTCGAACTTGACCTTCGACTTGAACAGCGGCTGCCCGCAGCCGGCGCACGAGAACGTGCCGGCGCGCTTCTCATGCAGTAGCGCGCAGCTTCCCGGCGCCTCGGTGCCGTGGTCGCGCATGATGCGATACTGCTCGGCGGTCAGCGTCTTGCGCCACTCCGCGTCGCTGCGCTCGAAGGGGAAATGCTTGTCCATTCTTGTTGTCTCCCTCTGATTGCTTTGGCTGTCGCTAATATAGGTATTGCACGCCGATCCCGGGAGTGCAGCTAGCCGAAGGTGAACGAAAACGCCTGGACGCCGGGGTCGAGAAAATCGATCTCGAAGGTCCGGTCGCCGGGCGTGCCGCTCTGCCGGACGAGCTGGTAGAGCCGCTGCTCGGCGATAGTGCCGTCGCCCGCCGCGTCGGTATCGACGCCGTGATCGTCGCCCGGCGGCTTGCCGTCGATCAGCACGCGGAAGCGTACCGGCTTGCCGTCGGCGCCGGGCCCCAGCACCAGATGCAGGTCGCGCGCATGGAAGCGGAAGGCGATGCTGCCGCCGGCCTGGTTGAGGATGGCGTTTTCGCCCTGGACGGTCCAGTCGCCGGCAAGGCCCCACTGGTTGAGCTGCAGTGGCGCCGAGATCGTGTAGACGTGCGCCGCGTCGCGCGTCGCAGTATCGCCGTCGGAGACGAAGTTGGCGGCCCGGCTGTAGCCGATATAGGTCTCCGGCGACTTGACGTTGGCCTGGTCGGCCGCCGCCTCCGCGCCGCCGGCATTCACCGCCACCAGATCGCCGGGCACGTCGGTCTTGCCCGCCTCGCGCAGCAGCGCCTGTATGATCTCTTCCGACTGCGCGTACGAGCCTTCGCCGAAATGATGGTGGCGGATGTTGCCGTTGGCATCGATGAAGAAATGCGCCGGCCAGTACTGGTTCTGGAACGCGCGCCAGATGGCGAAGTCGTTGTCGATCGCCACCGGATAGTCGATGCCGATATCGGCGATCGCGTTTTTGACGTTGCCGATATCTTTCTCGAACGCGAACTCCGGCGAGTGGACGCCGATGACCACCAGCCCATCGTCCTTGTACTTGTCGGCCCAGGCGCGGACGTAGGGCAGGGCACGCAGGCAGTTGATGCACGAGTAGGTCCAGAAATCGACCAGCACGACCTTGCCCTTCAGCGCCTCGGGCGTCAGCGGCGGCGAGTTGAGCCACGTCACCGCGCCGGCGAGCGATGGGAACTGGCCTTCGACGGGCAGGGGATCGCCGGGCTTGTATTCGGCGTTCGCCGAAGCCGGCACGTTCTGCGTCGGCGCGACCTTGTCGAGCAGTCCTTGCTCCAGCGTCGCGGTGCTGGCGGTCGAAACCTGCGTCAGGAATCCGGTGTCGAAGCCGAAGGCGATGGCCGCGACTCCGACCAGGACCGCGACGCCAAGGCCGCGCCGGATCCATTCGCCGGCGCCGAGCGACCGCTTCATCGCGGCGAACACGCGCCCGCCGATCAGCAGCGCCACCGCGATCGAGGTCGCGGCGCCGAGCGCATAGGCGAGGAGCGCCAGCGACGTCCCGAAGCTGGCGCCGCCGAGCGCCGCGCCGGTGAGCACCAGGCCGAGGATCGGCCCGGCGCACGGCGCCCAGAGTAGCCCGGTCGCCACGCCGAGCAGGAAGGACGAGACGAACGACGAGCGCGCTGTGCTGCCCGGTCCCGACGCCTGCTGCGACAGCCGCGCGCCGATGGCGACCAGCGGTCGCGTCAGCCGATCCGCGATCTCGGGGAACAGCAGCGTGATGCCGAACACCGCCAGCAGCGCGAGGGCCGCGAACCGGCCGTACTGATTGGCCGCCACCGCCCAGCCACCGCCGACGGCCGCCAGCGAGGCGACAACGGCAAAGGTGATCGCCATTCCGAGCAGCATCGGCAGGATGCTGGTGACGAACGGTTTGTCGGCGCGCGCGAAGACAAAGGGCAGCACCGGCAGGATGCAAGGACTGAGGATCGTGAGCGCCCCGCCGATGTAGGCAATGAAAAGCAGCGTCATGGTTAGGCCTTCACCCTCGACCCCCGATCGTCCCGCAACGCCGGTATATACGGTCGCCGCCGCAGTTTCGGGCTCATGGCCCGCGTTTTTCACGCGCAATTGAAGCCTCCGGCGGCCGGCCGCACGTCCTCGGGACGACGCCGTGAACCGGATACACGCCGGCAAAACCAAATCTTGATTGGTTTGTGGAAACCTTTCCGGGCAAGCCGACGTAGCTAGAGGCGCGGGACAACCGGATTCGACGAGATGACGACCGAGGCGATGGCGACGGACGACAGGCCGCTCCCCGACGGGCGCGTGCTTATCCGCCGCCATTCCGGGCTGGTCCGCATCACGCACTGGATCAACGTCGTCTGCATCCTCTTTCTGCTGATGAGCGGGCTGCAGATATTCAACGCCACGCCGGCGCTATACGTCGGACAATACGCCGACTTCGACCATCCGATCGCGAGCTTCGGTGCCCGCCAGACTCCGGATGGGCTGGCCGGCGAGACGATGCTGTTCGGCATCCGCTTCAACACCACCGGCTTCCTCGGCCTGTCGGTCGCCGATGGCCAATGGCAGGTGCGCGCCTTCCCGGCATGGGCGACGGTGCCGAGCTACCAGGATCTGGCGACCGGCCGCCGCTGGCATTTCTTCTTCGCCTGGGTCTTCGCCATTAACGGCGCCATTTACCTGATCGCCAACCTGCTCAACCGCCACATCTGGCGCGACCTCGTGCCGACCTGGCGCGATATCCGCAACCTGCCGGCAACCGTCGTCGAACACATCCAGCTCCGCTTCGAGCACGTGCGCGAATACAATCCGCTGCAGAAGCTCGCCTACCTCGGCATCCTGCTGGTGCTGGTCGTCATCGTCTTCGCCGGGATGACGATGTCGCCCGGCCTCGACACTGCCTTCCCGTGGCTGGTCGACATCTTCAACGGCCGCCAGACGGCGCGCACGGTGCACTTCGTCGCCGCGACGCTGATCGTGCTGTTCGTCATCGTCCATGTCGCCATGGTTCTGGTCTCCGGCGTCTGGAACAATCTCCGTTCCATGATCACCGGCCGCTACGCCATTCGCCCGGAGGACGGCCATGACCGCTAGCCGCCGCAACTTCCTCCGCGGCCTCGGCGCCTCGGCGACCGCGCTGGTCGCCGCCGCGTGCAAGCCGCTCGATCACGCCGGCGCCCAAGGCGCGTGGTTCCGCGAAAATGTGCTGCAGCTTGGCGAGGACATAAATCTCAAGGTCCAGCGTTTCTTCCTCAAGCCGACGTCGCTGGCACGCGAATTCACCGAGGCCGACCTGTCGCCAAAGTTCAAGGCGAACGGCTCGACCAACCCCGACAGCCCCGAATACCAGGCGATGGTCGCCAACGACTTCGCCGACTGGAAGCTGAAGGTCGGCGGCCTCGTCGAGACGCCGATGGAATTTTCCCTCGCCGACCTCCGCGCCCTGCCGGCGCGCGAGCAGATCACCCGCCACGACTGCGTCGAGGGCTGGAGCTGCATCGGCAAATGGAAGGGCGTCCAGCTCGCGACCATCCTCAACATGGTCAAGCTCAAGCCCGAGACGCGCTACATCCTGTTCACCTGCGCCGACGAACTGGAAAAGACGCTCGACGGCACCGGCCGCTACTACGAGACGCACGGGCTGGAGGACGCCTTCCACCCGCAGACCATCCTCGCCTACGACATGAATGGCGGCACGCTGACCGTCCCGCACGGCGCGCCGCTGCGGCTGCGCACCGAGCGCACGCTCGGCTATAAGATGGCCAAGTACATCATGTCGATCGACGCCATCGACGACTTCTCCAAGATCAGCCGCGGCCGCGGCGGCTTCTGGGAAGATCGCGGGTATGACTGGTATGCGGGGATTTAGCCGGCAGCGCCCCCTCACCCTCTTTCTCTAGGCCCGCTTTGCTCGCCAAGAGAAAGAGCCCTCTCCCACAAGGGGAGAGGGGACAAACCGACATCGAGGCATATCCCTCTCCCCTTGTGGGAGAAGGGTGCGGGGGCCAGCTTCCGCTTGCAAATCACGCCAACTCGCGGCTTCCTCCCGCCTCAACATCAATCCGGGGGAAGCGACGATGGCCAAGGATAAAGTACGCTGGGGTGTGATTTCGACGGCCAACATCGGCCTCGCCAAAGTCCTTCCCGGGATGATGAAGTCGAAGGAGATCGAGATCCGCGCCATCGCCTCGCGCGATCTGAAGACCGGCAGGAAGGCCGCAAAGAAGCTCGGCATCCCGGTCGCCTACGGCAGCTACGAGGAGCTGCTCGACGACCCCGAGATCGAGGCGATCTACAACCCGCTGCCCAACCATCTCCACGTCCCGCTGACGCTCGCCGCCGCCAAGAAGGGCAAGCACGTGCTCTGCGAGAAGCCGATGTCGCTGACCGCGACCGAGGCCGAGCAGCTTCGCGATGTGCCGAAGGGCGTGCTCATCGCCGAAGCCTTCATGGTCCGCGCCCATCCGCAATGGATCAAGGCGCGTGAGCTGGCCCGCTCCGGCAAGCTCGGCGAACTGCGCGCCGTGCAGGGGCTGTTCTCGTACTACAACGTCGACCCGAACAACGTGCGCAACATGGCCGACATCGGCGGCGGCGCGCTCTACGATATCGGCTGCTACCCGATCGTCATCGGCCGCTACATCTTCGGCGCCGAGCCGGTGCGCGTCGTCTCGCTCGTCGACCGCGATCCGAACTTCAAGACCGACCGCACGGCGAGCGCGCTGATCGATTTCGGCAACGGCCGCCACCTCACCTTCACGTCGTCGACGCAGGCCGCCAACTACCAGCGCATCAACATCCTCGGCAGCAAGCAGCGGCTCGAGGTCGTCATCCCGTTCAACGCCCCGCAGGGCGGCGCCATGACGATCCTCACCGATACCGGCAAGGAACTCGCCGGCAAGTCGGCCAAGCCGATCAAGCTGCCCAAGGCCGACCAGTACCAGCTCCAGGGCGAGACCTTCTCCCGCGCCGTCCGCGGCAAGGAGAAGCTCGAATTCGGCCTGGAGGACGCCATCCTCCAGATGCGCGTCATCGACGCCCTTTTCCGCTCCGAAAAGAGCGGAAACTGGGAGAAACCATAGCCTGCGGAGTGGGTTGAACGGCGCCCCGAAGCCTCCCATATTCAGCCTTGTCCCGGGTGCCTCGAAGAGGGCCCGGGCGAGAGTTTGGGTCGCTTCCAGGAGGACCGCCGCAATGACGCGAATTTCCGCGTTTTCCAGCCCGCTGCTGCTCGGTTTCGAAGAGATCGAGCGTGCGCTAGAGCGCCTGTCGAAGGGCGCCGGCGACGGCTATCCGCCTTACAACATCGAGCGCATGGCCCGCGCCGGCGACAAGCCGGAGCGCCTGCGAATTACGCTCGCCGTGGCCGGCTTCAGCGAGACTGAACTCGACGTCACCGTCGAGGACAACGAGCTGATCGTCCGCGGCAAGCAGCAGGACGAAGCGGAGCGGCAGTTTCTTCATCGCGGCATCGCCGCGCGGCAGTTCCAGAAAACATTCGTGCTCGCCGAGGGGATCGAAGTCATCGGCGCCGAGTTGAAGGATGGACTGCTGTCGATCGATTTGGCGAGGCCGGAGAGCGCGCGTGTCGCGCAGCGGATCGCCATCAACGGACGCGGCTAGAGCCGGTCCAGGAGGGTAGTGAGATGACACACGCAGAAAAGATTCAGATGAGCGACGAGACTTTCGCCGCGCTCGGCGGCGGTCGCATCGCCTACGTCAAGCCGCTCAAGGCCGACGATGCGCGCGGGCTCTTCCCGCAGATGCCGCCGGTCGCCCCGGGCCTCGAACTGTGGGCCCTGCTCGCCGCCGACGGCTCGCCGATCATGCTCGCCGACAGCCGCGAGGCGGTGCTGATGAATGCGAACGAGAACGAGCTGGAGACAGTGAGTCTGCATTAGGTTCGTCGCGTCGCTGGAAAAAAAGGCCGGGCGAAAGCCCGGCCTTTTTTGTGTAGGGCGGAGCTCCCTCACCCTGTTTCTCTAGGCTCGCTCCGCTCACCAAGAGAAACAGCCCTCTCCCCGATGGGGAGGGGACAAGAACTCGGTATCGTCCCTCTCCCCATCGGGGAGAGGGCTTCGGCTCTTACGAGCGAAGCGAGTTAGAGACGAAGGGTGAGGGTGCGCTACGCCGCGTTGTGCGTCGCGCCTTCGGTCAGCACCGAGTACAGCGCCGAACTGTCGGACGACGCGCGCAGCTTCTGCACCACGCCCGGCTCGCGGAAGAGCCGCGCGATCCGCGCCAGCGCCTTGAGGTGATCGGCGCCCGAGGATTCCGGCGCGAGCAGCAGGAAGATCAGATCGACCGGCGTCTCGTCGAGCGCCTCGAAATCGATCGGCTTCGGCAGCCGCGCGAACAGCCCGAAAATCCGGTCGAGCTTGCCGAGCTTGCCGTGCGGGATGGCGATGCCGCCGCCGACGCCGGTGGAGCCCAGCTTTTCGCGCTTCACCAGCGTGTCGAAGATGTCCTTCTCCTCGACGCCGGTCATCGCGGCCGCCTTCTCGGCGATCGCCTGCAGCACCTGCTTCTTGCTGTTGGCCTTGAGCGAAGGGAGGATCGCTTCCGGCGTTACGAGATCGCTGAGGTCCATAGTCTGTTCCAGTGTTCCGGTTGCGTCTGGCGGTCGCCCGCTAGTGCTTCGCGGTTTCCCTTTTTGTGCCGAGCGACGGATCGATCCAGCCGATGTGGCCGTCGCTCCGCCGGTAGACGATGTTGACGCCGCCATGCCCGGCATGACGGAAGACTTTGACGTGCGCGTCGGTGAGGTCGAGCGACATCACCGCATTGCCCACCGTCATCGTCTCAAGGTCGGTGGTCTGCTCGGCGATGATCGTCGGGTCGGCATCCGTCGGCGCCACTTCTTCTTCGTCCGGCGCCGCGATCACGTACTCCGTCGCCGCCAGCGAGTCGTCGCGCCGCACGTGGTGGTGTTCCTTGAGCCGCCGCTTGTAGCGCCGCAGGCGCTTCTCGATGTGCCCCGCCGCCTGCTCGAAACTCTGGTGCACGTCCTGCCCGCGGCCTTCCGCCTGCAGCACAATGCCGGTGTCGAGATGGACCAGGCACTCCGTGCGGAAGCCCGACCCTTCGCGCGCCACGGTCACGTGGCCGGTAAAGCCGCCGTCGAAATATTTCTCGATCGCATCGCCGATACGCGCGTCGGCGAGCGTTCGAAAGCTCTCGCCGATGTCGACGCTTTTTCCGGAAATACGCAGGCCCATCGGCGCTTCGAACCTTCTCGGCTTGTCTCTGTGTTCGCCAGCTCAAGGGGCTGCCGAACCGGGCATGGGGCTCGCGTCGGACTGGGCCTCGCCGGCGCGGATTTATTACACGTAACGCCCGCCCGGGTGCTGTTGGGCGCCCCTTCTAGGGAGGGTGGGCTGACAAGTCAACCGAGCCCGAAATGTTCCGTTACCGGCACAATATCCAGCCGAATTCCGCTGGATTTCTAGAGGCTTGCCTGCTTCTCGCGGCGCCGCTGCACCGATGAGGGGATGCGCATTGCCTCGCGATATTTCGCGACCGTGCGCCGGGCGATATCCACGCCGGATTCGCGCAGCACCTTCACGATGGTGTCATCCGAAAGGATCGCCGACGACGGTTCGTCGTCGATCAGTTTGCGGATGCGGAAGCGCACCGCCTCGGCCGAATGGGCCTCGCCGCCCTCCGCGTGCGCGATCGAGGCGGTGAAGAAATACTTGAGTTCGAAGATGCCGCGCGGCGTCGCCATGTACTTGTTCGAGGTGACGCGCGACACGGTCGACTCGTGCATCGCGATCGCCTCGGCGATCGTCTTGAGATTGAGCGGGCGCAGGTGCTGGACTCCCTCGGCGAGGAACGCGTCCTGCTGGCGCACGATCTCGGTCGCGACCTTGAGGATGGTGCGCGCCCGCTGGTCGAGACTCTTGACCAGCCAGTTCGCGGTCTGCAGCGCCTCGGCGAGATACGCCTTGTCGGTGTCCTTCTTTTTCTGGCGCGAGACGGTGGCGTAGTAGCTCTGGTTGACCAGGACCTTGGGCAGCGTGCCGGAGTTGAGTTCGACCAGCCAGCCGCCGTCCGGCCCCAGCCGCACGATCACGTCTGGTATCACCGGCTGCACCGGCGCCGAGCCAAACGAGGCGCCGGGCTTCGGGTTGAGCGCGCGGATCTCCTTCAGCATCTCGGCAAGGTCTTCGTCGTCGACGCCGCAGAGGCGTCTGAGCGCCGCCATGTCGCGCCGCGCGACGAGATCGAGATGCGCCACCAGTGCCGCCATCGCCGGATCGAAGCGGTCGCGCTCGCGAAGCTGTATCGCCAGGCACTCGGCAAGATCGCGCGCACCGATTCCGGCCGGCTCGAAGGTCTGCACGATGCGCAATGTTTCCTCGACCAGCGCCAGCGGCGCACCCAGGCGCTCCGCAACCTGCTCAAGGTCGATGCGCAGGTAGCCGCCCTCGTCGATCTCGTTGACCAGCGTCTGGCCGATCAGGCGTATCGCCGGATCCTCGACCGCGAGGCCGAGCTGATCGGAGAGATGGTCGGCGAGCGACTTCTCCTCCGCGATGAAGGCCTCGAGATTGTAGTCCTCCGACGACACCGGCTGGCGCGACGGCGTCGTCTGCCACGTCTCGGCCGGCAGGCCGGGCGACACTTCCTCGGGCGCCTTGCCGGCATCGTCCTGGAAGACGTTGGAGAGATCGGCATCGAGCTTCTCGGCGATCGCCGTCGGCGCCTCGAGCTGCTGCTCCATCCAGTCGCCCATCTCGGGCGCCGTTTCGGAGGGCAGCTCTATCGCGCCGTCGCTATCGCCGTCGCCGCTCCGGTCCATGTCGCGGTCGTCGGCAGCGTCATCGCCGTCGGAGCGTTCCTCGCGCTCCTCGTTCTCCGCCCGCTCGAGCAGCGGATTGCGTTCGAGTTCGGCATCGACGTAGGCGATGAGATCGAGATTCGATAGCTGGAGCAGCTTGATCGCCTGCATCAACTGCGGCGTCATCACCAGCGACTGGCTCTGGCGGAGCTCTAACTTGTGCGAAAGCGCCATGCGGCCAACGGAACCCGGAACTCGATTCCCGGAAAACTGGTCCGGAAATTGCTTATAGCATTCCTTTGGTAACCGATTGGTAGCCGGCTTTAAAGGCTAAACTGTTCGCCAAGGTAAAGCCGCCGCACGTCCGGGCTGGCGACGATGTCGTCCGGGCGCCCTTCGTAGAGCACTTCCCCCGAATGAATGATGTAGGCGCGGTCGATAAGACCGAGCGTTTCCCGCACGTTATGGTCGGTGATCAGCACCCCGATGCCGAGGCTGGTGAGATGGCGGACGAGATTCTGGATGTCGCCGACCGCGATCGGATCGACCCCGGTGAACGGCTCGTCGAGCAGCATGAACGCCGGCCGCGAGGCGAGCGCCCGCGCGATCTCGGCCCGCCGCCGCTCGCCGCCCGATAGCGACACCGCCGGCGCGTGGCGGAGATGCGCGATGCGGAACTCCGCCAGCAGCGCCTCGAGGTGATCCTCGCGCTGGTGCTTGTCCGGCTCCACCACTTCGAGGATCGAGCGGATGTTCTGCTCCACCGTCATGGCGCGGAAGATCGACGCTTCCTGCGGCAGGTAGCCGATGCCGAGCCGTGCCCGCTGGTACATCGGCATGCCGGAGATGTTGTGTCCGTCAATATCGATGATGCCGCGGTCGGCGCGCACCAGTCCGGTGATCATGTAGAAGATCGTGGTCTTGCCGGCGCCGTTCGGCCCGAGCAGCCCGACCGCCTCGCCGCGCGCCACCGCCAGGCTCGCGTCGCGCACCACCGAGCGGCCGCGATAGGCCTTCGCCAGCCCGCGCGCCACCAGCCAGCCGCGCCCGCCGGCATCGGGTATCAGGCGCGACGGCGGCTTCTCGGAGGCACCACGCTTGCTGCGGCGCCGCGGCTGCTCCTCCTCGCGCGGACGCTCGGCCTGGCGGCCGTTCGCCTTCGCTTTGTCGGCGGCCTTGTCCGGACCGCGGCCGAAGTAGCTGGAAACCGCCAACGCCTAAGTACCTTTGCTGATCAGCCGGCAGATAAGCCGACCGCCCGGGGACTGTCGAGGGGCGCCGCGCTCAAGTTCTTGGCACCGTTGCTCAATTGCTCGTCGGCGAGAACACGCCGCGGATCTGCTTGCCCGGTGCCTGATCGACGCGTGCCCGTCCGGTGGAGAGATTAACCACCAGCTTCGCGCCTGTTATGACGTTCGCGCCCTGCGACAGCACGACGTTGCCGTCGACCGTGATGGTGTTGGTCGGCATGTCGACCACGGCGGTGTCGCCGGTCACCACCTGATCCTTCGACGTGACCTTGATGCCGCCGTTCGCTTCGATGCGCGTGAACGACGAGGCGGCTGCGCCTTCGAGCCCCGAGTAGAGCTTGATCTCGCCGGCCTTCATCGTCGTGTTGCCGCGCTTCACGGTGACGCCGCCCGAGAACACCGAGATGCGCTGCGTGCCCTCCTCGTAAGTTTCGAGCGACTGCGCATCGACCTGGATCGGGTCGGTCTGCTTCGCCTGGAAGCCGCCGAAGATGTCCGCCGTCGGGTCTGCGAACGCGGGCGACACGGCGAGCGCCAGCAAGGCGGCGACGGCGAAGCGGCGGATCATTGGGCGGTGGCTCCGGTGCCGGCGGGCGCGGTGAGATCGCCCGGCGGCAGATACGTCACCGACACGCCGTTCGAGAAGAGGATGTGCTTGCCGTTGCCGGTGATGTTGACGGCGTTGGCGTGGATCGTCCCGTCCGCCGTCGAGAACATCAGCGGCGACGACGAGGTCAGCGTGCCTTTGCCGAGATCGATTGCCGCTTCCTGCAGGCGGCCGGCGTAACCGTTGTCGGTCTTGAGATCCATTCCGTCCTTGAGCAGCAGCGTGTTGTCGTTGCCGTTGTAGACGCCGGTCGCGGCGTTGACGGTAGCGAAGCCGGCGTCTTCCAGGCCGAAGCGGCCGGTGATCGTCTTGAACGTCACCACCTTCGGATCGTCGAGGCTCTGTAGCGCGCTGTCCGCCTTCACCTCGTAGGCGCGGCGTGTGCCCTCGAAGCCGGAGATGTGCGGCTTGTCCATAACGACGCTGTTGGATTTCGGGTCGATGGTCGCGACCGCCACCAGCGAGGCGAGGTCGCCGGGGATGACCCGCGCCGTCGCCCAGAAGGCGACGATCGCGAGGATCGCCAATGTCGGCAGGATGAATTTGAGATTGCGGACCAGCGCCGAGTGCCGCGTCGCCTTGGCATAGGCGTCGGGATCGCGCTCCTTCGGCGGATTGTAGCGGATGCGCGGCGCCCGCGGTTCCCCGCGCTGCCGGTCGTCTGCATACTGGTCGTCGTCCACGGCGCTCATCCTGGCCGTATTGTGGGGCTTCCCGGGCCCCGCCGCAATGAGGCCTAGTGCGCGAAGATGTCTTCTTCGCCCCAACCGGCGAGGTCGAGCTTCGCCCGCGTCGGCAGGAAAGCGAAGCAGGCGGCGGCGATTTCGCTCCGCCCCTCGCGCGCCAAGCGGCCCTCCAGCTTGTCCTTGAGCTGGTGCAGGTAGAGCACATCGGAAGCGGCGTAAGCGAGCTGCGCGTCGCTCAGCGTCTCGGCTGCCCAGTCGGAGCTCTGCTGCTGCTTCGAGATTTCGATGTCGAGGATGTCCTTGAGGAGATCCTTCAGCCCGTGGCGGTCCGTATAGGTGCGCGTCAGGCGCGACGCGATCTTGGTGCAGAACAGCGGCCCGGTCATGACGCCGAAGGTGTGGAACAGCACCGCGATGTCGAACCGCGCGAAATGGAAAATCTTTGTCACCGCCGGATCGGCGAGCAGCGCGGCGATGCGCGGCGCTTGTTTCTGTCCCGCCGCGATCTGCACGACGTCGGCGTTGCCGTCGCCGCCCGACAACTGGATGAGGCACAGCCGGTCGCGATGCGGCAGGAGGCCGAGCGTCTCGGTGTCGATGGCGACACTGTTGCCGTAGCGCACGTCGGCGGCGAGGTCGCCCTTGTGGAAGCGGATAGCCATGGGCCGCGGTTATAGGGGGAAATCGTTAAAAACATAAAGGGCGAAGCGAGACGACACCCGCTGGCCGCCGTGGCCGCCCCGCTATGACGTTTGTCACTTGAGCGCCGGATGCGTTGCGGTAGCTTTTGAATGAATAGAGCATACGGAGGCCGTCATGCGTGCCCTTGTCGTTGCTTGCCTCGCAGTTCTCTCGGCCGCCCTATTCGCCGTGCTGCCGCTGTCGCCCGCGTCCGCCGCCGAACGTCTGGCAGCCGGCAGTTGGGCCGACAGTTGTCCTAACGGGAGCGTGTCCGGTTTCACGCTGACGGCGGATTGCCTCGACGGCGCCGGCGCTCTTCACACGACCTCGCTCTCTCTGTTGAGCTGCGGGCAGCCGCCGGCGGCGGGCAACGCCAACGGCCGGCTCGTCTGCGAAAGCGGCCCGCGTAGCCTGGCGGTTCCCGGCAGTTGGTCCTCCTCCTGCGGCAACGATCTGCTCGCGGGCCAATCGTTGAAGGCGATATGCCTCGACGGCGCCGGCCAGAAGGTCTCGGCCTTTCTCGACCTGTCGACCTGCGCCCGGCCGCTGCGCGCCGGCAACCAGAACGGCCGCCTGGTCTGCGAAAGCGGCCTCGCGCAGGCTGCGCCGACCTCGCGCACGACGATCCTCCATCTGAATCCGCCGCCGCCTGCTGGTCCGCCCCCGGTATTGCGTTTGCCTCTGCCCGTGCCGGGTATCGTGCTCAATGTTCCCGGCCAGGCCGCATCCGCCGGCCCGAGCTTTGCCGGCGCCTGGAACGTCACGACCAATGCCGGCGAACGTTTCCAACTCCTGCTCAATCAGAATGGCGCCGCCGTCACCGGCAGTGCCGATGTCAACGGAACCCACGTCATCCTCAGTGGAAACGCGGTCGGCGGACGGCTCGATGCCACCTGGGTGATCGGCACCCCGTCCGGCGGTCGGCTTACCGGCGCCGGCGTATTCGATTTATCCCCCGACGGCAGCCAACTCACGGGCGCGCTACGGATCGGCAGCCAGGTCGCGAACAACGCCTCCTGGGTGGGCGTGCGGGGCAGCGGCGCCTCGTCTGTCGTCTTGGCTCCACCTGGCGCCGCAAATCTTCCGGCCATGACTACAACGAACAGTGCCGACGGCCCCGTACGGGCGACCGTCAGGAGCTCCGTCTCCATACGCACCGCGCCCACGATGAAGGGCTCGGACATCTTGGGCACGCTTCTCCAGGGTACCGAGGTGACGGTCGAGTGCCAGAAAAGCTGGTGCGCGCTTTCAACCGGCGAGGGTTTTGTTTCGAAGGGATTCCTCACCCTCCATGGCCCAGCGGCATCGACAAATACCGCCGCATCAACTGGCGCAGCAATGCCGAGCAACGAGACCCGCGTCGCCGTCGGGCAGGTCGCGCCCCCGTCCGCCGCGGCGCCGGTTGCGGTCGACTCGTTCGTTGGCTCCGGCTGCAGTCCACGCCCGCCTTCCGTGGATCTCGGCGGCGCCAAAGTCACGCTGATGTTCCACAACGCCAGTTCCGCCACGCGCCACTTGTTCTGGATCAACAGGAACGGCGAGCGGGTGCCCTACCAGATCATCCCGCCGGGCGGCACCGTGCCGCAAGAAACTTTCAACGGGCACGTCTGGGAGCTGACCGACGAAGACGGCCAGTGCAAGACGTTCTTCACCGCAGGGACTATCAGCCAGACGCTGGAGACGCACTGACCGCCCTTGCGCAAGCGGCGTCGGGTGTGGCGACTTGGTGGCCCTACGCGTCCGCGGGATTATTTTTCTGTAAGTTGGATTGCCGTTTTCCGGCGCCTAGCCTTTGAATCGTGAACGGTGACCCGCCGGCGGATGGCTCCATGCCAAACCGCGACCCGACGAGCCAGGACCGGTCACGATGTGCGGCGGGCGACTCCCCTCCCTGACGTCGACCGTCGTCATTTCGGAAGGAACACTACCATGCGTCGTCTTATCCTGGCGGCAGCTCTGGCTGCCGCGTCCGCTTCGTTTGCGTTTGCTCCGGCCTTCGCCGATGGCGCCTTCTCGGACGATCCGGGCGTCAACGATCTCGGTGTCGACATCGGCGGCGTGAACCTGACGCCGTCGGGCGTGCACGCTTACCTCGCCGCACAGTCGCCCGAGATGCGTCGCGAGCTCGTGAACGCGTGCAACACCTACCTGACGCATCCGGCCGGCGCCGGCGAAGCGACGCTCGCCTTCTGCGGCGACATCGGCGGCAAGGCCTAGAACTACCCCGCGAGGCCGGAAGGGGAGGGGCGCGGCGGCCCTTCCCCTTCCGGGGTTTTGCTATAGACGTATTTGTAATTTTCCGTCTATATCTTTCTATAGACGGAAAATAGATTGTCGGTCTATAACCCGACGTGCCGAAAATCAGCCTCGCTCTGTCGACTCTTTATTCCGACCTGGCCCAACGGGTCCACTCGCGCGCTCTGCGCGCCGGCTCGCCGTTCGTGATGAACGTCAAGGGCCGAGCATACGCATACGTCAAAAGACAAATCGGCAGCACGCGACGCGACGACTACGTCGGGCCGGTCGATGACGCCAAAGCTCAGGCGCAAATCGAACTGATCCGGCAAGCCCAGGAGCAGGAAAAGCAGGATCGCCAAACGATCCGTCTCCTCGTCCGCTCCGGCATTCCCGCTCCATCGAAGGAATTGGGCCGCGTTCTGGATGCGCTCTCCGAGGCCGGCATCTTCGCCGACGCCACACTTATCGGCACGGCCGCCTATCAGTGCTATTCGCCCATCATCGGCCACGAGCTTCCGAGCCCGACGCTGACGACCGGCGATGCCGATCTGGCCACGGCCCGCCTGGCTATTCGCAGTTTGCCGGAAGGCGAAACCATCCTCGACGTGCTGCGGCGCGCCGAGCCGACCTTCGCCCCGGTTCACGCTCTCTCGAACCGCAAGGCGCCTTCGTCCGCCTTCCGGGCGCGCGACGGATTCATGGTCGACCTGGTGCCTCAGCAACGCACGCGGCGTGACCCCAATCCAATTCCGATCGAAGGCGCGGGAGCGGTCCCTCTGCAATTTGTCCGCTGGCTGATAACCGATCCGATCACCGCCGTGGCCTTGTTCGGAACAGGCGTCGCGGTACGCATCCCACAGCCGGCAAGGTTCGCGATCCACAAACTGATTCTGGCGCAGGAGCGGCGCGACGACCAACGGGCAAAGCGGCGGAAGGACCTGTTGCAGGCCCGGGCATTGGTCGAGGCACTGCGGGAATCCGATCCCTACGCCCTGGCGGACGCCTACGACGATGCGTCAGGGCAGGGCAAGCGGGGCTGGGCGAAGAAGATCGAAAGATCGCTCAGCGAGCTTCAGATTTCCGTCGCGGAGATCATCGGCTAAAGGCCGAATTCTCCTTAAAAGTGGTGCCCAGGAAAGGATTGCGCGGTTGGGCCCAAGAAGCCTTGAAATTCAAGGACTGATCAGGCCGATCGATCGAGATTGTAACACACTCTTGTAGCGCACTCGCGTTCTCCGGCACCAGCGCTGCTATGCCGGCATGCGACGGATCAGTGCCTTGATCCACACCATGCATGCGCCGATCGCCCACTCCGTTTGGAATTTTGTCAGCGAGGCCGGGGTGTCGGACCCAGGCCCGTGGCTAAGAGGGTTTCTGATTGCGGTGAAGAAGTGCTTCAGCGCGACCGCTTCCCAAGGTTCGATGAATTTGGCGCGATTGGACGCGAGATTGTCGATGAAGTTGTGGGCTCCAGTTTCCCGGCCTTGGGTCCAGCCCATCTCCTCGGAGATGACCTTGATGGTACTCTCAAGAGCACGTGCCGCGTATAAGGCCGGATCGCGCCCAGCAGTGTCACGACGATCAACCGCCTCCTTCATGTCCACATCGACGTTCCTCCACCGGGGGTCGGCTAGTAGGGTCCAAAAAGGTGCATCGACCTCTCGAGTCGAAAGGTTGTCCGGAGCAAGCTGGATAAAGCCGTTGTGGTAGTGGAGAGGGGCGCCCGCCTGTTGGAACCGCGTATTCAGCTCTGCCACCGCATTAAGGAATGATTGGCTCTTCGCGACATTCGCCGCTGTGAGACCGTCAGCCAAATCTCCGGGAAGGCGGAAGAGTGATGTTGACGGTCGAAGCTTCGCTGCCGAGATTGTAGCGGGAAGCTTGGCGGTTTCCTCCGTTATCTGATCGCCCCGGGTTCGAAACCCTATTTCTACTAGGCTAAGCCGCTCCATGATGAAGGAACCGGCAGGCTCAGTCCCATCAAATGCCTTAAGCATCCAATTTTCGCAGACCGTTATGATCGGCCAAGTGCCGGCGATCTGATGTGGCTTCCCCATCCAGGTGCTCGTGTACGCGTAGGCGTGCGGCGAAAGTGATTTGACCCCGAGTTCCATGGAGAGACGATTGTGTATGTCTATCCAGAAAGCCTTCCCCGTGTCGCTCTCGTTGCCCCCGACATAGAAGGGGCATACCTGCTCGGCCAATATTCGGAAGGCCTGAACAATCAGGCGGCGCTGTTGTTCGCCAAATGAAGTCCAGATTTGGGTTGATGCATAGCGGTGGGCAAAGATATCGGTCAGCATGCGAGCATCGCGCGCGGGTGCCCCTTAAGTTGGCTGCAGCAGCGGTGCGAAAAGTGCGCGCAAATCATCATCATCAAACGCGTCAGACTGCTCGGACGACCTAAGGCCAACGGATGGTGAATTTGACCGCCCGTGGGTGTCTTCAAGCCATTCTCTCTTCTTCTCGACTGCCTCGACGGCGTGTTCGATTGCGACAGCCGAAACGCTGGCTCGAGCCCCGAGCTTTCGCAGCGTTCCCGCATAGTCATTCAACGTAGACTCTGAATCGATGTCAGATATTGCTTCTCCTACGTTCGCAATCTCACTGCGGATCGCCGCGTCTACCGCTTCAAGCGCATCCGTGCTTAGGGCATATCGCCATCTCTCGACGGCGTCGGACACATTCTCAAGCTCGTCCCCCGGCATTCCAGTTTCCAACATCCCAATAAAGTGTTGCTCCAAGAGGTCCGCCATTCGAGCGGCATTTGGGAACTCGCCGTAGTAGCCATCGTCGCGAAGCTTTCCCATCAATCCGACGACCTCTTCGCCGTCGCGCCAAGAGTCCAACCCTCCGATAGGGTACTCCGACAGTGACAGAGCCGTTTCGGCGAAAACATCTTCCTTGGCTTCAAACCACCAGCAGATCAGAAGGTCGATTCGGGCAACATTGTTTAGCCCATAGGCCCTGCCTATCCGAACATTGTTCTCCAGCGCGTACATGTAGATCGGTTCCTGCGCGAACTGGGCAGCGACCGAATCGAAAGCTGCGGCTAAGCTGGCGACATTACCCCGCTCCTTGATCTGCTTGCCCTGTTCCCAAACTGCGGCCGCCCATTTCGTGGAAACCGCTGCCCGCGCTAGGTCGCAGAGCAAGTGAAAATCGTTCACGTATCCGGCTAGGTAGTCCCGAAGCGAAGGATTAATAAATGTGACCGTCCCATCCTCGATGGAAACGAATCCACCTTCGAGAATGCGTAGTGCTTCTTCAAAATCCTTTGGATCGTGTGAATCTCCATACTTCGCCGATAGCGCTGAGTGCACCGCGCGGTAGTTAATTCGAAGCACGTCGACTGATACGCCGTACTCTGAACAGAAATATAACGTCAGCAACAAGTGCTGGCAGGCTTTGGATATGTGAGTTCGAAACGCGATGTCCCAAAGACGGGTCGGATGATCGAGCAGGTTCTTGAACTGCCTTGGATAATCTGCAGCCGGAATGTCGTGGACATGGGAGATATCCGTCATCCACTCAATTAGCCGTGGATTATAATGCTCGTGATCGACGACTTCCACGAGGCTGCCGCTGTTGATAAGCGACGCGATATGCGCTTGAGGCGTGCCAGAGGCAACGAGATGATTATAGAGAATTCGCGCCCTTATTCGTCGATCGTACACCTCAACATCGAGGACATACTTCGCAATTTCCAGACGACGATCGGCGAGGTGCTCTGAAACTCGACGAGCTTCTTCGAAGATGTATGCGCGAGTCGTTAGGATAAACCGGGCGTTGGGCGACGAGCGCACACGGCTTATGAAACGTGCAAGGGCGATGTTTCACTTGACATACCCACGCCCAATACCTAGATTCTTGGCCAAGGAGACAGTCCATGGCCATCTCGGTTCTTTCCGCACCGCATTTTCATAACGAGGAAGCCGCTTTCGAGTACGTCGAAGCGCACCTCTGGCCTAATGGCCCGGTCTGCCCGCATTGCCAGAACGCGGACGGTACTAAAATCGGGCGTCTCAATGGCAAGACCACTCGCGCGGGCCTTCGCAAGTGCTACGTCTGCCGGAAACCTTTCACCGTCCGCATAGGTTCGATCTTCGAGGACAGCCACCTTGCGCTTCGGCTGTGGCTTCAGGCCATCCATCTGCTTTGTTCGTCAAAGAAAGGCATCTCCACTCGCCAGCTTCAGCGCACGCTTGGCTGCGGGATGAAGACTGCTTGGCACCTCGGCCACCGTATCCGCCTCGCCATGGACCCCGGCGCGGTCGGTCCCTTGGGTGGCGAAGGCGTCACCGTCGAAGCCGACGAAACTGCCATCACGAACTCGCGCAAGACCAAGCGCCAGCCCGGTCGGAAGAAGCCCAAGCAGCACGTTATGAGCCTTGTTGAGCGCGGCGGCTCCATTCGTTCCATGAGCATCGACCACACCAACGTCGGCGCGGTGCTGCACCAGCACGTTCACCGGGATAGCCGCCTCGTGACCGACAGTGCGCAGCACTACAAGCACCCGCCGGTCGCCAGCCACGGTGCCGTCGACCATTCAAAGTTTGAGTGGGTGCGAGACGACATTCACACCAACACGCTCGAAGGCTTCTTTTCGATCTTTAAAAGAGGTTTGGTCGGCATTTATCAGCACATGGACGCCAAGCACATCGACCGCTACTTGGCCGAATTTGATTTCAGACAGAACACCCGCGCGAAGCTTGGGATCAATGATGTGCAGCGATCCGAGATCGCGCTAAAGGGTTTCAAGGGAAAGCGCCTTACCTATCAAACAACTAGTGCGGGGGTGGCGCAGGATTGATTAGATTGGGGATTATCTATGCGTGCTGCTTTGGAGGCCTTGTAGGCACGACGGCTGCCTGCTACCGACGATATCTCAGCACGCATGAGGTGATTCGGTCATGAGCACGGACGCAACGAAGAAGGACTCGCCGCAACGCCGCGGTGGCTTGGCGCGCCGCGAAAGTCTTTCACCGAACGAGAGACGGCGCGCCGCGCGTCAAGCTGCCATCGCCCGCTGGAAGCAAGTAGGCGATGTTCCGGAGGCCAGTCACCATGGCGTGCTAGAAATCGGAGATCGGCAGCTTGAGGTCTATGTCCTGGAAGATGGACGGCGGCTGTTCCACAAGCGCGTGATGGGGCACGCCTTGGGCCTTAAATCGGAAGGCGGCAACGCCTTCATGAAGATGATCTCCGGCCAGAAGATAAGATCCGAGATCCCCGCAGATCTCGCCGACAAGCTCGCAAAACCCGTAGTTTTCCGCGGTTTCACTGGAGATCCGGTTCACGGCTACGAAGCATCGGTTTTGATCGAAGTTTGCGAGGCTTTGATCCGCGTGCGCGATAGCGACAGCTTGACGAAGCGCCAGATGTTTTTGGCGGTCCAAGCCGAATTCCTCTTAAGAGCCGCGGCCAAGCTCGGCATCACGGCGCTGATCGATGAGGCGACCGGCTACTCCGACAACAAGCGGAAGGATGAATACCGGCAACTCTTCCAAGAATTCCTGCGCGATGAGTTCGCCCAATGGGAGCAAGACGAGTACCCCGACCGCTTCTTCGACATGATCTACAAGCTGTACGGACTTAAGCGGAAGAACCCGGACTCAACCAAGCACCCACGGTTCTTTGCGAAATTCATTCGCAAATACATCTACTACCCGCTCGCGAATTCGCACGGCGCAATTCTGGAACAGCTCGATCAGAAGAATCCTACCGTTTATACGAACGGCGGTCGCCGGTACAAAATGTACCAGTTTCTTTCCGAGAAAGTCGGGCTTCCGGCGCTGCGCGCACACCTCTGGCAGACGATAGGCATCGGCGCGGTGGTGTCGGACAACGAGAGCTTCGACAAGCTGTTCTACAAGGCGTTCCCGGAAGCCATCCCGGCCCCGCGCAATGCCGCACAGCTTCGCTTCGACGGGATCTAGCCCATGCCAGAGAAACCCGAACAGAAGCCCGCCGATGCAGATCAATCGAAACGGTTCATCGACATGGCCCGAAAGGTCGAGGTCGATGAGACAGCGACCGAGGCAGATCGGATCTTCAAGAAGATCGTGAAACCCAAGCCCCAGAACGACAAGGGCCGCTAGGCCAAAGAGATCGGGGCGTAGCCCACTACGCGCCCGAATGGCTGGGAGACAGACCTAGCTAAAGTCCCGGCCCCTTAGTCTGGGGCAATGGAGCCGCCACCTACGATCAACCCGCAAAGACGACGTGGGTGGCGGTGCTCCATTAGCAAGATCCATGAGTCCGATCAAATTGTGGTCCGAACCGACGGACGACAAGATCTCGTGGCTGGGTATGGGAAGTGAAACTTCGCCCGTGCAAGATCGGAGTCCTTGTGCGATAGCGCGCGCCGGTCTAGCGCGACCTTCCCCAGAAAATCGTCAAAGAGAAATACTTGCTTTTTGGCATCTACTATCGAAGCGAATCCGTCCTCGAGATCGCGGATTGCCACTAGGTCCCAACCTTGAGCCATGTGAGCAAATGCAAGGACCTCAGCTAGCGTCGTCTTGCCCACTCCGGGAGGTCCGGAAATAATAAGGATATGCTGGGCATCTAAGATCGATGACGCTTGAGTCAAACTCGGATTGGCTGCGTAAACTCGGAGCTTCGCGGTTATTCCATCGCTGGTGATGCTGTTGAATGCATTCGCACCAGCGTGAACGATTCGATCGAGCACGGCGGCGCTCGTAAGCCAGAGTTTGAAGTTTGCTTTCTCGATGTCCGGATATCGGCGGAGCAGAGCGTTCAAGTCTGCGGGCGAAAAAATGTCCGACTCGCTCTGCAGCGAAGGACCGATGATATCGGCCAGCTTCTTCTTGTTTGCCGGCGACAATGGCCGAGAGGTCGCCAACACGTAGCGGCTAGGTGCGAGCTGTTCGATCGCCTTGCGCTCAATCTTCATCCTTGATGTGAGCTGAGCGTAGGTTGAGCCCACATAGTGCTTTGCCTGCAGGATCGTTTCGCCTGCATCAGAATGGCGTCCGTCCATGCCGCCATCGGGACCCGACGCGAAAGCTTCAAATCGAAGTCCAAGTTCCCGCCCGATAAGGTCGCGGACCAAATCCTCAAAGTCCGCCCAATTTAGATTCGCGAAATCGTAGGACATGAACGTCTCTGCGTGTGAGGTTTGAGGTTAGACTCGGAATCCATCGCTCGGGGAAGGGCGGGACGCGTGGTGGGCAGTCCTGTTTGTGGGCGCAGCATTGATCCCGCGCCGCGACTCGGTCTAGTCCAAATACATGCCGCCTAAAGAAGAAGCCCAAGAACAGATGCGTGTCTTCGCGGAGCGTGCTGACGCGCAAGAACATCAACGCCGCTTATTGCAGGGTCTAGGCCGGCGGATCACATCGTTCGTAACGGCCGAGGGCGTTCGCGTCGTCAGGGTAGGAGGCGCAGTCTATCAGTCGAAGGTGTGGCGGACGTTTCACGAATTTCTTGCAGACTACATCCAGATCGCCCTCACCCAAGAGTGGGGCAGGTCGGAACTATCAAAGCCTGAAAGTGAAAGGCATCCTCTGCTGATCTGGTGGGCCAAATCTCAGGATTTCGCTGCTGAGCAAGTGGGGCAGAAGCGCGGCCCCGTTAAGACCGACTTGATGCCGGGTGCGACCGAAGCCTATCTCCAACTCGCCTACAGCCTTTATCTCTCCGCGCACAATGCCGGTCTGCCAGAGCTTCTTTTGAAGCGGCTGCGGAACCGTGATCAGTTTGAAGGTGCGGTCTATGAGGCGTTCGTAGTTGGCTTGTTCGCCAAAGCTGGCTTCACGATCGAGTTCGAGGATGAGGGCGACTCGTCATCCAGTCACTGTGAGTTCATCGCCGCGCATGGGGAAACTAAGCGCCGCTTCTCCGTCGAGGTGAAGGCGATCGGCTCGTCCTCGAAAAGGGCCGGTGCCAGTGTCCAGCCTCCAAAGGTCAGAGGTCTCTTTCGGAGGGCTTTGAGCAAAAGCGCCGCACATCCTCGAATAGTGTTCATTGATCTAAATCGGGCTCACCATCCTCTAGGCCCTGGAAATGAACCTATCTGGCGATCCTCAATCGAGTCGGAGATCAATCGAGCCGAGGGTGAGATGTTGGTCGATGGTTCGCCTGCGCCTCCCGCGTACCTCTTCGTGACCAATCGCGGTGCGATGCTGCATGACCTCGACCGCCCCGCCGTGCCGCAGGCGTGGTTGACGATGGGTTTCAAAATCCCGAACTATCCTGTGGGTAAGCGCTCCTCCGCTATGATCGACATGTACCGTGCGAGAAAGGAGCACATCGAAGCTCATGTGCTGATGAAAGCGCTGGAGACGGGTGGCCGCGTACCTGCGACCTTTGACGGGCGTCTTCCGGAAGAAGCATTTGGTCTACAGACCGAACCTCGCCTTCTTGTCGGCAACGCCTATTTGCTTCCTCCGCCGCCAGAGGGAAACAAAGAAGTTGTCGGCGTTCTAACAAGCGCGATCGTTCTTGAGCCGGAGCGCAACGCATACGGCGTCTATCGCCTGGCAGATGGAAAACACGTCATTTGCACGACGCCCTTGACGGACGTGGAGATGGACCTTTACCGCGCCTCACCTGCCACATTCTTCGGCGTGGTCCGGAGTGAGACGAAGAAGGGGTTCACTGATCCATTGGATGCTTTTGACTTCCTGCATGAGACATACTCGCAGACTCCGCGCGAGAAGCTCCTGGAGTTCATGGCTGATTGGCCAAACCAGGACCTGTTGCAGAAGCTCGATCAAGCACGACTCTCCGAGCACTACTGCGCCCAAATGGCGACCCAAATCTGGCGCGAGCATCAGGCACGCATCGCGGCTTAGTCGCTTGGCCTGCTGCAGGGCCAGTAGGGCGAACGTTCGCAGTGGTTTCCAATGCTGGCGAAAAATGAATCGCTCACGTGAGAGCCCATACGTGAACGTGCGGATCGCGATTTCCCCCCCGTGGGGTGGCTCACAGGCTCGCCGCGTTGAGCGCCCGCTGAACCTGCACAGCGGACCATGAGCCAATACCCCGGGCAGTCGGGATGCCTCGCGTCGTCAACTCCCGCGCCATACTGCGTAGCGAAAGGCCCTCGCGCTGCAGGGCAACAAGCGTGGGCTTCAGGTCGGTAGCGCGAGCCGCGATCCTCTCCATCACCGCTTCCCTCGCCCTCTGTTGAATAGCCCTTGTGGGCCTTTGCCCCCGATCGCCTCCAAGCTTTCGTCCGCGTCGCTTCGCTGCCGCAAGGGCAACCTTCGTGCGCTGCGAGATCAACCCCGCCTCAAGCTCCGCAACCGCCACCATACTGTTCAGGAGAAAGCGTCCCTGCGGGCCTTCGACCTGGGGGAGGTCGCAGAAGCGAACATCGACTCCCGCCTCCAACAGCCGCGATAGGAACGCCACAGATCGCGTCAACCGATCCAGCTTCGCCACTACGAGCGGAGCACGATGGAGCCGGGCGGCGGCCAGCGCTTGCTCCAACTCGGGGCGATCGGACTTCCGGCCACTCTCAATCTCGGTGAACTCCGCGACGATCGACCAATCCCCGCCGTTGAGGAGTCTCCCAAAGGCAGAGCGACATCGGATCAGGATCAACGGCGAGGAGGTAATCGACCTGGACTTCGCCAGCATGTTCCCGCGCCTCGCCTTCTTGAAGCTTGGCATGATGCCGCCTTCAGGAGACCTCTACGCGGTGCCTGGGCTGGAAGATCCAAAGTATCGGGATGGTGTGAAGGGAGCGATGAACACCCTCTTCTTCGCCGATCGTCCCAAGGCGCGGCTACCTAGCGAGTTCCGAAAGCAGCTGCCTCAAGGTTGGACCTTAGCTCGCGTTAGGACCGCCATCCTCTCTCGGCATCCAGACCTTGAGCCGGCCTTCGAGCGTGGCCTTGGGCTTGAGCTGATGTTCATCGAGAGCACCATCATGGTGAAGGTGCTGATACGACTGATTGGTGAGGGAGTGGTCGCTCTCCCCATGCACGATGGTCTCATGGCTCCAGCCTCTAAGAGGGATGAGGTGAGGGCAGCGATGGAGGATGTGGCTGAGGAGGTAGTGGGATATAGGCTGCCTACCTCTGAGAAGGCCTTGAAGCATTAGCCCTAGAGGCAGCCTGACAGGAGGGGGGTTAGGGAAGGGAGATGGGTGTCATCCCTCCCTCCTCCCATCTCTACCCCAAGGCAGCTCATAGGACACCTCTGTGAGTTCCTCCGCCGAGCTACTCCTTAAGTGGGGCAGGTAACTCCGAGATTGCTCTCACTCTCAAGTCGGTGTGACTGCACGAACGAGGCAAGCCCATGCCGTCGCTAAACCAACAAATCGCCGACGAAACTTAGAACGATGACCAAACAACACTCGCAAAGACGCAAGTCGCGGGCCGTAACTAGCGTCGCTAATGGCGTTGGCGGCATGACCGAAGTTAGGGATCAGAGATTCAGTAGGGAACCAAGACCGATCACGTTTGAGATCGACGCCGAGAGCGCGGACGCATGGATGCGGTACCTGGGCGCTGAAACCTTGCGACGTGGTTGGTCTCACGGCGGGATGTCTGAGCTTGGCTCACGCGAAAACAGCGGTAGCGTGACGTTGAGCGACGCCGCCGGGCCGCGTCTTCACGTTATCTGGGAGCGCAAACGGCTGGGCCCACTTCTGGTCGAAGTCGCACTGGCTGACACGCCGGAACTTCCTCTTGCGGACGCCATCGAGTTCTTTGACCGGGTGAACGCTGACTGTCGAAACCGCGTGGTCGAAGAATACCATCGTCGGAGCTTCTTAACCTACGAAGGCCTCGCATGGCGAGGTGAGCTCTGGCTGGACGCGGATACACGGCTCGGGCCCCCCGAGCGTCAATTCGGCGCCGCCTTACTTGGCCCTCGTGCGGTGGTCGTGGACATGTTGATTGACGCCGTTGACGCGCTGCACGTGGGCGAGTTGCTCGAAGCCCGCCTTGCGGAGGTAGCCGCGTTTATGAGCGTGATACTGCGCATCTCATTTGATCCATTCAGAAATGGCAGGGCGGTTTGGGCATGGACGCTGGACGATCGAGGGGGAGTGACGACGAGTATTCAGCAGATAGGATACCTGCAAACCGACAATCCTGGGACGATGCCAACACCGGGACATGATCCGGCAATCCCGATTTTACACGTCACTCGTCCAGACTTTTCACATGTAGGAATCGACGGCTCGACAACCGAACAGACAGTGCCAGATGACATTCAAACGCTCTGGGCTGCGTATCGCCAGCTGACTCCGAACTTACGCCGACAGTTTCTCAGCGCTGCCGCGAAGTGGCAAGAATCTAGCGATGCATGGCAAATACGCCGGACTCTCAGCTTCGCCCTGAGGGTGGTGGCTTGTGAGGCCCTTAAGCCACCAGGACCTGAGTACAACGATCACAACATCTACGATGTGATTGAAGCCCTAATCGACAAGGCAGCAAGCGAACGGCTTCGCGCGCCGGGCTTTGAGGCGCAGGACGTTCGCAACGCCCATCTTCACGTCGGCGCTTTTCGAAGCACAGAGTTCGCCGAGCAGATGGCTATGAGCACCTTTATTGACCCGTCCTTTGACCAAGCGAGCCGAGACCTAGCGCGAATCACGCAAGCAGCGATCATCGAGTGGCTGCGGCGCGGAGGAGTCTACGCACTTCCGCCCAAGAAACGGAAAAAAGCAGGGCCGCCCGCCCAATCCGATTCGGATAAGACTAAACTAGCCGGTCCTGCCGCCAATCGCATAGCGCGGGAATGACTTGATCGCGCGTGTCTTCGCCTTGAGCGTCACGCCCCCGTATCCCACGCCCACCGTGCGCGGATCATGCCCGCAGATCGCATCCAGCACCTTGTCCTGAATGCCGACCTCTGAGCCGATCGTCTTGAAGGTGTGACGCCACGCATGGTTCGGCTGTATGTGCGGGTCCTTCACTACGGTCCTTACGAAACGCGTCACGTGGTTTTTCGCTGTGCGCCACGCGGCACGACCATTGCCGGTCCACATGAATAGCTGCCCCTTGGGAGCATTATTCACGAAGGCGAGGAACCCCATGTCGATCAGATGCCGGTGGACTGGTACATCGCGTCGTTCTTTGTCCTTCACCGTGCCGGCTTCAGGCGTGATCGAGAGCGTCCACACTCCGTCTTCCTCGCGCACGTCTGCCTTCCGAAGTTGAACGATCTCCCCAACACGGGCTCCGGTATAGGCACAGAGCCACGGCACCCAATGCTTCAACGCGTACCGCTATCCCGCCTCACGCGGCCCTCGATGCACACTGCGAGCCGCGCCCAAGATGGCGGTGATTTCCGCGGCCGAGAACCAAGTGTCACGAAGCTTCCTTCGCTTGGCCATTTTGATTGTAATGCCCTGTGCCGGGTTCTTTGGGAGCCTCCGATTTCGGACCGCCCACGCGAAGACGCTTCGAAGTCCTGCCAGGTAGCTGTCCTTGATCGTCTTGGCGCTCAGTTCGTAAGGCGATGCCGCCAGGTGGTCTTTGAACGCTACAATGTCCTCAGGCGTGATCTTGGTCGCATCATCGTGCTTCAAGAATGAGCCCAGCGCAGCGCCGGCCTTGGCATAGCTCGCGTAGGTGCTCTCAGAAAACCCTGCCGCCTTCGCCTCGCGCCACCAAGCCTCGATAAGTCCCTTGAGTGACGCCGCGCTTTGCGACTTCTCCGCCGACTCGACTTGCGGTGGACGCCATTCCGGGAACCGTTCCGCACGGGGGTCGGGCCTGTAGTCGCCACCGGCTTTACGCTCGCCAACTTCCATTCCTTGCACGATCGCCTTGAGCAACTCCGGGAGCAACTTGCGGCGAGAGGAAGGATCAAGGCTCGTAATGCCTTCCTTCACCAGCATGTTGTCCGCGAGTGTCGCCAGCGCCCGCTCAAGCTCGTCGTGCGAAGCGCCACTAAGCGGCTTCAGCCTCTTCAGTGTGGTCTCATAGGCGACTTCGAGTTCCTCGGCTGTAAGCTCGTCGTCGCGCTCCCACTTTCCGTCGCTCCACACCATGCCAGTCACGGAGCCGGCGTCGGGATCGCTTGCCCACGCACGGTAAAGGCGTCCTGCCAGCGCGACGGCCTGGCGAAGCGAGAGGCTTACCGGCTTGTTGCGTCTCAGAGACTCGAAGATCGAATCCATATAAGCGCTGGCCTCTGCCTGACGCTGCCTGATGGTGAGTGGGTCGCTCGCTCGAAGCGAAAGTCGGATGCTTTCCATCTTGGCGGAGACGACAACGAACGCTGTCTCATCACCAATCGGAATCGCGAGCTTCATGCCTACCATCCGCTCTCGGAGATCGGCCGGAATGCGCTTCACGAAATAGCGGTTTGAGGAACCCGAACGCTTCACGGGACGGACAAGCCTGAAGAGCAATGTTGCGCACCTTTGTAGCACAGTGTGGCTACACGCAACCCTCTGATGTGGCTTACCTTATTGACCCGATTGCGGAACTCGTCGGGGTGGTGCCCAGGAAAGGACTCGAACCTTCACGCCTTGCGGCACACGGACCTGAACCGTGCGCGTCTACCAATTCCGCCACCTGGGCACGGGGCGGATGCTTAAGGTTGGCGTTTCGGCTTGTCAAACCGGCCGTTCGGGCCTCGGCCGGCCGGTGCGCTATGGTTGCCGCCATGATTCTCCGGGCGGGGCGGAACGAGGGCGCGGGTTTGGCGTGGGCCGCGGTGGCGCTGGCCTTCGCCGCATATCTCTGGATCTTCCTGCCGCTCATCCCGGCCGATGGCCGCGGCCTCGGCGCCGACTATTCGCTCCACCTGCCGAACCTGCTCGCCGGATATTTTCTCTACCTGCAGAACGGGCTGCTCGCGGTCCCCTGGTTCAACCCGGGCCAGTGCGGCGGCGTGCCGTTCATCGCCGATCTCAACGTCGGCTATTATTCGCTGCCGCAATTCCTGGCGTTCGTCGTCGATCCGCTGATCGCGGTGCGCGCGACATTCGTCGTCTTTGCCGCGATCGGCGCGCTTGGCTTCTACGCGCTGGCGCGGCGCGCCTTCGCGTTGTCGCCGGCGGCCTCGGCGGTTGCGGCGGTGCTGTTCCTGTTCAACGGCACGTTCGCCTATCGCATGGCGATCGGGCACCTGACGTTCCACCCGCTGATGCTGGCGCCCTGGATCGCGCTGTGCCTGATCCGCGGCACGACGCTCGGCGCGCTGCTCGCCGGCGCGCTGTTCGCGTACGCCTTCCAGGCCGGCATGATCCACGGCATCGGGCCGGTCGCCTTCGCCGTCGCCATCGTGATTCTCATCCACGGCATCCGTTCCGGGCAATCGGCGCGGCCGTGGATCGCGTTCGCCGGCGCGGCGGTGGTCGCGGTTGCGCTGTCCGCGACGCGTCTCGCCGCGGCGCTGGCGCTCGCCAAAAATTTCCCGCGCAATGAATACGCGCTGCCCGGCTTCCCCAATCTTTTCGCGGCGCTCCGCGTCGCCTTCCTCAGCCTCATCGACCTGACGCCGGTCGCCGAGGCGTGGCAGTCGCTCGCCAACACCGACATATTTCTGGATCGTCCCGAGTGGGAATACGCCGTCGGCCCGATCGCCGCGCTGCTCATCGTCGCCGGCGCGGCGGTGCTCGTCGCGCGTCGTGGCCGCGTGCGGCGCCACGCTCCCGCGGTTGTCGCGATCGCGGCGATCCTGGCGCTGCCGCTGCTGCTCAACTGGTATGTGCCGGCGTGGAATGCGCTGCTCAAGCACGTGCCGCTGCTCGGCTCGAGCACGACGCTGGTGCGCTGGTTCATGCTCTACGTTCCGGTCGCGGTGTTCGCCGCCGCGCTGGCGTTCGACACGCTGTTTCCGCGGGCGCTGCGTGCGCCGGCGATGGCGCTGGCGGTGCTCGCGATCGTCGCGCCCAACGCGCTGGTCGAGAAGGGCACCTACCGCGCGCAGCGCTACGACGCGACGCCGATCGTCGCCGCCTGGCATGGCGGGCAGGCGATCCCGGTTACCGACATCGTCGTCGATCCGCAGTCGACGCCCGAGCGCCGCGTCCGCCTCGGCGGCAACAACGCCATCGCCGCCGGCCAGTCGCAACTTTATTGCTACGCCCCGGTTTTCGGCTACCAGCTCGAGGCGCTGCCGATCGGCGATCTGCACGCCGGCCCGATTTCCGACCTGTCCTCCGACGGCGCCCTCAACCTGAAAAATCCGTCCTGCTACCTGTTTCCGGGCGCCAACAGTTGCCGGCCGGGCGACGCGTTCAGCGTCGAGCAGGCGGGCGCGGCCGACTCGTTCGTCCACTACGAACAGTTCCCGTTCGGCCTGCCGCCGCTGCAGGTCGCCGCCAACTGGCTCAATCTCCTTGCCCTTGTCGGCTTCGTTCTGGCCGTGCCGATTCTGATGGTGCGCAATCGGTCGCGGGGCGCTCCTTTCCGCGGTCTGGACGCCATGCCGCCCGCCCGCTAAAGACGCTGCAAGACCGCATTTTCCGCGGCATTCCGGAGTGGACGATGCCAATTGCCACCAGCGACAAGGGTCTGGTCACCGTCTTCGGCGGCACGGGGTTCCTCGGCCGCCATGTCGTCCGCGCGCTGTTGAAGCGCGGCTGGCGCGTCCGCGCCGCCGTTCGCCGGCCCGATCTCGCCGGTCACCTCCAGCCGCTCGGCATGGTCGGTTGGGTGCAGCCGGTGCAGGCCAATCTTCGCTACCGCTGGTCGGTCGACCGCGCCGTGATGGATGCCGACGCGGTCGTGAATCTTGTCGCGATTCCCTCCGAGCGCGGCCGCCAGCGTTTCGATGCCGTCCACGTCTTCGGCGCGCGCGCCGTGGCCGAGGCCGCGCGCGGCGCCGGCATCGACAGGCTGGTGCACGTCTCCGTGCTCGGTGCCGCCAAGGATTCAGCCTCCGACTACTACCGCTCGAAGGCGGAAGGCGAGGCGGCGGTGTTCGAAACCGTGCCCGGCGCCGTGGTGTATCGGCCGTCGCTGATGTTCGGGCCGGAGGATCATTTCTTCAACCGCTTCGCCGCGATGGCGCGCGTGTTGCCGGCGCTGCCGCTGTTCGGCGGCGGCGAGACGAAATTCCAGCCGGTGTTCGCCGGCGATGTCTCGACCGCGATCGCCGATGCGGTCGAGGGCCGCGTGCCAGGCGGCAAGGTGTTCGAGCTCGGCGGCAAGGAAACCAAGACCTTCCGCGAGCTGCTCGAGCTGATGCTGCGCACCATCGAGCGCCGCCGCCTGCTCGTGCCCGTGCCGTGGTTCGCCGCGCGCGCGATCGCGGCCGTTGCGCAATATCTGCCGGGCGCGCTGGTCACGCCCGATCAGGTGCGTCAGTTGATGCTCGACAACGTCGTGTCGGAAGCCGCGACCCGCGAAGGCCGCACGCTACGCGGCCTGGGCGTCGATGCGACCAGCCTGGAGGCGATCCTGGAGTCGTATCTCTACCGCTTCCGCCAGCACGGCGAGTTCGACCGTCCGAAGCCCGTGCAGGGGCAGGGCTGAGGCCGTCGCCACCGGTTGCCGGTCGGCGCCGAAGAAGACCACGGCGATAAGGCCGAGGACGCCGACCGCGATCCGCCAGTAGCCGAAAGGCGCGAAGCCGTAGCGACCGACGAAGGTCAGGAACGTCCGCACCACCACCAGCGCCGACAGGAACGCCACGACGAACCCGATGGCGATCAGCCCGGCGGAGGTGCCGCTCATGGTGTCCATGCTTTTGTAGAATTCGTAGGCGAAGGCGCCAAGCATCGTCGGCATCGCGAGGAAGAACGAATATTCCGCGGCCGAGCGCTTGTCGGTGCCCAGAATCAGCGCCCCGGCGATGGTCGCGCCCGAACGCGACACGCCGGGTATCAGCGACAGGCACTGGAACAGGCCGATGCCCAGCGCCAGGCCCAATGGATACTGCATGATATCCAGATGGCGCTGCGGCAGCTTCATCCGATCGAGCGTGATCAGCACGACGCCGCCGAGGATCAGGGCGATCGAGATCAGCGTGACCGAGTTGAAGAACACCTCGGTGATCAGGCGGTGGAAGATGACGCCGAGGATAGCCGAGGGCAGGAACGCGATGATGACGCCCAGCGCAAATCGCTGCGTCGTCGGATCGCGCGGCAGGTCGCGCAGCAACTGCCAGAGCCGCGCTGCGTAGACGCCGAGCAGCGCCAGGATCGCGCCGAGCTGGATCAGCACCTCGAACGCCGGTCCGGCGCTGGTGAAGCCGAGCAGGCGCGCCGAGAGCAGCAGGTGCGCCGTCGATGACACCGGGATGAATTCGGTGACGCCCTCGACGATGCCGAGAACGATCGCATCGAAGATCGATTTTGGATCCATCTTTGTCCCCGTCGCGCGCCCAAATCGCAGCAGCGAATCGCGCCTTGTTCCCGCCCGATGCGGGTTCTATACCGAAATTCCTTTCGCCCGCCTTGCGGCAAAATTCCGGGAAATCGTCAGAGCCTCATGCCGACACTGCATCACTATCCTTTGCACCCCGGCTCCCGCTTCGTCCGTCTGATTCTCGCCGAGTATGGTGAGGAGGTCGTGCTCGCCGAGGAGGCGCCGTGGGAGCGCGACGAGGCGCTGCTGAAGCTCAATCCGTCGGGCGAGCTGCCCATCTTCGTCGACGACGATGGCACGATCGTTTCCGGCGCCACCGTGATCGCGGAATATCTCGCCGAGACCCGCGGCGCCCGCGTCGGCGAGGCGACGCTGATGCCCAAGACGCCGGCCGAGCGTGCCGAGACGCGCCGCCTGATGGCCTGGTTCCTGTCCAAGATGGATGCCGAGGTAACCGGCTACCTGCTGACCGAGAAGGTCTACAAGCGCCGCATGACCGTCACGAATGGCGGCGCCGAGCCCGATTCCGCGGCGATTCGCGCCGGGCGGCTGAACATCAAGTATCATCTGCGCTATATCGGCTACCTCGCGGCCCGGCGTAATTGCCTCGCCGGCCGCGAACTGACCTTCGCCGACCTCGCCGCAGCCGCGGAGGTGTCGACGCTGGATTATCTTGGCGAGGTGCCATGGGACGAGGACGCGATGGCGAAGGCCTGGTACGCGCGAGTGAAATCGCGGCCGTCCTTCCGCGCCCTGCTGACGGACCAGGTCCGCGGCATGCCCGCCGCCACCCACTACGCCGACCTGGATTTCTGATCGATACGAGTTCCGCCGAGCAAAGTGAGGCGTCCCCTCTCCCCGAAGGCGAGAGGGCCGCGAGCCTTGCCGAGCGAAGCGAGCTAGGCGAACGGGGTGAGGGCACTTCCGCACCCATTCTCTACCCTCGCAAAGGCGAAGGCATCCCCGCCGAGTTCAAGGCCGCCTTCATCGCCGACTGCAAGCGCGAAGGCTTCGACGTCGTCGGCATCGCCGCGCCGGACGCGATCCCCGAGGCCGCGCCGCGCCTCCGCGAATTCCTGAACCAAGGCCGCCACGGCACGATGGCGTGGCTTGAGACGGAAGCCGACCGCCGCGCCGAGGTGAAGGCGCTGTGGCCACAGGCCGGCGCCGTCGTCATGGTCGGGATGAACTATGGTCCGGACCACGATCCGCGCACAGCACTGGCGCGGAAGGATCGCGCCGCGATCTCGGTCTACGCGGGCAACCGCGACTACCACGATCTCATCAAGGGCAAGCTCAAGGTGCTCGCCGGCCGCTTCAAGGCGCGGACCGCGAGCGAGGTGAAAGTCTTCGTCGACACCGCGCCGCTGATGGAGAAGCCGCTGGCTGAGGCCGCCGGCCTCGGCTGGCAGGGCAAGCACACCAATCTCGTCAGCCGCGAGTTCGGCTCGTGGCTGTTCCTCGGCGCCATCGTCGTCGAGATGCCCCTGCCGCCCGACGCCGCCGAGGTTGATGCCTGCGGCACCTGCCGCGCCTGCCTCGACGTCTGCCCGACCAGCGCGTTCCCCGCGCCCTACCAGCTCGATGCCCGCCGCTGCATCTCGTATCTGACGATCGAGCACGAAGGCCCGATCCCGCACGAATTCCGCAAGGCGATCGGCAACCGCATCTACGGCTGCGATGATTGCCTCGCCGTTTGCCCGTGGAACAAGTTCGCGCAGGCGACGAAGGAGATGAAGCTTAAGGCGCGCGAGGACCGCATCTCGCCGCGCCTCGCCGATCTCGCCGCGCTGGACGAGGAAGGCTTCCGCCGGACGTTCTCCGCCTCGCCGATCAAGCGCATCGGCCGCGACCGCTTCGTCCGCAACGTCATGATCGCGGTCGGCAACTCGGGCGACGCCAGCCTCCTCGCCACCGCGCAGGCCCGCGCCAACGATGCTTCGCCGCTGGTGCGCGAAGCAGCCGAATGGGCGCTGGCTGAACTCATGAGTGAAACCAATGTCGCGTAGCCGCCGAACGGCACAAAGCACCGATACCAAGCGGCTGGGCGCCGTCGCGCTCGGCGCGCTTGCACTTGGCGCGTTCGCCGTCGGTGCGGTGGCCATAGGCGCGCTTGCCATCGGCAGGGTCGCCGTCGACCGTGGCAAAATCCGCCGCATGCGCATCGGCACGCTTCAGGTTGGGCGGATCGAACGCTTGCCACGCGCTCCCTCCAGCGGCCCGCGCCGCGACGCATGACCGAGCCGCGTTTCTTCAAGTCGCAGAAAGAGTGGCGCGCGTGGCTGACAAAGAACCACGCCACGGCGACCGAGCTTCTGCTCGGCTTCCATAAGGCGAGCTCCGACGAGAAGGGCATCACCTACAAGGAGGCGCTAGACGAGGCGCTGGCCTTCGGCTGGATCGATGCCGTGCGCGCCGGCGGCGACAAGACCTGGACGATCCGCTTCACGCGGCGTAAGGCGCGCAGCATCTGGAGCGCGGTCAACATCAAGCGCATCGCCAAGCTGAAAGCTGAAGGCAGGATGCACACCGCGGGACTCGCCGCTTTCGAGGCGCGCGATCCGAAGCTGCAGAAGAAATATTCCTTCGAGAATCCCGACGCCAAACTCTCACCGGCGGATGCCAAGCGTTTCCGTGCCGACAAGCAGGCGTGGGCGAATTTCGAAAGGATGCCGCCGTCGTACCGACACCCCGCGATATGGTGGGTGGTGAGCGCCAAGCAGGAGGCGACGCGCGAGCGCCGCCTCGCAACGCTGATCGCCGACTCCGCCGCCGGCGTCCGCCTGAAGCATCTCCGCCGCCCGGGAAAATCAGCATGAGCGCGCCGCGCATTTTCGTCTTCGGCATGGGCTACACGGCGCGTGCCTTCGCGCGCGCGATGGACGGCCGCGCCGCGTCGTTCGCCGGCACGATGCGCGCCGATTTCGAGGCCGCGAATTTCGCCGACGCCACGCACATCGTCGTCTCGATCCCGCCCGGCGAGGCCGATCCGGTGCTCGCCCGCTACCGCGACGCGCTGCTCGCCGCGCCGGCGCTGCAATGGATCGGCTACCTGTCCTCGGTCGCCGTCTACGGCAACTACGGCGGCGCATGGGTCACCGAACGCACGACGCCGCACCCGAAACAGGCGCGTTCCACCGAGCGCCTCGCCGCCGAGAAAGCGTGGGCGAAATTTGCCCTCGATCGCAGCATCCCGCTGGCGACGTTCCGCATCG
This sequence comes from Bauldia sp., assembly GCA_037200845.1. Lineage (NCBI taxonomy): Bacteria > Pseudomonadati > Pseudomonadota > Alphaproteobacteria > Hyphomicrobiales > Kaistiaceae > Bauldia > Bauldia sp. The sequence goes on from JBBCGQ010000001.1 coordinate 514,357, forward strand.
CCGGCATCTACGGCCCGGGGCGCAACGCCTTCGTCAATCTCGCCGAAGGCAAGGCGCACCGCATCGTGAAGCCGGGCCAGGTGTTCAACCGCATCCACGTCGGCGACATCGCCGCAGCTCTGGTCGAGGCCGTGGACCGCAACGCCGCCGGCATCTTCAATCTCGCCGACGACGAGCCGGCGCCGCCGCAGGACGTGGTGGCGTACGCGGCCGAGATGATGGGCGTCATCCCGCCGCCCGAGGCGCCGTTCGCCGGGGCCGACCTGTCGCCGATGGCGCGCAGTTTCTACGCCGACAACAAGCGCGTCTCGAACCGCCGGATGAAGGAGGAACTGGGCATCGCGCTCCGCTATCCGACTTACCGCGACGGCCTCGCCGCGCTCTGGCGCAACGGCAACTGGCGGGGCGAGACATGACCAACAGGATCCAGCCACCCGCCGATGCCGCCGCCCGCCGGGCCGTGCCGCCGGTGATCGCCTACTCGGTCGACGGCCTGCCGCCGTTCGACGCCAAGTTCTATGCGAAGGCGCGCGACGGCGCCGAGAAGGTCTCCGAGGTCATCGTCCCGCCACGCGACGGCCGCGCCATCAGCATCCCCGCCGGGCATTTCTTCCGCATCGTCAGTGTCGATGGCCCGCAGGTCGGTGACCTCAATCTATGGAACGCGCACGACCTGTCGGAGCGATTCTTCTCGGGCAAGACGCGCGCCCTCCACGCGACGCATGTCTCCACCGGCGCGCGCCTGTGGAGCACGTTGCCGTATCTCCGCCCGCTCGCCACCATCACGAACGACACGCTCGGCTGGTACGGCTTCGACGCCGACGGCGCCGGCATCCACGACGTGATCGGCACGCGCTGCGACCCGTACACCAACCTGCTGCTCAAGGGCGACGAGTATCATCACTGCTGCCATTCTAACCTGACACGCGCGCTCGCCGCCGAGACCGGCATGCCGATCGCCGAAGCCGAAATGCACGTGCATGACGTGCTCAACGTCTTCATGTGCACGGGCTTCACGCACGACACGCACCAATATTTCATGAAGGCGAGTCCGGTGCGCCCCGGCGATCATCTCGAGATGTTCGCCGAGATCGACCTGATCGCGGCGCTGTCGGCGTGCCCGGGTGGCGATTGCGGCGCCAGCCACTCGGACGACGTCGCCGCCTGCTATCCGCTGAAGGTCGAGATCTGGCGGCCGCGCGCCGAGGCACTCGCCGGCTGGCGGCCGCCGCAGCCGAGCGCCTATTCGCGCAACCATGGCGCGACCTGAACCCGTCGCGTCTGCCCTTGCTTTGCCGGCTCGGCGGGACATATCCTGTTGCAGCGCAAAACCCGGCCGGGGGGCTGGCTAAGCGCCCGTAACCGAAGGGTTTCTGCGGGTTGTCCTACTACCAGCTCTACGAACTCAATCATGCGGCAATGGGACCGTTCCGCGCCGCAGCGGATGCGGCGAAGCTCTATTTCCAGAACCCGCTGAACCCGCTGTCGCAGACCCCGTTCGGCCGTTCGATGGCCGCCGCCGCCGAAATGTTCGAGCGCACGACGCGCCGCTACGGCAAGCCGGAATGGGGCCTCGCCGACACGTTGCTCCACGGCGTCCGCGTGCCGATCGTCGAGCGCATCGTGTGGGAGCGTCCCTTCGGCCGCGTCATCCATTTCGAGAAGGGCGCCGCCAAGAACGTCAGCGCCGCCGGCCAGCCGAAGCTGCTGATCGTCGCGCCGATGTCGGGCCACTATGCGACGCTGCTGCGCGGCACGGTCGCCACCATGCTGCCCGACCACGACGTCTACATCACCGACTGGATCGACGCGCGCATGGTGCCGCTGTCCGAGGGCAACTTCGATCTCGACGACTACATCGATTACGTCGTTTCGATTTTGCATTTCCTCGGCCCGGGCGCGCACCTGATGGCGGTGTGCCAACCCTCGGTGCCGGTGCTCGCCGCCGTCGCGCTGATGTCGACGCGCGGCGATCCCAATTTGCCGGCGACGATGACGCTGATGGGCGGCCCGATCGACACGCGCATCAACCCGACGGCGGTCAACACCGTCGCCAATACGCACGACCTCGAGTGGTTCCAGAAGAACGTCATCATGAAGGTGCCGTTCCCGCATCCGGGCTTCATGCGCGAGGTCTATCCGGGCTTCCTCCAGATCTCCGGCTTCCTGTCGATGAACATGGAGCGCCATGTCGAGGCGCACCGCGAATTCTTCCAGCACCTCGTCGATGGCGACGGCGAGGATGCCGCCAAGCATCGCGACTTCTACGACGAGTACCTGGCGGTGATGGATCTCACCGCCGAGTTCTACCTGCAGACCGTCGACACGGTCTTCCTGCGGCACGCCCTCCCGAAGGGCGAGATGACCCACCGCAACGAGAAGGTCGACACGGCCGCGATCACCAAGGTCGCGCTGCTCACCGTCGAGGGCGAGAACGACGACATCTCCGGCCTCGGCCAGACCAAGGCGGCGCAGACCATCACGCCCGGCATCCCGGCGGAGATGAAGACGCACTACATGCAGCCGAAGGTCGGCCACTACGGCGTCTTCAACGGCTCCCGTTTCCGCGCCGAAATCGCCCCGCGCATCGCCGATTTCATCGCGACACACGGGCGCAAGGCATCCGGCAAATAGGCAGGCGGCAATCGGAGCGCGTCCGACTGCCCATTGCCGACTGCCGAATGCCGATTTTCCTCCCTCCTTGTCGCATTTTGCTTGAATCGACCCTCCCCGTTTCCCACGTCCAATTCGTTACGTACGATTGACGTACGATATAGGAGGGGAAGGGTACTGAAATGACCTACGCGCATGCCTTACGGCCGGCCTGGACGCCGTTGACCGTAATCCTGATGGTCCTCGGGTTCGCTGTCGCTTGGCCGCTCGGGTTGCTGGTGCTCGCCTACATCCTCTGGGGCAGCAATTTTCCCGGTGTTCGCAGTCACTTCGACGGCATGAAACGGGACTGGAACGACGCCTGGTGCGGTCCGCGCAACGGCTTCCGCTCCGAGCGTTCGTCTTATGGGTCGCGGAGCGGCAACGCCGCCTTCGACGACTACCGCGACGCCGAACTGAAGCGTCTCGACGAGGAACGCCGCAAGCTTGAGGAAGAGCGGGCGAATTTCGAGACCTACGTGCGCGACCTGCGCCGCGCCCGCGACAAGGACGAGTTCGATCGCTACATGGCCGACCGCAAGAAGCGGAAGGGCGCCGAGACTATCGACCTCTAGCGTTGCGTACGAGTAAGGAGCGGCGGGGCCCACAAGCCCCGCCGTTTTTCGTTTCCGTTCTGTCCCGCTGTGCCATGATCCTGGGCACCCCGAACTGATTCGCGAATCTTTCCATGGCCTTCTTTGCCCGCCGCGCGGCGGAGCCCATCCCCGACAGCTTCGAGATCGCCACCGGCGCAGGCGTCGTGTCTGTCGATCTCCGCCGCCATCCGCGCGCTCGCAACTACACCCTGCGCGTCGCGGGCCCGGCCAGGGCGCCGGTGCTCACCATGCCGAAGCGCGGCACGCTGCATGAGGCGCGCCGCTTCCTCGACCGGCACGTCGACTGGCTGCAGCGCCAGATGGAGAAGCTGCCGGCGCCGACCGTGATTGCCGACGGCGCCTCGATCCCGCTCCGCGGCGCCATGCACGTCATCCGCCACCAGCCCGGCACGCGCGGCACGGTGTCGATCGGCACCGACCCGACCGGCCCGGCCATCATCGTTCCGACGCCCGGCATGGGGGATGCCGGGCAGGTCCGCCGGCGCGTCGTCGAGTTCCTGAAGCGCGAGGCCAAGCGCGACCTCGAATGGGCAGTCATTCGCCATACGCTCGCCGCCGGTGTCCGCGCCAAGGCCGTGCGGCTGCGCGACCAGACCAGCCGCTGGGGCTCATGCTCGGCCGACGGGCACCTGTCGTTCTCGTGGCGGCTGGTGATGGCCCCGCCGGCGGTGCTCGACTACCTCTCCGCCCACGAGGTTGCCCACCTTCGCGAGCTCAACCATTCCTATCGCTTCTGGCACATCTGCAAGGCGCTGGCGCCGCAGTCCGACGCCGCCCGCACGTGGCTGCAGCAGAACGGCCCGGCGCTGCACGCCATCGGCGCGGAATAGCCGCGCGCCGTATTCCGCTGAGCCGTATTGCGGCTATTTGGATTAGGCGGCACGGTCGCAAGGGCGTAAGGCTGAACCAGAGTTCCCGCCCGCGACCTTTTCCCTTCATGCGCCTCAAGCCCGACACGCCCGCGTTCGTTCTGCTGCTCGCGTTCCTGACGATGATCGGGCCGCTGTCGACGGACATCTTCCTGCCGTCGATGCCGTCGATGGCGCTGATCTTCAACACCACGCCGGCCGGGATACAGGCGACTCTCACCAGCTACTTCATCGGCTTCGCGCTGGCGCAACTGCTCTACGGCCCGATCTCCGATAGCATCGGCCGCCGCCCGGTGCTGCTCGGCGGCCTCGGCGCCTACACCGTCGCCAGTTTCATCTGCGTCGTCGCGCCCAGCATCGATGCGCTCATCGCCGCACGCTTTCTGCAGTCGGTCGCGGCCGCCGCGCCGGTCATCCTCGGCCGCACCATCGTGCGCGACATCCACTCCGGCGTCCGCGCCGGCCATCTCCTGGCGGTGATGGCGTCGATCATGGGCGTCGTCCCGATCCTCGCGCCGGCGATCGGCGGCTTCCTCGAGACGCATTTCGGCTGGCAGTCGAGCTTCTGGGTGATGACCGCGATCGGCGTCGCCGGCACCGCCGTCGTCGCTTTTGCCTTGCCGGAGACGATCCGCGAGCGCCGCGCCGAGCGCCTGTCGCTGTCGAGCATCCTCGGCTCGTACGCGATCGTCGCGCGGAGCTCCGTCTTCCGCGCCTACGCCGCGTTCGTCTGCTGCGCCTACGCCGGCCTTATCCTCTACGTCGGCGTCTCGTCGTTCATCGTGCAGGGGCGCTACGGCCTGTCGCCGGTCGGCTACGGCCTGATCTTCGCGTTGGGTGCCGCGGCCTTCGTCCTCGGCACCTACCTCGGCCGCGTCGTCTCCCGCCGCAGCACGCTGCATCGCGCCGTCGGCGCCGGCGCGACGTTCCTGGCCGTCGGCGGCGCGCTGCTGCCGCTGGGCGTCGGCCTCGGTCCGGGCAACATCGCCGAATTCATCGTGCCGGTCGCGATCTTCATGACCGGCATCGGCATCATCATTCCACAGGCGCTGGCCGCGGCGCTGACGCCGTTTCCCGAGCGCGCCGGCGCCGCGTCATCGCTGATCGGCTTCCTGCACATGGGCACGGCGGCGATCGTGCTGATGCTGGCCGGCACGGTGTTCGGCGCCGATCCGCTGGCCAACGCCTGCCTGCTCGGCGTCAGCGGCATCGGCGCGGCCCTGATCTACGTCGCAACAAGAAAAGCGAGGCTGGCCTAACCGCCGAACAGCCGCTCGAAGAAGCCGCGCCGTTTCGCCGGCGGCGCGTTGCCGCCGACGTCCGCAGGCGGCGTCGTGCCGTCGCTGGTCCAGCCGTCGTCTTCGGCCTGCGCCAGCGCATCGCCGATCGGATCGTCGTGCGTCAGCACCAGCGGCCGCCCGTCCTCGCCGAGCGACACCGGCGGCGTCGGCAAGGCAGCGACCGCGCCGCTGCCGCCACCGTAGCGGTAGTTGCCGGGCAGCTCCGCCGTCTGCACGCCGGCAAGCGCGTCGGTCATGAACCGGTTCCACGCGATCGCCGGCAGGTTCGATCCGCTCGCCTTCTTCGTCGGCTTGTCGTTGTCGTTGCCGAACCACACGCCGGCGGTCAGCACGCGCGTGTAGCCGACGAACCACGCGTCGCGGAAATCCTGGCTGGTGCCGGTCTTGCCGGCGGCGTCCCAGTCGGCGAGCGCCGCCTTGCGCCCGGTGCCCGAGTTGATCGTCTCGCGCAGCATCGCGTTCATCATGCCGACGTACATCGGGTCGATCACCTGACCGGGGCCGGAGCCGCTGCGCTCGTAGAGCGTGTCGCCGTTGGCCGTCATGATCCGGTCGATGACGTGCGGAATGATCCCGCGCCCGCCGTTGGAGAACGGCACGAACGCCGCCGTCATCTCCAGCGGCGTCACCTCGGACGTGCCGAGCGCGATCGACGGCGTCGCCATCAGCGGCGAGGTGATGCCGAGCCGCCGCGCCGTGGCGACCACGGCCTGCGGGCCCACTTCGGCGGTGAGCTCGGCCGAGACGGTGTTGAGCGACTGGGAGAGGGCGGTGAGCAGCGTCACCGGCCCCTTGTAATTCTTCGACGAATTCTGCGGCTTCCAGCCGTTGATCGAAATCGGCTGATCGACGCGCACGGTCTCCGGCACGAGCCCGTTTTCCAGCGCCGTGAGATAGACGAACGGCTTGAACGCCGAGCCCGGCTGGCGCAGCCCATCGACCGCGCGGTTGAACGGCGAGGTGCCGTAGTCGCGCCCGCCGACCAGCGCCTTGACCGCGCCGTCGGGATCGATCGCCACCAGCGCCGCCTGGCTGGCGCCGAATTTCGCGCCGTCCTCGTTCAGCGTATCGGCGACCGCGCGCTGCGCCGACGCCTGCAGGCGGAGGTCGATCGAGGTGTCGACGATGATGTCCTGATCGACGCTGCCGATGTAGTTGGGCAACTGGTCCATCACCCAATCGGCAACGTAGCGACCGCTTCCCCCCGCAACGTCGCGCACCGGCTTCACCTCGGTCGATAGCGCCAGCGACGTTTCGCGGTCGCCGATGAAGCCGGCGTCATGCATCGCGGTCAGCACCTGCTGCGCCCGCGCCTCCGACGCCTGCGGATGAAGGATCGGCGAATAGTTCGACGGCGCCTTGAGCAGCGCGGCGAGCGTCGCCGCCTCCGCCAGGTTGACGTTGCGCGCCGACTTGCCGAAGTAGCGATGCGCCGCGGCATCGACGCCATAGGCGCCGGCGCCGAGATAGACGCGGTTGAGGTAGAGCTCGAGTATCTGCTTCTTGGTCAGCCGCGCCTCGAGCCACACGGCGAGGATCGCCTCCTGCACCTTGCGCTCGAAGGTGCGATCCGGCTTCAGGAACAGATTCTTGGCGAGCTGCTGCGTCAGCGTCGAGCCGCCCTGCACGACGCCGCCCGACGTCAGGTTGACGAACATCGCGCGCGCCAGCCCGATCGGGTCGATGCCGAAGTGCCAGTAGAAGCGCCGGTCCTCAATCGCGATCACGGCTTGAGGCAGGTACGGTGGCATCTCGTCGAGCGTCAGGCTCTGTCCGGAAGAATCGCCGCGGTTGGTGATCAGCGATCCGTCGGCGGCGAGGATGCGGACGTTCGCGGCGCGCTGCGGCACCGTCCAGTCGGCCATCGGCGGCAGCGTCGAGGCGTAGTAGCCGGCGACCGCCGCCAGCGCCCCGGCACCGACGACGAACAGAACGAGGAACGCGCGCACCAGCCGGCTGACCAGGCCGCGCCGGCTCTTGTTTTTCTTCTTCTTTTTCTTGCCGCTGGATTTGCGGCCACGGGCCTTTTGCCCGTCACGTGAAGCCACGGCCCGCCCGGCGTCCTCGTCGTTCGTCATGGGATGACGAAAACGACGCTAAATACGGCGATTTAAGGCGCGGTTAAGGGTGCGGCGCTCCAATCGAACGGAATCGAGGTGATTCCGATTTCGCGTATGTCAATCGCAGCGCGATCCTGTTCCGTTCACATTTCGCCTAGCAACCGCATCCCGATCGTCAAAAAAGACTAATAAAATCAATTACATGATAGATGACATTCAGTCAGCCTTAAAAAAGCTAACACCATGTTTGACTTTGGATTCCTGCGATCATATATCGTCCAATATGGGAAACGATCCTACTCTTTCCGTTGACGAAGCTCTGAAGGCGAAGCTGGACGATGTCCTCTCGCGTAAGGCAGACATTGCCAAGCGACGTGCTGCGTTAGCTGAAGAAGACCGATCGCTTGATCGCGATTTGGCGGATTTGCGTGCTGCGGTGCGCGTTTTTGGGGTTAATTTGGCAGTCCCGTCCCCCGAGAGAGTTGAGGGAGGATCGGGATTGTGGCGCGTTGTTCGAAATAGTGGAGGCGAAATCACGGGGCGTGTTCGCGTTGCCTATGGCAGTGCGGAACCAACAGCCCTGTCAGCGTCCGGTGGCGAAAGACCGCTGGCTGTCCCGGAGATAGCCATCGCAAAGTCGGCGGATGTGACGGCGCAGCTAGAGGCGCCTTCGCCCACCAAACTGGTTCCGCCAGTTCGTCCGCCTATCCGCGACATTGTGTTGGATCGTCTCAAAGCCGCCGGGACGAAAGGCGACAGGGCCACGCCCATCCGCAAGTTCATTGAACGTGTTTACGGCGGCAACATCCACGAAAAGACGGTGGGCATGACGCTATACAGATTGGCCAAGGACGGATTGGTTCGTCGACATGGCCGCACGTGGTTCCTCGCGGAAAACGCGGGGAGCCCCGGCGCTGACACGCCGGGACCCGAAGCCTCGCAAACATAGAAGGAGACAGCACGATGCAGCACATCGTCCGCAGCAGCTAGGAAGCCGGGCTGGGCTGTGGTTGGGGGTCACTACTCCCCGCCACAGTCCGGTTCGGTCGCTACCCTCGGCCCAGTAGTTCAGTTGGATAGAACTGGGGATTACTAATCCCTGTGTCGTGGGTTCGAGTCCCACCTGGGCCGCCAATTCAAATAGCGTAAGCTAGCGGTCATTTCAAGCGGAAACCCTTGGGAATCAAGGGTTTCCGCGCCGTGATTGTTTTTGGAAATCTGACCCATGCCCAATCCCCCCGATTTCGCCCGCGCCGTGAAGCCCGGCGACCATGTCTTCCTGGTCGACGGGTCCGGCTACGTTTATCGCGCCTACCATGCGCTGCCGCCGCTGACGCGGAAGTCCGACGGCCTGCCGGTCGGCGCGGTCGCCGGCTTCTGCAACATGCTGTGGAAGCTGCTGCAGGATGCCTCTGCCGGCGTGAAGCCGACGCATCTCGCCGTCGTCTTCGACAAGTCGGAGCACACGTTCCGCAATGAGATGTACGACCAGTACAAGGCGCACCGGCCCGAGGCGCCGGATGACCTCAAGCCGCAGTTCGGGCTGATCCGGAAGGCGGTGAAAGCATTCAACGTCGCATCGATCGAGCAGTCCGGCTTCGAGGCCGACGATCTGATCGCGACCTATGCGCGGCTGGGCGCGGCGGCGGGCGCGGACGTCACCATCGTCTCGTCCGACAAGGACCTGATGCAGTTGGTCACGCCGACCGTGACGATGTTCGACACGATGAAGGACAAGCGTATCGGCATTCCCGAGGTCGTCGAGAAATTCGGCGTGCCGCCTGAGAAGGTGATCGAGGTGCAGGCCCTGATCGGCGACTCGGTTGACAACGTGCCGGGCGTGCCGGGCATCGGCGTGAAGACCGCGGCGCAGTTGATCGGCGAGAATGGCGACCTCGAGGGCGTGCTGTCGCGCACCGCCGAGATCAAGCAGCCGAAGCGGCGCGAGGCGCTGGAGACTCATGCCGAGAACGCGCGCCTGTCGAAGCGGCTGGTGACGCTCGACACCAACGTCGCCCTCGACGTGCCGATCGAAGGGCTGGCGGTGCAGGAGCGCGACGGACCGCGTCTGGTCGCCTTTTGCAAGATCATGGAGTTCATGGCGCTCGGCCGCCGCGTCGCCGAGGCGACCAAGACCGACATCGACGCAGTCGCGCCGGGCTTCCCCGACGAGACGCCGCAGGCGCTGCCGGCGAAGAAGGACAAGGCCGACGTCACCGAGGAGGCGGTGCCGGCGCGTCCTGTCTACCGCCCGTATTTCAACGCCGGCGACAAGCGTGCGCCGGGCGTCGATGGCGCCTCCGGCCCGATCGAGGGCGTAGCGGTCGGCGCCGCGCTGGCAACGTCAAAACCGTTCGACCACAAGGCTTACGAGACGGTGACCGACGTCGCCGCGCTCGACCGCTGGATCGACGCGGCGCGGTCGATCGGGCGCGTCGCCATCGACGCCGAGACCAATTCGCTAGACCCGATGCGCGCCGAGATCGCCGGCGTGTCGCTGGCGCTGGAGCCGGGCAGGGCGGCCTACGTCCCGATCGGCCACAGGAGCGGCGCCAACGATCTTCTCGGCGGCGGTCTGGTCGAGGGCCAGATACCGGCAAAGACGGCGCTGGCGAAACTGAAGGCGCTGCTCGAGGACCCGTCGGTCATCAAGGTCGCGCAGAATCTCAAGTACGACTACGTCGTCTTCTCACGCCACGGCATCCACGTCGCGCCCTACGACGACACGATGCTGATTTCGTACGCGTTGGACGGCGGCAAGGGCGGCTCCGGCATGGACGCCTTGGCGAGCGACGTCCTTGGCCACACGCCGATCAGCTTCAAGGACGTCGCCGGCGCCGGCCAGAAGCAGGTGACGTTCGACCAGGTCGCGCTCGACAGGGCCACCGAATATTCCGCCGAGGACGCCGACGTCGCAATCCGCCTGTGGTCGGCGCTGAAGCCGCGGCTGACGGCGGAGCGCATGATGACGGTGTACGAAACGCTGGAGCGGCCGCTGATCCCGGTGCTGGCGCGCATGGAAGCGCGCGGCATCAAGGTCGATCGCCAGATCCTGTCGCGCATGTCGGGTGAGTTCGCGCAGAAGCTCGGCGGTCTTGAGCACGAGATCTACAATCTCGCCGGCGAGAATTTCAACATCGGCTCGCCGAAGCAATTGGGCGACATTCTCTTCGGCAAGTTCAATCTGCCCGGCGGCAAGAAGACCAAGACGGGCGCCTGGTCGACCGGCGCCGACGTGCTGGAGGAACTGGCGGCCGAGGGCAACGCGCTCGCCGAAGGCATCCTCGCCTGGCGGCAATTGTCGAAGCTCAAGTCGACCTACACCGACCTGCTGCCCGAATACATCCATCCCGAGACCGGCCGCGTGCATACGTCCTACGCGCTAGCCTCGACGACCACCGGCCGCCTGTCGTCGTCCGATCCGAACCTGCAGAACATTCCCGTCCGCACCGACGACGGCCGCCGCATCCGCACCGCCTTCATCGCCGAGAAGGGCATGAAGCTGATCTCGGCCGACTACTCGCAGATCGAGCTGCGCATCGTCGCGCACGTCGCCGACGTGCCGGAATTGAAGCTGGCCTTCGCCGACGGCCTCGACATTCACGCCATGACGGCGAGCGAGATGTTCAACGTGCCGGTCAAGGACATGCCGGTCGAGGTCCGTCGCCGCGCCAAGGCGATCAACTTCGGCATCATCTACGGCATCTCGGCCTTCGGCCTCGCCAACCAGCTCGGCATCCCGCGCGAGGAGGCCGGCGCCTACATCAAGCGCTATTTCGAGCGCTTCCCTGGCATCCGCGGCTACATGGACCGCATGCGCGCCGAGGTGAAGGAGAAGGGCTACGTCTCGACGCTCTTCGGCCGCAAGATTCATTTCCCGCAGGCGAAATCGTCCAACCCGTCGGAGCGCGCCTTCGTCGAGCGCGCCTCGATCAACGCGCCGATCCAGGGCACGGCGGCCGACATCATTCGCCGCGCCATGATCCGCATGGAAGACGCGCTGGCCGGCGCGCGGCTGAACGCCAAGATGCTGCTGCAGGTGCACGACGAGCTGGTCTTCGAGGCGCCCGAGTCCGAGGTGAAGAAGACGATGGATGTCGTCCGCGACATCATGGAGCAGGCGGCCCACCCGGCGATCCAGTTGTCGGTGCCACTGCAGGTCGATGCCAAGGCCGGCGATAACTGGGACGCCGCGCACTAGCCGCCGGGTGTCCTCGCGGAGGATAGACACCCCTCCCCAAAACCGCTGCGCGGTTTTGGCCCTCCCGCAAGGGGAGGGCTCAAGCGGAGTTTGTTGGAACGTGATATTTCAACAGGCCGAACCCTCCCCTTGCGCGAGGGTCAAACCGCCGAAGGCGGTTTGGGGAGGGGTGTCTCTCCTACGCTCCGGAGCACCTACCGCCGCCGCTGCTGTGCGTCGATGCTCCACGGCCCCGGCCCCGCGGCCGCGATGTACAGGAACACGAAGCAGAACAGGATCGCCGGCTCGCCGAAATTGATGAGCGGGAAAAAACTCATCGGCGCGTGCGCGCTCCAGTACGCGATCGCCATCTCGCCGGAGAGCACGAACGCCGCCAGCCGTGTGTAGTAGCCGCCGATCAGCGCCAGGCTGCCGACGAGCTCCAGTATCCCGATCAGCATGAACCACGAGAAGCCGCCGGCCGGCGGCGGCATGCCGGCGCGCGCCGGGAAAGCCGGAAAGTGGAACAGCTTCTGCGTCGCGTGCTCGAGGTAGAGCAGCGCGGTCACGATGCGGAGGAGGGAGAGGAACTGCGGACGCCAGAGGGTCAGCCGATCGAAGAACTGTTCCAAGAAATACACCTGCCGAGTGCGAGGTCGCCGCCGCCCGGACATGCCAGATCGATGCGCCGCCCGGAAGGGCCGCGAAGGTCACATCGCGGTGAACGTCTGCGTCAGATTGTATTGGCGAAGAACGAGCGGATGGTCGCCGCCATCTCCGCCTTGCCGACGCGCATCATGCCCCATGCGCTGCCGCCGGCCAGCCGGTCGAGCGCATGCTGCCGCTTTTCGATCAGCACGGCGAAGCGCTCGACCAGGTCGGGCGACTGCTTGAGCACATGCGCCAGTGCCACCTTGTTGACCTCGATCACCTCGAGCGGCGTCGCTGCCGTGACCGTGGCGCTCCGCCGCGCGCCGGTGAGCAGCGACATCTCGCCGACGATGTCGCCGCCGCTGAGTTTCGCCACCGGCCCATCGACGCCGTGCACCGTGACGTCCGCCTCGCCGGAGACCACGATGTACATCGCGTGCCCGGGCGCGTCTTCCTCGATGGGCTTCGCGCCCTGCTGGAAGCGGATGAAGTAGGCCTTGGTCGCCAGTTCCTCGATCTCCGCGCTGTCGAGCACGTCGGCGAAGAACGGCACGGTTTTCAGGATGTCCAGCGGTTCCATGGCGGCAATCTCTTGTGGCAGGAGGTGAGGGTCAAGCCGCAGCGCGGCGCCAGGTGACCAGCGTCACACCGGCCGCGGCGTCGAGGGTCTCGGCCGGTCCGGATTCGAGGCCGGCGGCGGCGAGCAATGTCTCCGGCGTCTGCCCGTTGCCGAGCGCGGTGAACAGCGGCACGCCGCCGGGCAGCGTGACGCCGGCGACGCGGGCGAGGTGGAAGGCGTCGTAGCCCGAGGCGAGGAACAGGTCGAAGACCTCGCGCCCGCCGGGTACCGCGACGATGCCGCCGCGCGGCGCCGCGCTGTGCAGCGCCGCCGAAAGCGATGCCTGGCTGGGGTTCCACCACCACGCATCGGCGCGCCGCTCGACGCCGTGCGCCGAAGACGAAATCACCAATCGGTTGCGCCGCATCGTGTTGGGGTTCACCTCGTGGCTGTAGCGGCCGACGACGACCACGGCGGCCATGTCGAGCGCCGCCTGGAAGCGCAGCCAGTCGGCCTCGTTGTTGAGCGAAGCCGGCGTGTTGCCGTCGGCGCCGGCAATGCATCCGTCGGCCGAGACGATGGCGTGTCCTTCGATGCGGTAGCCGGGGAGGACGGTCACGTGCGCAGCGTTCCTCCCGTGGCCTCCTCGACGGCGGCAACCACGCGCGCGGCAACCGCCTCGATCTCCTGCTCGGTCATCGTGTGCTCCGTCGGCTGCAGCGTAACCTCGATCGCCACCGATTTCTTGTCGCGGCCGAGCGCCTCGCTTTCGAAGGCATCGAACACCGCCGCGCCGACGATCAGCTTGCGGTCGGCGCTCTCGGCGGCGCGCACGATCTTCGCCGCCTCCATCGAGCGGTCGACCAGGAAGGCGAAATCGCGCTTCACCGGCTGTAGGTCGGAGAGCATCAGCGCGCCCTTTGCCTTGGTCGCCTTCGCCTTAGGCAGCGGGATCGATTCGAGGATCAGCTCGAACCCGGCGAGCGGCCCCTCGGCGTCCAGCGCCTCCAGAATCTTCGGGTGGAACTCGCCGAACGTGCCGATGATCGTCTTCGGCCCCTGGCGGATCACGCCCGAGCGGCCGGGGTGATACCACGCCGGCGCATCTGCGCTGACCTGCACCTTCTCCGCCGCGATGCCCAGCGCATCGAGCAGCGCCAGCGCGTCGGCCTTGGCGTCGAACACCGACACCGCCGGTGCCGCGCCGGTCCAGTGGCGGCCGCCGCCGTTGACGGTTGCGGTCCCGGTGCGGATGCCGCTCGCCGCGGTGAATTGATCCTCCGGCCTGTCGCCGCGATAGATCTGGCCGACCTCGAACAGCGTGATGTCGGCGAAGCCGCGGTCGGCGTTGCGCCGCGCCGCCGCGATCAGGCCGGGGTAGAGGCTCGGCCGCATGTCCGACATGTCGGCCGCGATCGGATTGGCGAGCACCAGCGCCTTGTCGCCGCCGCCGAAGGCGACGGCGCGCGCGTGCGCCACGAACGACCACGTCACCGCCTCGACGAAGCCGCGCGCGGCGAGCGCACGCTTGGCCCGGCGCGTACGCTGCTGTATCGGGGTGAGCACGGGCTTCACCACGCCGGGCAAGCGGTCGAGCGGCGTCGAGGGTACCTTGTCGAGGCCGGAAATGCGCACGATTTCCTCGACGATGTCGGCCTTGCTGGCGGCATCCGGGCGCCACGTCGGCACGGTCACGATCATGTGGCCGGGCCCGCGCCCGGGCTTCGAGGTAAAGCCCAGCGCATCGAGGATGCGCGTCGCCTCGGGCGCCGCCACCTCGATGCCGGCCAGCCGCTTCACCTCGCCGAGCGGGAAATCGATCGTCGTCCGCGCGGTCGGAACCTCACCGGCGACCAGTATGTCGGTCGCCCGCCCGCCGCAGAGATCCATCACCAGCCGGGTTGCGAGTTCCAGTCCGGGGATCATGAACGCCGGATCGACGCCGCGCTCGAAGCGATGACGCGCGTCGGAGTTGATGCCGAGCTTGCGGCCGGTGTGCGCGATGTTGAGCGGCTCCCAGAGCGCCGACTCGATCAGCACGTCGGTCGTCGTCTCGCTGCAGCCGGAAGCCTCGCCGCCCATGACGCCGGCGATCGACTGCACGCCCTTGTTGTCGGCGATGACGCAGATGTCCGGGTCGAGCGTGTAGGTCTTGCCGTCGAGCGCCTTTATCGACTCGGTGAACCTGCTCCGCCGCACGACGAGGCTGCCCGAAATCTTGTTGGCATCGAAGACGTGCAGCGGCCGGCCGCGGTCGTAGGTGATGATGTTGGTGATGTCGACCAGCGCGTTGATCGGGCGAAGGCCGATGGCGCGCAGCCGCTTCTGCAGCCAGTCCGGCGACGGCCCGTTCTTGACGCCGCGCACCAGGCGGAGGCCGAAGGCCGGGCAGAGCGACGGCATCGAACCGAAGTCGAGCACGACCTTAACCGGGCAGGCGCCGACACCCTTCACCGGCTGCACCGTCCGGTCGATCAGGCGGCCGACGCCGGCCGCGGCGAGGTCGCGCGCGATGCCGGCGACGCCCAGCGCGTCCGGCCGGTTCGGCGTCACCGCGATGTCGATCACCGCCTCGCCGAGATTCGCGAAGGCCGCATAGGGCTGGCCGATCGGTGCGTTCGCCGGCAGGTCGACGATGCCGTCGTGCGCATCCGAGATGCCGAGCTCGCGCTCCGACAGCAGCATGCCGTTCGACTCGACGCCGCGGATGACACCCTTCTCCAGCGTGGCGCCGGTGCCCGGAATATGCGAGCCCGGCGGCGCGAACACGCCGATCATCCCGGCGCGCGCGTTGGGCGCGCCGCACACGACCTGAATCAGGTTGCCGTCGCCGGCGTCGATGCGACACACCTTCAGCCGGTCGGCATTCGGATGCTTCTCGGCAGTGACGACTCGCGCGATCTTGAACGGTGCAAATTCCCTGGCGCGGTCCTCGACGCTTTCGACCTCGAGCCCGACCTGCGTCAGCTTGTCGACGATGATCGCGAGCGGCGCCTCGGTCTCGAGGTGCTCCTTCAGCCACGGCAGGGTGAACTTCACGACGACAGCCCCCCGGCCAGCGTAGGCAGATCGAGCGGGCGGAAGCCGTAGTGGTTGAGCCAGCGGACGTCCGCCTCGAAGAATGGGCGCAGGTCCGGCATGCCGTATTTCAGCATCGCGATACGGTCGACGCCCATGCCCCAGGCGAAGCCCTGGTACTTGTCGGGGTCGTGGCCGCCGGCGCGGATGACGTTCGGGTTGACCATGCCGCAGCCCAGAATCTCCAGCCAGTCGTCGCCCTCGCCGAAGCGGATTTCGTTGCCGACGCGCTTGCAGCGGATATCGACTTCCATCGACGGCTCGGTGAACGGGAAGTAGCTCGGGCGGAAGCGCATCTGCACCTTGTCGACCTCGAAGAAGGCGCGGCAGAATTCTTCCAGCACCCACTTGAGGTGGCCGATGTGGCTCTTCTCGTCGATCACCAGTCCCTCGACCTGGTGGAACATCGGCGTGTGCGTCTGGTCCGAGTCCATGCGGTAGGTGCGGCCCGGGATGACCACGCGGATCGGCGGCTTCTGCTTCTCCATCGTGCGTATCTGCACGGGCGAAGTGTGCGTGCGCAGAAGCAGGCGCTCGCCGTCCGGCTTGGTGTTGAAGAAGAACGTGTCGTGCATCTCGCGCGCCGGGTGTCCGACCGGAAAGTTGAGCGCGGTGAAATTATAGTAGTCGGTCTCGATGTCCGGCCCCTCGGCGATGGCGAAGCCGAGGTCGGAGAAGATCGCCGTGATCTCGTCGATCACCTGGCTGACCGGATGGATGCGGCCGGTTTCGAGCGGCGAGGGCCGCACCGGCAGGGTGACGTCGACGGCGTCGGCGACGATGGCGCGCGCCAGCGCTTCTTCCTTCAGCACCTCGCGGCGCGCGCTGATGGCCGCGCCGACGCGATCCTTGAGGCCGTTCATCGCAGGCCCCATGAGAATGCGCGTCTCGATCGGCATGGTGCCCAGCGTCTTCATCAATTCGGAGACGACGCCCTTCTTGCCGAGCGCGGCGACGCGCTCCGCTTCCAGCCCGGCCTCGTCGCCGGCCGCGTTGACGCGCTGGACGATCTCCTTCTCCAGCGTCGCGAGGTGTTCGGTCGGATCCACAGCCATGTCTCAGCTCTTCCAGCGCAGCGTCGCTGCCTTGATCGGGTTGACGAAATCGCGGCCCTCGTTGCCGGCCGCGACCCACTCGTCCTTGAGGCGCATCCACCAGCGGGCCTGGGTGTTGACGTCGTTGATCAGCATCATCTTGGGCGCGCGCACCAGCCCCTCGCGCTGCTTCTCGGCGATGGCGCGGTCCTGCCCGACGAAGACGTTGGCGACATAGCGCACGATCGGCTTGACCAGATTGGCCCACGCCGGCGTCGCCCAGATGATCTGGTGGAACGCGGTCTCCTCGTCGCTGATCGGCGTCAGCGCCGAGACGGTGACGACGGCATTGCGCTCGCCGTTGATGTCCTCGATGCGCAGCCCCGGCAGGCGGTAGCTGATCTCGGTGGTCACCTCGCGGCCGAGGAGACGGTAGAGCAGGTTCTGCGCCGTCACCTTGTGGCGCAGCATTCGGAATCCGAGATCGGAGGGCGCGAAGCTTTTTTCCTTCGGCTTCACCACGCCGACCTTGGCGCGGTACCACTTGGAGGTATGCACGAAGGCGATGTGCCCCGGGTCCATCAGCCCGAAGGCGGCGTGATCGACCGAGCACGGGAACGTCTGCTCGACGTGCACCTTCGGCTGCGCGTCGGCGGCGAACAGCGGCATCATCGGCGGCTTCGCCATCTCGCCGGCCGGTGCCTCGCCGTCGCGCGCAAAGTAGACCCAGACCAGGCCCTGCTGCTCGACGCACGGGTAGGCGGCGGTGCGGATCTTGGCGAGGTCGATCTTCTGGTCGTCCATCGCCGAGGGGATGAACGCGCACGTGCCGTCGGAGCCGTACTGCCAGCCGTGATAGGTGCAGGCGATGCGCTCGCCGTCGAAGCGGCCATGGTGCAGCGGCATGCCGCGGTGCGGGCAGATGTCGTTGATGGCGAAGACCGAGCCGTTCTTGCGCCGCGCCAGCAGGATCTGGTCGCCCAGCATGACGCGCACGGCGGTCGTGCCCGGGGCGAGTTCGCCGGCGGGCATCGCGACGTACCAGAAGCCACGCAGTAGTTCGGCTTTCAGGCCCTGCACTTCGTGTTAACCCTCACCCACGCCCGGACAAAAGTTTCGGGACTTCTATCCCGAAGCGCTTCCGCCGCGAAACGCTGGTCAGAGGGTCAGGCAGCGAGCGCGCCCGATGCCTTCTCGACCAGCGCCTTGAACGAGGCCGGCTCGCTGACGGCGAGCTCGGCCAGGACCTTGCGGTCAACCTCGACCCCGGCCTTGCCGAGGCCGCTGATAAATCGACCGTAGGTAAGGCCATGCTCGCGCACGGCGGCGTTGATGCGCTGGATCCACAGGGCGCGGAAGGAGCGCTTCCGGTTCTTGCGGTCGCGGAAGGCATATTGCGCCGCCTTGTCGACGGCGGCCTTCGCGGTGCGGATGGTGTTCTTGCGGCGGCCGTAGAAGCCCTTGGCGCGCTTCAGGACCTTCTTGTGCTTGGCGTGCGATGTGACGCCACGTTTAACTCGTGCCATTTCTCAATTTCCTCGGATGTTGGGTGCGGTTGACGGACGGGAGCTACGCGTTCGGAAGGAAGTACTTCCGGACGTTGTCGCCGTCGGTCTTGAACAGCACCTTGGTGCCGCGGAGATTGCGGATTTGCTTGGCAGTGCGCCGGATCATCATGTGACGCTTGCCGCGCTGGGCATGCTTCACCTTACCGGTGGCGGTCACCTTGAATCGCTTCTTGGCGCCGCTCTTGGTCTTGAGCTTGGGCATTTTGCTTCCCTAAGGTTGGAGCTGAAACAGCGTCGCCACGGCATGCCCTTCCATGGCCGGGCGGCGCGAAACCGCGGGGTTTATAGCGGCGAGGGGTGCGGCGCACAAGGGCGGCGGAGGCGCGGCTGCCCGCCTGGAATCGTGCGTTTTCGGGCCTGGCGAGCGGCTCAGGCGGGTTTCTGGGCCGAGAAGAACAGCGTCTGCAGCGGGATCGACCGGCCGTCGGGGCCGAATTCGCGGTGATACGCCTCGGTGAGCTTGGCTACGAGCGCCTCCGGATCGACGCCGCCCCGCGCCTTGACCTGGTCGATGACCGGGGTGCCGTAGATGAAACCGCGCGCAAAGTGCCGGAAGTCGGGCACGGCCTTCTGCAGCCGGATGACCGAGGCGTTGATGTCGGCGAAGCCCGCCGCCGTCAGCGAATCCTTGATCGCCTCGAACGGATACGAGAACGGAATCTTCTGAAACTGCGGCGGATCCTTTGGGAAGAAGGCGGCGACGGTCTCGTAGGCGATCCGTCCATACGAGTTGTGGGCGTGGCTGTCCCAGACGCTGAACAGATACGTGCCGCCGGGCTGCAGCACGCGAAGCACCTCGCGGTAGCCCTTGTCCTTGTCGGGATAGAACATCACGCCGAACTGGCAGACCACCGCATCGAAGCTGTTGTCGCTAAAGGGCAGCGCGGTGCCGTCCGCCGGCTGGAAGGTCAGAGCCTCGCCGGGCCGGAACCGCTTGCGCGCGATGTCGAGCATGGCCGCCGCAAGGTCGGTGACCGTCATGGGGATGCTGGCCGGCAGCGCATCGCGCATGGCGCGCGTGACGACGCCCGTGCCCGCCGCAGTCTCCAGCACATGCGTCGGCTTCAGCGCGGCGAGCCGCCGTGCCATCTCGGCCGCAAAGTCGACGAAGATGATCGGGACGAGCGCGTTGTCGTAGTACTCGGGAATGTTGCCGGAGAAAGACGTGCTGTTATCGTTGCTCATGCTGCGGCCTCGCTCGCCTTGGGCGCCAGCACCTTAAGCCCTCCCGCGACGATCTTCACCTCCAGCGGCCCCTGCAGCCGCACGAGCTCCCCGTCGAGCGTCGTCGGCACCGTGACCCGCCGGTGGAAACGTATGGTGGCTGCCGGAGTCTCCAGGTACGCGACCAGCGGATGCTCCTCCGCCGCCCCCAGCGCCGCAGCGGCGGTGACGCGCGCAAGCTGCACCCAGCCGCGCGCGGTCGTGACGTAGACGCCGAGCACGCCGCCGTCGAGGCGGTCGGCATACGGCATGTGACCCTTGCCGAACGGGTTGTTGCTGATCACGACGCCGGCCGTGCGGCGCTCGATTTTCCGGTCGGCATTCTCGATCGACACGTCGAAGCGGTGCGAATGGCGCACGACGCGCAGGAAGGCGCGCGCGCTGCCGATCATC
Organism: Bauldia sp.; assembly: GCA_037200845.1. Taxonomy (NCBI): domain Bacteria; kingdom Pseudomonadati; phylum Pseudomonadota; class Alphaproteobacteria; order Hyphomicrobiales; family Kaistiaceae; genus Bauldia; species Bauldia sp. The sequence goes on from JBBCGQ010000001.1 coordinate 534,543, forward strand.
TTGCCGATGCGCGAGCCGTACGCGAGCTTCTCGCGCTCCGCCACCATCGCCGGATGGAGACCGAGGGCGAGGGCGTGGACGAACAAACGGCCGTTGACGCTGGCGATGTCGACGGTGCGTACCTCGCCGCCGGCCAGCGCCGCGGCGGCCGCCTTCATGTCCGGCGGGATGGCGAGCGAGTGCGCGAAAAAATTCATCGTGCCGAGCGGCAATACGCCAAGAGCAACACCGGCCTCGGCGGCGATCGCCGCGGCAGCGGAGATCGTGCCGTCGCCGCCGCCCACCACGATGGCCTCGCTTTGCTTCGCCGCCTTCTTGATCGCGGCAATCGCGTCGCCGCCCGCCGCGACATGCACCGTCACGTCGTGTCCGGCCTCGCGGAAAATCGCCGCGATCTGCTCGCCGACCTTCTCCGCATCGAGCGTGCGCAGCGTTCCGGCTTCGCGATTGAGGATGAGCGAAATCTTCATCGTGTTCCCAGAAATGCGAAAGCCGGCGAGGGCGCCGGCTTCCAACTAGCGAACGGTACGGAGCGCGGACTACCGCGGCGCCAGCACCATCATCATCTGCCGGCCTTCCATCTTCGGCTCGGCCTCGACCTTGGCGATCGGCGCCGTGTCTTCCTTGACCTTGTCGAGCAGCTTGGCGCCGAGCTCGATGTGCGCCATCTCGCGGCCGCGGAAGCGCAGCGTCAGCTTGACCTTGTCGCCGTCCTCGAAGAACCGCTTGATCGCCCGCATCTTCACTTCGTAGTCGTGAACGTCGATGTTCGGGCGCATCTTGATCTCCTTGATCTCGATGACCTTCTGGCGCTTGCGCGCCTCGGTTGCCTTCTTCTGCGCCGCATATTTGAAGCGGCCGTAGTCGAGAATCTTCGCGACCGGCGGGTCCTGGTTCGGCGAGATGACTACGAGATCCATGCCCGCTTCGCGGGCCATTTCGAGGGCGCGTTGAATCGGCGTATTGCCGTGATTCTCGCCCTTGTCGTCGATCAACTGGACCGCAGATGAGCGGATGTCCTCGTTGATCGCTGGGCCTTCCTTGGTGGTGGGCGGTGCTCTAAACGGACGGCGAATGGTGGTCTTCTCCTCGGTGGACAATGGGAGCGAGAGGATTCGGGCAAGCGGCGCGGGAAGTCAACCGCTGCCGGGCTGCATAAATGGGGTCCCCGCATGGCTGACACAACGGCGGAACGCCTGACGGTGGATACAGGTTCCGCTGCCCGCGAGATCGCAGTGATCCGCCGCGCCGGCGGCTCGCCCGGGCTGTTCTGGCTGGGCGGCTTCATGTCGAACATAGAGGGCAGCAAGGCCGTCGCGGTCGACGCCTTCGCCGCCGAAAAGGGCCTCGCCGCCACCCGGTTCGACTATTCCGGCCACGGCGCCTCGGGCGGCGCCTTCACCGACGGCACCATAACGCGCTGGCTGCAGGAGGCGAGGGCGGTGTTCGATACCACCGCCGGCCCCCAGATCGTGATCGGCTCGTCGATGGGCGGGTGGCTGGCGCTGTTGTTCGCCGAGGCGATGCGCGGCACCGGCCGGGTTGCCGGCCTGCTGCTGATCGCGCCGGCCTTCGACATGACGCGCACGCTGATGCGCGACCGCATGACCAAGAAGGCGCGCGCGGCGCTGGAGCGCGACGGCTACGTCAACGAACCCAGCGCCTACTCCGATCAGCCCTACGTCATCACCCGCGCCGTGATCGAGGACGGCGAGGCCTACGTATTTGGCGACCGCCTGATCGAGGTCGGCTGCCCGGTCGTCATCCTGCAGGGTATTGCCGACCGCGAGGTACCGTGGCGCCACGCGGCGTCACTGGTCGAGAAACTCGCCTCCGACGACGTCGTGCTGACCCTGGTCAAGGACGGCGACCACCGCCTGTCGCGGCCGGAGGATCTGGAGCGCATCCGCGCCGCGCTCGCCGGCCTCGTCGCCGACGCCGGGTGATGGCTTTCCTCCCCGCTCATCCCTGCGAAAGCGGGGACCCGGGTGGAGCGTCCTGCGCTGATCTTTGCGGTCCTTTCGCGTTGCCGCTCGTTAGTCCCCGCCTTCGCCGGGAAGAGCGGAGTGGAGGTAGAAGCACACCGTGAGACGCAACCGCCTGATCTGCTAGGATCGCGGCGATGAGCGACATCGTCGTTGCCCCGACCCGCGCCTTCTCCCCGCGCAGCCTGCGTCTCGATACGCTGGTGCGGCTGCGCTGGCTGGCGGTCGGTGGCCAGGCGCTGGCCGTGCTGTTCGTTCGCTTTGTGCTGGTCTTCCCGCTGCCGACGACGCTCTGCCTCCTGCTCATCGGCCTCTCCGCCGGCATCAATCTCGTGCTCCGCGCCCGCTATCCGGCGACGCTCCGCCTCGGCCAGTGGCCGGCCTTCGCGCTGCTCGCCTACGACGTCGTGCAACTCGGAGCGCTGCTGTTCCTCACCGGCGGGCTGGAGAATCCGTTCGCCATCCTGCTGCTGGCGCCGGTCATCGTCTCCGCCGCGGCGCTCGCCTCGCGCCCGACCGCGGCGCTGGGCCTCCTGGTCATCGCCGTGGCGTCCGTGCTCGCCGTCTATCACTGGCAACTGCCGTGGTACGTCGGCGGCTCGGAGAACCTGCCGCTGCTCTACGTCGGCGGCGTCTGGGTGGCGCTGGTCTCGGCCTGCGTCTTCACCGGCGTCTACGCCTTCCGCGTCGCCGAGGAAGCGCGCCAACTGGCGAAGGCGCTGAACGCCACCGAGATGGTGCTGGCGCGCGAGCAGCACCTCTACGCCCTCGACGGATTGGCGGCAGCCGCCGCGCATGAGCTCGGCACGCCGCTCGCCACCATCGCGCTGGTCGCCAAGGAAATGGAACGCGATTTCCCCCCGGGCAGCCCACATGCCGACGACGTCGCGCTGCTGAGGTCGCAGTCGCAGCGCTGCCGCGAAATCTTGTCCCGTCTCACGTCGATGTCCGGCCAGGTCGACAGGCACCTGTCGCGCCTGCCGCTCTCGCACCTGATCGAGGAGGTGGTCGAGGCCTATCGCGCCTTCGCCGCGAAGATCGAGGTGACGCCGCCGAACGGCAAGGGTCCGGAGCCGATCGGCATCCGCAATCCGGCGATCGTGCAGGGCCTCGTCAATCTCGTCGAGAACGCCGTCGACTTCGCCACCGAGCGGGTGACCGTCGGCACCGAATGGAACGACACCGAGGTCGCGATCACCATCGCCGACGACGGGCCGGGATTTTCCTCGGCGATCATCGACCGCCTCGGCGAGCCCTACATCACCACCCGGCGCGATGCCGCCTCGGGCGAGGCCGACCACGAGGCCGGCGGCCTGGGCCTCGGCCTGTTCATCGCCAAGACGCTGCTGGAGCGTTCCGGCGCCGTCCTCGACCTCGCCAACCGCGTCGCCCCGGCCAAAGGCGCGGTGATTCGCATAGCCTGGCCGCGCGCCCTCATGGACGCAGGCCCGGCCACGGCCGGTTCCGCCTCGGAAACCATCGATGATAGAACGCCTTGGCGGCGGCCGGTGGAGACCCTATAACCCCTACCAACCCACCTAGCCGCCTGGCCTGCCGGACGCCCGCATTGGCGCGCGGGCCGATCCGAGGCCAGCATGACCGGTACCGAGATGTCGCTGCTCATCGTCGATGACGACAAGGCCTTTCTCCAGCGCCTGGCCCGCGCCATGGAAACCCGCGGCTATGTCGTCGATACCGCCGACACCGTCGCCGAGGGCATCAAGAAGGCCGAGGCCATGCCGCCCGCCTTCGCGGTCGTCGATATGCGCCTGGAAGACGGCAACGGCCTCGACGTGATCGAGCTGGTCCGCAAGCGCCGCCCCGACTCGCGCGTCGTCGTCCTCACCGGCTACGGCAACATCGCGACTGCCGTGACCGCGGTTAAGCTTGGCGCCGTCGATTATCTCGCCAAGCCCGCCGACGCCGACGAGATCCATTTCGCGCTCACCCCGCGAGCCCGGCGAGCGCGCCCCGCCGCCGGAAAATCCGATGTCGGCCGATCGCGTCCGCTGGGAACACATCCAGCGCGTCTACGAACTCTGCGACCGCAATGTCTCGGAGACCGCGCGCCGGCTGAACATGCACCGCCGGACGTTGCAGCGGATACTGGCGAAGCGCGCCCCGCGGTAAGCCGCCCGAGGTGAGGAGGAGGGACACCCCTCCCCAAACGGCCTTTGGCCGTTTGACCCTCCCACAAGGGGAGGGTTCATCCTTGTTGAAACACCACGCTCCAACAAACTCCACTTGTTGAGCCCTCCCCTTGTGGGAGGGCCAAAACCGCATCGCGGTTTTGGGGAGGGGTGTCTCTCCTCCCATGAGTGGAGAAGGCGGGAGGGCGAAGCCCTACCCGAAAACCTCGCCAGCACCCGGATCGATCAGCCCGTGCAGCCTCAGCGCCGCGGCCTGGGCAAACCGCACCAGCATCGCCTTCCGCGTCGCACCGGGCAGCCGGTGTTCCGGCGCCTCGCGCAGCACCTCGGCGCCGAACGCGTCGGCCATGATCAGGCCGGCGTCCTCCGGGAAAATCTCGGCCGGTACCGCGGTGTGCGAGGCGAAGAACAGCCGGTCGCACGAGAGGCGGTAGTCCGGCCACTTCTCGTCGGCGCGGAAATCCTCGATCGACGATTTGATCTCGACGATCCACAGGTCGCCCGACGGCCCTAGCCCGACGATGTCGGCGCGGCGGCCGGTGGCGAGCGGCAGCTCGCTCACCACGACAAAGCCCTGCGTCCGTAGCAGCCGCCCGACCCCCCGCGCCACGGAAGCCGCGTGCGGCGATTGCCGTCCATCGACCGGCGGCACGAGGCCCGAATGATCCATCAGCATGAGAACAAAAGTGGCACGCGAATCGCTTCGATGGAAGCGAAAAAGCGCGCGCCAGTTGCTTACCTCTCCCTGAGGGAGAGGGCTTTGAGCCTTATGAGCGAAGCGAATTAGGCGAAAAGGGTGAGGGGTTAGGGACAGGCGTTTTGAGCGATGGGCCCCTGACCCCTCCTCCCTTCCTCCCTTCCTCCCTTCCTCCCTTCCTCCCTAGGCTTACTTCGTTCGCCAAGTTCGGAAGCCCTCTCCCTCAGGGAGAGGTGACTCATCGGCATGGAGTTGGCTCGATGCGAGCACCGGCGCTACGATCCGCCTATGTCCGACCTCCTCGCCCTTCTCGCACTCCTCGGCACGCTGCTCATCGGCGCCATCAGCCCCGGTCCGAGCTTCGTCTTCGTCGTGCGCACTTCGGTCGCCCGCTCGCGCGCCGATGGCCTCGCCGCCGCGCTCGGCATGGGTGTCGGCGCGCTCGTTTACGCGGTGCTGGCGCTGGTCGGGCTGCGTGCGCTGATGACGGAGGCGGCGTGGCTGTTCTGGGCGCTGAAGATCGCCGGCGGCGTCTACCTGCTCTACCTGGCGATCATGATCTGGCGCCACGCCAGCGAGCCGATCGCGGTGACCGAGAGCGGTGCGGCGGGCTCCGACGCCTGGCGCTCGTTCGGCATGGGGCTGGCGACGCAACTGGCGAACCCGAAGATCGTCGCGGCTTACGGCGCCGTGTTCGCGGCGCTGATGCCGGCGCATCCGCCGCTGTGGGTGGACTTCGCCATCCCGCCACTCGTCTTCGTCCAGGAAAGCGCGTGGTACGCGCTGGTCGCGCTCGCCTTCTCGGCGTCCCGCCCGCGCGCGGTCTATCTCCACGCCAAGACGTGGATCGACCGCACCGCCGGCGCGGTCATCGGTCTGCTCGGGCTGCGGTTGATCCTCGAGGCGCGCTAGGCGTTAGTGCCGCCAGCGGTCGTGCAGCCAGAACCACTGGCCGGGATGCTCGCGCACCCAGCCTTCGACGATCCGGTTGATTTCGAGCGTCGCCGCTTCGACGTCGATCAACCCGTCGCTGTCGCGCGGCAGGGTGATCGGGCCGGTGAGCTCGAGGTGCAGCCGCCCGCCGGGCAGGCGGATGGCACGCGCGCCGTGCACCGGGCAGTCGTATTGCCGCGCGAATTTCGCGGCGAGCGGATTGGTCAGCGCCGGCCGGCCGAAGAAGGGCACATCCAGCCCGCGCGTCAGGCGCTGGTCGACCAGCATGCCAAGGTGCTCGCCGCGGTCGAGGGCCGCCGCGATCTCGAACGAGGCGCCGCGCCCGCTTTCCACCAGCGTCCCCATCAGCGCTTCGCGCTTGGCCAGCACGTCCTCGGCGAGGTGAAAATTGCCGGGCGCGCGGAAGGGCAGCACGGTGCGCAGGCCAAAAGTCTGCGCGACGACGCCCAGAATCTCCCAGTTGGCGAGATGCGCCGCGATGATCACCGCCGGCTTGCCGTCGTCGCGCAGCGCCGCAAAGTGATCGATGCCGGAGATGGTCACCACGCCCTCGGTGGGATGCGCCGGATCGAACTCGGCGGCGAGTTCCTCGAGGAACACGAACTCGACCACGACCGCGGCGAAATTCTCCCACGCACCGCGGAGTATCTCGGCGCGCTCGCCTTCGCTCCTCTCCGGGAACGACGCCGCGATGCTCGCTTGAGCCATGCGATGCTCCGGCAGCCACGGCCCGATCGTGCGGAGCAGCCCGCCGACCATGCGCAGCGCCCGCTCGCGGCCGAGCCGGCGGACGAGATTCATGCCGGCGCGCAGCGTCCCCGCGCTGAGGCGGTAGAAAAATTCGCTGCGCACGATGCGCGCGCCCAGCGTGCCGCCGCGGTTGACGCGCGTGCGCCGGCGCGTGGTTTGCGGTTTCTGCGGTCCGTCCGTCAAAGGGTTACGATGATTTTGCCGAACACGTTGCGCGACTCCAGCCGCGACAGGGCGGAGTCTATATCGGCAAGTTTGATGGTCGTGTCGATCACCGGCTTGGCGATGCCCTCTGCCATCTTGCCGAGCACGGTCGCGAGGTTGCGCAGGTTGCAGCCGAACGAGCCGATCAGGCGAAGCTGCCGCTGGTAGAGCTGGAACAGGTTGATCTCGGTCGACACGCCGGTGGTCGAGCCGCACGTGACCAGGATGCCGCCGCGCTTCATGCAGAACATCGACTGCGCGAACGTGTCCGGCCCGACGTGCTCGAACACGACGTCGACGCCTTGCTTCTTGGTCAGCTTGCGCACGACACCCTCGAAGCGGTCTTCCTTGTAGTTGATGACGTAATCGGCGCCGAGCGCCTTCGCCTTCGCCGCCTTGTCCTCGGTCGACACCGTGGTGATGACGGTGGCCCCAACTGCCTTTGCTAGTTGTATGGCCGCCGTACCAATGCCCGAGCCGCCGGCCTGGATCAGCACCGTCTGCCCGGCTTCCAGATGCGCGTTGTCGAACAGCATGTGCTCGACCGTGCCGTAGGTGATCGGCGCGCAGGCCGCATCGACGACGCCGAGTCCGGGAGGCGCGGCGACCACGAGACGCGCCGGCAGCGTGATCCGCTCGCGCGCCAGGCCATCGACGTGGAAGCCGCGGATGCCGGCCACGTTTTCGCAGAAATTATCCCGTCCCTCGAGGCAGGCGCGGCACTTGCCGCACGTCTCCGCGCCGAACAGCGCCACGATCTGCCCAGCCTTCAGCGCAACGCCGGAGCCAACGGCAACGATGGTACCCGCGGCTTCAGCGCCGATGACGATGGGCAGCTTGCGCTTGGCGAAGGCCATGCCGCGCCAGCCCCAAACGTCGATATGGTTGAGCGCCACCGCGCCGATGGCGACCGTGACCTCGCCCGGCCCGGGGAGAGGGGCCTCCGGGAAATCGACGATCGCGAGGTTGCGGTTGTCGGTGAGCTGGAGCGCGCGCATTTCAATCGCTCGCCAGTGCTGATCCTCCCCCGCAAAGCGGGGGAGGGGGACCGCCGAAGGCGGTGGAGGGGGCGGCCCCCTCCGTCGGCGCTGCGCGCTGCCCCCTCCCCCGTAAATGGGGGAGGATCAAATCGGGCGCCGGATTCATGATGCGAGTCTCACGCCGGCTCGGCAGTCAGCACCAGGCACGCATTCTGCCCGCCGAAGCCGAACGAATTCGACAGCACAGCCGACGCTTGCTGCTTGCGCGCGACGTTCGGCACCACGTCGAACGGGATCGCCGGATCGGGATGATTGTAGTTGATCGTCGGCGGGATGATGCCGTCTTCCATCGTCTTGATCGAGAAGATCGCCTCGATCGCACCGGCCGCGGTCAGCGTGTGCCCGATCATCGATTTGTTGGACGACACCGGCGTCGTGCGGATGCGCTCGCCGAACACCGCCTCCAGCGACATCGCCTCCATCTTGTCGTTCTCCGGCGTCGAGGTGCCGTGCGCGTTGACGTAGTCGATAGCGTCGGGCGACAGGCCGGCGTCCTCGACCGTGGCGCGGATCGCGCCGATGATCGCAGAGCCGTCCGGCTTCGAGCGCGTGCGGTGGAAGTCGTCCGCCTTCTCGGCGATGCCGCGCACGATCGCGTGGATCGTCGCGCCGCGCGCCACTGCCGTATCGTAATTTTCCAGCACCAGCGCCGCCGCGCCTTCAGCGATGACGAAGCCGTCGCGGTCCTTGGCGAACGGTCGCGAGACTTCCTGCGGCGGCTCGTTGGTGCCGGAAAGTGCGGAGAGCAACCCGAAGCGGATCATCATCTCGGGATTCACCGAGCAGTCGGCGCCGATCGAGATGGCGGCGTCGGTGTCGCCGCGGCGGATCGCCTCGACACCGAGCTGGATCGCGGTCGCGCCGGAAGCGCAGGCGGTGGTCAGCGAGATCGGCGCACCGCGCGTACCGATCTTCTCGGCGATGCCCTCGGCGATGAAGCCGAGCAGCGCATGCTTGAAGCCGTAATCGTCGTTCTTCCGACGCGCCGCCGCGATCATGCGGTCATAGGCGTCCCCGTCGATCGGCTGTGCGCCGTCGAAAAGCTGGCGGCGATAGGGCCACTCCAGTTCCGCCGGCGGCAGCGCCGCGTACATCGGGCCGGGAAAATCGCCGGGCGTGCCGATGCCCGCGCCGGCAATGGCTTCCTCGGCGGCAAGGATCGCGGCGCGCGTGGTGATGTCCATGGCGGTGTCGTCGTCCTGCCAGAGATAATCGATGGCGCCGGCGATGACCGTGCGCATGTGCTCGGTCGGGAAGCGCGTGATCTTCTTGATGCCCGAGCGCCCGGCGGTGAGCCCGGCCCACGAGTCGGCGACGCCCTGACCGAGGGATGAAACCATGCCGTAGCCGGTGACGGCAACGACGGGACGGCCGCGATGATCCTTCATATGCTTCCCCTCACTCGATCGCAGCAAATAGCGCGCTGCCTTCGCCGCGCCACATGCCGGCGGAGGTGACCGCGATCCGTGTCGGTTTGTCGGCCTTCGGCGTCTCGAAGCCGGTGGTGTCCACGCTCCGGTAGAAGCCGCCCCGTGACAGGGCCAGCGCCGCCAAACCTGCGGTCGCCGGGAAGGTCGCGCTCGTCGCCGTGCCGAGCATGGATCCGGTCGCCCGTACCGTATCGACCCGGCCCGCGGCGATCAATTGTGCCAGCAGGTCGCGCTCCTCGCGCGTCGCCTGGGCAACGCCGGTGGCCGCGGAAAGCACGGAGACCGGCGCCTGGCCGGCCGGCGCGATGATGTCGAGCTGGCGCGTCAGCTTGGCCGCGACGTCGCCCGGCCGCCGGCGGCTCTGGTCGGTCTCAACGTCGAGCAGGCGGGCGTAGCGCTTGGCGCCGCGCGCCTCGGCATGCTCACGCGCCTCCAGGATCAGGAAGGCACCGACCGAGCCGAGCATGGCGCCGCCGCCGGCTTCCAGCCGCTCCCAGATCGGCTTGTGCTCGCCGGCCCACAGAGTGCCGCCGAGCGCGCAGTTCAGCACCGAGTCTTTCCGTTCGGCGAGGCAGGCGCCACCGACGAGGAATATGTCCCCCTGCGAGGCGCCGATGCGCCGCCACGCGATCTCCATCGCCGAGGCGCCGGCGATCTCCTCGCCCATGAACGTACGCGACGAGCCGGTGACCTTGTGCACGATCGAGATGTTGCCGGCGACGAGATTGGGAAGCTGCGCCAGAAACAGGGTCGGGCGGAGATCGTTGGTCAGGTGCTCGTTGAGATAGCCGGAAGGATCGGCCGCCGTCGGCAGTCCTGCGAGGATCGCCGTATCGGTCGGCACGTCGCGCTCGCCGCCGTCCGCCGCGACCACGACATGCGTGTGTCCGAGAATATCGAGATTGCCCGCGATGCCCGCATCGCTGAGCGCCAGCCCGGCGGCATAGGTGCCGAGCCGCTGCCACGCCTCCATCTGGCGCTGATCGCTTTTCTTCGGGATCTGCGAATCGAGATTGAGCGGCACCAGCGGATGGATGCCGAACGGCGGCGTGAACTCGAGGTCGACTTTCGGCGCCGGCCGCTCGGCTTCGGCAAGCGCCTGCCAATGCGCGTCAAGACCTTCGCCGAGGCTGGAGACAAGCCCGATGCCGGTGACCCAGACCTCGCGCGCCATGCTAGCGCCCGCTCACGCCGTGACCGGCGAGGCGGCCTCGAGGAAATCGGTGCTGCGCGCCAGGGCGGCCCTTGCTTCCGGCGTCGGGAAATCCTGCACGATCAGGATGATCTCCGCGTCGGCCGCGGACTCGCTGCCGGCCTTGAGGCTGGTTTCGGCGATGAAGAAGCCGGAGCCGTCGTGCGTGATGCGTCCGGTGATCTGCAGGCTGGTGCCCGGCTTCACCATGCGGCGGAACTTGGCGCGCTTGACGCCGCCGAGGAAGACGAACCGCTCGCGCTTGAAGCGGCGATAGAGCAGGTAACCCGCCGCCTGGTTCATCATCTCGAGCATCAGGACGCCGGGTAGGATCGGGAAGCTCGGGAAGTGGCCGTCGAACACCGGGCTGCGCTCGGGCAACGTCGAGCTTATGCGGATCGAGCCGCCCTCGAGATCAATTTCCTCGACCCTGTCCAGCAGTTCGAAATATTCGAGACGCATGGCTTCCTGTGCGTCGCCTTTAGGTGGCGGACTTCGCGGCGACCAGTTCGTCGATGCGCGCGCAGAGGTTCTTCAGCACGAAATAGTCCTCGACGTTCGCCTTGCCCTGATTCACTTCCTGCGTCCACTGCTCAAGCGGAATCTTGATGCCGAATTTCTTGTCGAGCGCGAACACGATGTCGAGGAAGTCGAGGCTGTCGATGCCGAGATCGTCGATGGCGTGCGCCTCGGGTTTGATATTTTCCAGAGGCACGTCGCTGGTCTCGGCGATGACCTTGGCGACGATATCGAAAGTCGAAGACATGGCGCGCGCGTTCCCCTTGAAATCACTCGCCAATCGGGACGGTTTTCACTGGCGCTGCAGCCGCTTAGCCGTCGCCCGGAAGCCCCGATGGCCGGTCCAGAGGGTCCAATATAGACCTTAGCGCGGCCTGTCCACCGCCAACGCGGGGGCTGTTGTTGCGCCGCCGTGCCGGCGCCCGCAAGATGACGCCGCGCGCCGATCGAGACGAGGGGACCTGCCTTGGCTGCCATGCCCGCCGCGGCCGCGCCGCGCGCCGTTCCCCGCATCGCCGCCATCGACCTCGCCCGCGGCATCGCCATCGTCGCGATGGTCGTCTATCACACCTGCTTCGACCTCTCGGCGGATGGGCTGATCGCGGCCGACGTCGAGAGCGATCTGCCTTGGAAGATTTATGCGCGGCTGACGGCGGGTACGTTCCTCGTGCTGGTCGGCATCGCTCTGGTGCTGGCTAGCCGCGGCGGCATCGACTGGCGCCGCTACCTCCGTCGCCTCGCCTTCATCGCCGCCGGCGCGGCGCTGGTGACCGTCGCGACGGTCTGGTTCGACCGCTCCACTTTCGTCTTCTTCGGCATCCTGCACGAGATCGCGGTGGCGAGTGTCCTCGCGCTGCCGTTCCTGTGGGCGCCGGTCTGGCTGACGGCGATCGTCGCGGCCGCGATCGTCGCCGCGCCGTGGTTCCTCGCCGCCCCGATTTTCGATCAGCCGTGGCTGTGGTGGGTCGGCTTGTCGCCTGAGCCGCCGCCGACCGTCGACTACGTGCCGTTGCTGCCATGGTTCGGCATCGTGCTCGCCGGCGTCGCCGCCGGCCGCGTCGTCGTCCGCCATGCCGATGCGCTGGCGCGCTTCCGGCCGACCGATGCCGTCTCAAATCTGCTGATGCTGGCAGGACGCTGGAGCCTCGCCATCTATCTTATCCACCAGCCGCTGATCGTCGGCGCGCTGTATGTCTTCACGCTGCTGCACCCGCCGGGCGTGGGCGTCATCCGCGAGCGCTGGGTCGGGCAGTGCACCACCGCCTGCGTCGGCGACCGCGACGCGCCCGCCTGCACCGCGCTCTGCGGCTGCCTGTTCGACGGCCTCTACGGCACCGACCTGTTCAGGGCCGGCGCCGACATGACGGATGAGCAGCAGACGCGCTGGGATGCAATCGTCGACCGCTGCCGCACCCCGCAGCCCTAGCCGCCGGCAACGCCCGTCGCCGTGACGTAGAACGCGTAAAGCTCGTGCGTGCAGGCGACGAAAATCCGGTTCCGCTTTGGCCCGCCGAAGCAGAGGTTTGCCACCGACTGCGGAAAGCGGATGCGGCCGAGCAGGTCGCCCGACGGCGCGTAGACGTTGATGCCGGAGCCGGCGCTGGTCCACACGTTGCCGTTGGTATCGACACGCAGGCCGTCCGGGATGCCGTCGGTGGTGGCGAAAACCTTGCCGCCCTTCAGCGTTCCGTCCCTGGAAACCTTGAAGGTGCGGATGTGCGACGGCGCGTCCGGATCGTGGCTGATTGCGGAGTCGGCGACGTAGAGAATCGATTCATCCGGCGAGAAGGCAAGCCCGTTCGGCATGACGAAATCGTCGACGACGGCGGTCAGCTTCCCGCTTTTCGGGTCGATCCGATAGACGTTGTTGGTCTCCTGCTCGCGCTCGGCCTTGTGGCCCTCGTAGTCGCTCATGATCCCGTAGTGCGGATCGGTGAACCAGATCGAGCCGTCCGACTTCACCACCGCATCGTTGGGCGAGTTGAGCCGCTTGCCCTTGTACATCTCGGCCAGCACCGTGATCGAGCCGTCGGCTTCCGTCCGCGTCACGCGCCGCGCGCCGTGCTCGCAGGTGATCAGCCGCCCGTTGCGGTCGCGCGTGTTGCCGTTGGAATAGTTGGAGTCGGTGCGGAAGACGCTGACGCCGCCGCCCGGCGTCCAGCGCAGCATCCGCGAATTCGGGATGTCGCTCCACACGAGCTGGTTGGCGTCCGGCATCCACACCGGCCCCTCGGCCCACCGGCATTGACCATAGAGTTTCTCGACCTCGACCGAGCCGTTGACGAGATGGATAAAACGCCGGTCGATGCGTTCCGCGATCTCCGCAAGCAGAGCCATGGCGTGGGTCTCCCGGATGAGGTTGGGCTAGAGCAGGACGCCCTTGGTGAGGATCAGGTTGGCATAGGCGCGCGTGTCGCCGGTCGCCACGATGGCGTAGCAGGTGCGCGCCCGCTCGTAGAATTTCATCCGCTCGATGCGGCCGATCTTGAAGCCCTTGGCGTGCTTGTCGATCGCCTGCTGGAAGAGCCCGTAGACCGGCGGCGACTCCTTCGGCTTGCCGACCACCTGCATGACGAACGCGGCGTTGTCGACGAACGTGTCGAGCGGCATCACCGACAGGATCGCGTCGGCGACCCGCGTCGCCTCGATGCCGTCCAGCCGGATCAGGCGCCGCGCATTGGAGGTCGCCGGAAAATTCGCGTCCGCGATGCAGATTTCGTCGCCGTGGCCCATGGCCGCCAGCGCATGCAGCAGATCCGGCCCGAGGATCGGGTCAATTCCCTTGAGCATCTGGAAGCTTCCCCCGAATTCTTCTTGAGCCGGATAACGGCGGAAAATTGCGGCAACGTCAATTGGTGGCGTGGGCGGAGCCGCCGCGCTATGTCCCCATACAGCGCCGCCAGGAGAATTCCGTGGAACACCGCAAGCTCGGCTCAAGCAGCCTTTCCGTCTCTCTCGTCGGCCTCGGCACCAACAACTTCGGCGGCCGCATCGACCTCGAGGCATCGCGGAAGGTGATCCACGCCGCGCTCGACCACGGCGTCACGCATTTCGATACCGCCGACATCTACGGCAACAGCGGCGGCTCCGAGACGATCATCGGCCAGGTGCTGGGCGCACGGCGGAGCGAGGTCGTGCTGGTCACCAAGTTCGGCAAGCCGATGGCCGGCATCGTCGAAGACCGTCGCGGCAGCCGGCGCTACGTCATGAGCGCGGTCGAGGCGAGCCTCGCACGCCTCAAGACCGACCGCATCGATCTGCTCGTCATGCACGAGCCCGATCCCGCGACGCCGATCGAAGAGACGTTCCGCGCGCTGGAAGAATTGAAGAAGGCCGGCAAGGTGCTCCACATCGCCTGCTCGAATTTCCTCGCCGACGAGATCGACGACGCCACGGCAGAGGCGAAGAAACTCGGCATCGAAGGCTTCGTCGCCGCGCAGGACGAATACAGCCTGACCCATCGCGACCACGAGAAGTCGCTGTTTCCGGCGCTGCAGAAGAATCGCCTCAGCCTCGTGCCCTACTTCCCGCTGGGTGGCGGCGCGCTCACCGGCAAGTACCGCAAAGGCGCGCCGCTGCCTGCCGGCACGCGCCACAAGGAAGCCACGAGCCGCTTCCTCGCGCCGCACTGGGACGTGATCGAGGCGCTGCACGCCTTCGCCGACAGGCATGGCCGCACGATGGTCGAACTGGCGATGAGCTGGCTTGCGTCGAAGCCGCTGGTCGCCTCGATCATCGCCGGCGCCACCAAGCCGGAGCAGGTCGCGTCGAACGCGAAGGCCGTGGAGTGGAAGCTGACCGCGGCGGAGATCGCGGAGATCGACCGGATCACGGCGTAGGCAAGCGGCGCATAGATATCGGCGTCGCCGGGTAGGCGTGAATGTCACGGGCATAGGACGGGCAGGCGGAGCGCCACTCACTCTCCGCTTTGCCCGCGAAGGCGGGGACCCAGGTGAATCGACCGGGCACTGACGTACGAGGACCAAGCCAAGCTACCGCACCTGGGTCCCCGCTTTCGCGGGGAAAGCGGAGGGGAGGTTCGGTGCGCGCCGAGGCGCGGCAGTCCGAGGGTCTCGCGCGCCGGTCTCGAACGACCTCGGCCATTCGCATTTGCCCTGACAGGAGCCTGACCCCGTCCGCTTGCCCCGCGCAGGCGGGGGACCAGGTGCCAGATGCGAAGCACCAACCTTCGGGGTGTGCCCGGTTATCTACCTGATCCCCGCTTTCGCGAGGAAAGCGGAGGGGAGATTTGCTCGCGAGCTCCATGGGAAAGCGGTGGGGAGCCCGCCCGTGCGAGCGTGATGCGGAGGCAGGCGGGCCGGTGTGTCGCCACAACGCGTGACCCACGCCCGCCCATCATCGCAACCACCCGCCATGACCGAATCGTCCACCCCTTTCCGCACCGCTCTTCCGATGCCTCGAAATCCCCATCCAAGCCCATTCCCGCCTTGCCGCCCCTCGCTTTCATGCTAACATGTCAGCCACAAAACCAGCGTCATTTCATATGGATAGGCGGCTCCAATGGCCTCGGGATTTGTCGGTGCGGCGCCGCGGCGGGGGGTGTCCAAGGCGGTGCTGGTTTACGAGGATCTGCGCGCCTCGATCATCGATCTCGCGCTGAAGCCCGGCACCCGCCTCGACAAGCATGAGATCTGCGGCCGGCTCGGCATTTCGCGCCAGCCGCTGTCCGAGGCGGTGTCGCGTCTCGCCGGCGAGCGGCTGGTCGATGTCGAGCCGCAGAAGGGCACGTTCGTCGCTCGCATCCGCCTCTCCGACGTCGCCGAGGCATCGTTCGTCCGCCGCGCGCTGGAGGTTGCGACCGCCGCCGCCATCGCGAGCGCCATGGACGAGATGACCCTGAAGCGCCTCGACCGTCTGCTGACATACCAGGCGGCGACCATCGACGCGAAGGACTGGGAGGAGTTCTACGCCCTCGACGTCCGCTTCCATTCGATGCTGTTCGAGCGCATCGCGATGTCGCGCGTCGCCGCCGCCGTCGAAATCTCGCGCGCCCCGCTCGAGCGTGCCCGCCGCCTGCTGGTTCCCTCGCCGGGTCGCTCGGCCGAGACGCTGAAGGAGCATCGCGCCATCTGCGCCGCCTTCTCCGCGCGCAATCCCGAGACCGCGGCCTCGGCGATGGGCGCGCATCTCGATCGCGCGCTGGCTGAGATCAACCGCTTCGCCTCGCGCCAGCCCGATCTGTTCGAGGCGGCGTGAGCGCCTGCCGCTCCGGCGCGGCTGACGAATAGCTACATCGCAAAAAGAAACCGGGCCGGAGAGCATCCTCTCCGGCCCGGCTTTGATTCTCGAACCTCGGCCTAGTCGTAGAGGTTCGGCTTGATCTTCGGATCGTCGATGTTGTTCTTGTCGTACCAGTAGAAGCCGGTGTCGATGTGCTTCGGCGTCGCCTCGCCCTTGGCGGCGGCCACGGCGGCCTTCACCGTCTCGTAGCCGATGCCGACCGGGTTCTGCGTGATGGCGCCGTTGATCGTGCCGTCGCGGACGAAGTCGAGCTGTTCCTTGCCCGAGTCGTAGCCGATCACGACCACCTGGCTGCCGGCTTCCTTCTTGCCGATGCCGGTGCCGATCGCCGCGCCTTCGTTGGTGGCGAAGATGCCCTTCAGGTCGGTGTGGGCCTGCAGGATGGCCTTGGTGATTTCAGCCGACTTCAGGTGGTCGCCGCCGCCGTACTCGATGTCGACGATCTCGATCTTCGGGTACTTCGCCTTGATCTGGTTGACGAAGCCGTCGCGGCGCTCGATGCCGGTCTGGCTGGTCTGGTCGAACGACACGATGGCAATCTTGCCTTCGCCGCCGATCAGCTCCGACATCTTGTCCGCGGCGAGCGCCGCCGAGGCAAGGTTGTCGGTCGAGCACGACGTCACCGGAATGTCGCTGGCGACGCCGGAGTCGAACGCGATCACCGGGATCTTGGCGTCCTTGAACTGCTGCAGCAGCGGGATCGTCGCCTGGCTGTCGATGGCCGCGATGCCGATGGCGGCCGGATGCTTGGCGAGCGCCGCCGAGATCATGTCGAGCTGCCTGTCGACGGCGCCTTCGCCGTCCGGACCTTCGAAGGTCACGTCGACGTTGAAGTCCTTGGCGGCCTGTTCCGAGCCAAGCTTCACCGCCTGCCAGAACTGGTGCTGGAAGCCTTTCGAGATCAGCGCGATATAGGGCTTGTCTGCCGCCGACGACATGCCGGTCGAGACAACCAGTGCCGTGGCCCCGAGCAGGCCGAGCACGAAACGTCTATTCAACATGGTTCCTCCGAGGAAGGTTGTTTGTTTCTCTGTGATTGCGTTTTTGTGGGGCGTTCGCCCTTCTTGCTCTTGGCGTCCCCTTCGGGTGACGCGGGTTGATCCTCATGCGCGACGGCGCCTCAGGATGTCTGCGTAGACGGCGACGATGATGATCGAGCCGGTGACGACGATCTGCCATTCCTGCGGCACCGACAGGATGCGCAGGCCGTTGGCGACGACGCTGATGATGAGCGCGCCGATCATGGTGCCGAGCATCGTGCCGCGCCCGCCGCTGAGCGACGTGCCGCCGATCACCACCGCGGCGATGGCGTCGAGCTCGTAGCCCTGGCCGATCGACGGCTGCGCCGAATTGATGCGCGATGCGATCAGGATGCCGGCGACGCCGCAGACGCAGCCGGCGAGCGCGTAGATCGCGATCTTCCAGCCGTCGATGTTGACGCCGGAGAGGCGCAGCGCCTCCTCGTTCGAGCCCATCGCGAAGGTGAAGCGGCCGAGCGCGGTGCGCGCCAGGATGAACGCCGCGAGCCCGGCGACGGCAAAGAGGATGACCACGCCGTTCGGGATCGGCACTCCTGGAATTACCGCGCCGATGACCGAGCCGGTGGATATTTTTATGAAGTCCGGCGTGCCGGTGAAATAGATCGGTTTGGCGCCGCAGATCGCCAGCGACAGCCCCTTGTAGATCAGCATCATGCCGAGCGTGGCGATGAACGGCGGGATCTTGAGCTTGGCGATGAAGACGCCGGACACCGCGCCGCTGGCAAGCCCGACGAGCAGCGCGCCGGGCACGCCGATCCAGATAGGCAGGCCCCAGTTCGTGATGAACACGCCGGCCATCACGGAGCAGAACGTCATCAGCGTGCCCACCGAAAGATCGATGCCGCCCGATATGATGACCAGCGTCGCCGCCACGGCGAGCACGCCGTTCACCGACGTCGCCTGCAGGATGTTGATGATGTTTGCCGTCTGATAAAAATTGGACGACGCGATGCTGAAGCCGATGAACAGGACGATCAGCCCCGAGAACGCCAGCAGGCGGTGATAGACCGGCGAGCCGCGGAAATTCGCCGACGTGCCGGGCAGCGGCTCAGTGCGCGCTTCAGTCATCTCAGGCAGCCTCCTCCACAGAGCTTTGCCGTAGCGTCGCCAGCCGCATGATCTCCTCCTGTGACGAGCCGCCCGGCAGTACGCCGGTCAGACGCCCCTCGCACATCACCGCGATGCGGTGGCTGAGGCGGAGAATCTCCGGCAGCTCCGAGGATATCATGATGATCGCGCGGCCCTGGCCGGCGAGCGCGTTGAGCAGCTTGTAGATTTCGGATTTCGCCCCGACGTCGATGCCGCGCGTCGGCTCGTCGAAGATCAGGATCGGGCAGTCGCGCAGCAGCCACTTGGCGATGACCACCTTCTGCTGGTTGCCGCCGGAAAGGAACCGCGCCTCCTGCGTATCGGACGGCGTCTTGATCGCGAGCTGGCGGATGTATTGCCGCGCCGAGTCGCGCATCCTGTCTTCGTGCAGCCAGCCGATCGGGCCCATGAACCGCTCGATCGAGGCCATGGCGATGTTGTTGCGCACGTCGAGGCCGGTGACGAGGCCGAAGTGCTTGCGGTCCTCGCTGAGGTAGCCGATGCCGGCCTGCACCGCGTCCTTTGGCGAGCGCACCGAGACCTTCTTGCCGTCGACGTAAATCTCGCCGCCCTCGACCGGATCGGCGCCGAAGATCGCCCGCGCCACTTCCGTCCGCCCGGCGCCCATCAGGCCGGCGAGGCCGAGAATCTCGCCCTTGCGGACGCTGAACGAGACGTCGCGAATTTCCTTGCCGCGCCGCATGCCGCGCACTTCGAGCGCGATCGGCGTGTCCTCGCCGCCGCGTGCGCTCGCCGTCTCGTTGGTCAGCGTGCGGCC
The DNA here is from genome assembly GCA_037200845.1 of Bauldia sp. NCBI lineage: Bacteria > Pseudomonadati > Pseudomonadota > Alphaproteobacteria > Hyphomicrobiales > Kaistiaceae > Bauldia > Bauldia sp. Next base: position 553,633 of record JBBCGQ010000001.1, read on the forward strand.
GACCATCATCGAGATGATCGTCTCGATCGGCGTCGTCGCCGCCGGCACGGTGCCGACGTATTCGCTGTCGCGCATCACCGTCACGCGGTCGGCGATGCGTTTGATCTCGTCCATCTTGTGCGAGATGTAGACGATGCCGACGCCGTCGGCCTTGAGCCGCGCGATGATCGCGAACAGCTCGTTGATCTCGGCGTCGTTCAGCGCCGCGGTCGGCTCGTCCATGATGAGCACGCGCGAGCTGAAGCTCAGCGCCTTGGCGATCTCTACCATCTGCTGCTTGGCGATGGTCAGCGTCTCGACCAGCGCGCGCGGGTCGAGCTTAAGGTGCATCGAGTGGAAGATCGCCGCGACGTTCGCGTTGAGCTTCTTCTCGTCGAGCAGCAGACCGCCGAAGGTGCGCGGCTCGCGGCCGATGAAGATGTTCTGCGCGGCGGTCAGGTGCCGCATCAGGCTCAGTTCCTGATGGATCATCGCGATGCCGAGGCGCTGCGCCTGGTGCGGGGTCGCGATCTCGACCGCCTCGCCGGCGAGCCGGATCTCGCCGCTGTCGCGCCGGTAAACCCCGGCGAGAATCTTCATGAGCGTCGACTTGCCGGCGCCGTTCTCGCCCATCAGGGCGTGGACTTCGCCGGGCATGAGTTCGAAGCGCGCCTTCGACAGCGCGCGCACGCCCGGGAAGGACTTATCGACATTGACCATTTCGACGAGGGCGGTCACGAGACCCTCGCTCGAATGGCTGGACACAGGGATGGGAAGCGCATGCGTATGGCCCTCCCAGCCCATATGCTGCAATCATAGACAAACAATCTATTCACAAATGAAAGCCTGTGGCAATATCGATTTCGCTCGTGCCGGCAGCAGCGATGGCGGCACAGGGGGCCTTGGGAGGGCGCATGAACATCGCGGAAGACCTCGAAAAGTATCGGGCCCCCGCGCTCGATAAGGGCCTCGACATCCTCGAACTGCTCGCCGGAACCGACGAGGGCCTCAGCCAGGCCGAGATTGCGAAATCCCTGGAGCGATCGCCGGCCGAGATCTACCGGATGCTCGACCGCCTGGTGCGCCGCGACTACGTCCGCCGCACCAGCGCCGACCGCTACGAGCTGACGCTAAAGCTGTTCGAACTGGCGCACACCTCGCCGCCCATCCGCCGCCTGGTCAGCCAGGCGACGCCGGTGCTCCGCCGCTTCGCCCGCGACGCCGAGCAGGCGGTGCATCTTGTCATCCATGACCGCAACATCCTGGTCGTGGTCGCGCAGGTCGACAGCCCGGGCTACTGGAACGTCTCGGTCCGCGTCGGCTCGCGTATCGGCCTCGTCAACACCGGCTCCGGCCACGTCTTCCTCGCCTTCGCCAGCGACGAGGAGCGCGCCTTCATGCTGGAAAACGAGCGCCAGCAGCGCAAGCTGCCCACCAATCTCCTGACGCGTTTCGCCCAGGTGCGCGAGCGCGGCTACGAGATCATGGAAAGCCAGCAGGTCGCGAGCGTGACCAACTTGTCCGTCCCGATCCTCGGCCCCCTGGGCAGCATCGTCGCCGCGCTCACCTGCCCCTATACGGTGCGCCTCGATAAGGCCGATGCTCCCGACCAGGCAGGCACGCTCAAGCTGCTGATCGCCACCGGCAACGAGATTTCGCAGCGCTCGCTATCCAAGGACTGAGTCTCACGCGGATGATCGTGCCCGACAGATTGACGCGACTCAGGCCCGCCTCTAGCACCGCCTTCAATTGCGCGAAGCAAACGGGGCGCCAATGCGACGGCTGGCTTTTGTCGGGTGGCTTCGCGTCTTCCTCATCGCGGTAGTCGTCGCGCATCACGCCGCCCAGGCCTATGGCCCGACCGCCGATCAATGGCCGGTCGAAGACCCCGCGAAGGCAGAGTGGTTCGGAGCGTTCTTCGCGCTGAACGCCACCTACTTCATGGGCTTCTTCTTCCTCATCGCGGGCTACTTCACCGGCAGCTCCTATGACCGCAAGGGGGGTGCCGCCTACGTCCGCGACCGGCTGGTGCGCCTCGGCGTCCCGCTTCTCTTCTTTGCGTTCATCGTCTTCCCGCTGTTCATCTACTACCAGCCCGGCCAGGTGACGCGGTTCGTCTCGCTGTACGTCACGGACTACATCGGCCACTGGAACATCGTCGTCGGCCACCTCTGGTTCGTGGAGCAGATTCTGGTTTACGGCCTGCTATACGCGCTGTGGCGCACGTTCCGCCCGCAGGCCGAGAGCGCATTGCCGCCGCCGAACTACTGGACCGTTCTGTTCTACGTGCTCGCGCTTGGCATCGTCGGCGTGCTGGTGCGGATCGCCTACCCGCAAGACGTTTGGGTCCATGTCCTGTGGCTTGTGCCGGTAGAGCCGGCCCACCTGCCGCAACACCTGAGCCTGTTCGTGATCGGCATCGTCGCCGGCCGCGGCGATTGGTTCAACAAGATCCCGGCGCGGATGGCGTGGTGGTTCCCGGTCGGCGTTGCCGCATTCGCGCTGGCGCTCGCCGTCAACGCGCTTCAGGGGCGGTCGCCGGCGCTGCTGGCCTTCCAGCCGCTCTGGGGCTTTTTCGAAGCCTTCGTCTGTGTCGGCGTGATTCTGGGGTCGACCGTGCTGTTCCGCACGTATTGCAATCGCCCCGGCCCATGGCTCGATCGCCTCGACGGCAACGTCTACGGCGTCTACCTGATCCACTGGTTCGTGGTGCTCGCGATCCAGGCCGCGATCCTGAATCTCGCAGCTTCAGCGACCGCGAAATTCGCGATCGTCACGGTCCTCGCGCTGGCGGTGAGCTTCGCGCTGTCCGTGTCCCTCAGGATACTGCCGGCCGTGCGCCGCGTCGTCTGAGGGTCAGTCCTTGGCGCGCTCGGCGTAGGAGCCGTCTTCCGTCATCACGATGATGCGCGTGCCGGCGACGATGTGACCTGGCACCAGCGTGCGCACGCCGTTCGACAGGATCGCCGGCTTGTAAGATGACGACGCGGTCTGCCCCTTCATCGTCGGCTCGGTCTCGACGACTTCGAGCGTCACGCGCTGCGGCAGCTCGATCGCGATCGGGATGCCGTTGTAGAGCGACAGATGCACGCTCATGTTTTCCTGCAGGTAGGGCGCATAGTCGCCGACGACGCTCTCCGGCACCGTCACCTGCTCGAAATTCTCGCCGTTCATGAACGTGTAGCCGTCGGCGTCCTTGTAGAGGTACGAGTAGTCGTGCTCATCGACGAACGCCCGCTCGAGCTGCTCGGTCGTCTTGTAGCGCTGCGACACCTTCACCCCGTCCGAGATGCGGCGCATGTCGATCTGGGTCGTCGGCGTGCCCTTGCCGGGATGGAAATTTTCGGCGGTCAGCACGACGAAAAGCTGGTTATCGACCTCGACGACGTTGCCCTTGCGGACCTGGCTGGCGATGACTTTCAAGGCACCCTCGATTATGGCTGGCCGGAAATTTGGCGGCACAATAGCGATTTTGGGCTACTCCGCCAGTGGGCCGGGGCGCCCGGACGTTAAGGATTGGCAGGATGGACGGACCACGGTTCTGGGACAGGGAGCGCCACGCCGACCGCCGGCCGTACCTGCTTTTCCGCAACCGCACGGTGGCGGCGCTTCGCAATGTGTTTGAGGCGGAAGGCTTCGTCGAGGTCGATACCGCGGCGCTCCAGGTGTCGCCGGGCAACGAGACGCACCTCCACGCCTTCGCCACCGAGATGATCGGCACCGGCGGCGCCCGCGTGCCGCGCTACCTGCACACCTCGCCCGAGTTCGCGATGAAGAAGCTGCTCGCCGCCGGCGAGGAGAAGATTTTCACCTTCGCCCACGTTTTCCGCAATCGCGAGCGCACGGCGCTCCACGCGCCCGAATTCACGATGGTCGAATGGTATCGCGCCAACGCGCCCCACGAGACCATCATGCAAGATTGCCTGACGCTGTTGCCGGTGGCGGCCGACACGCTGCGCTGGCGCGGCCGCGAGGCCGATCCGCATGCCGAGCCGGAAGTCCTCACCGTCGCCGAAGCCTTCGCCCGCCACGCCGGCATCGACCTCGCCGCGACGCGCGGCGATCGCGATCGTTTCGCGAAGGTCGCCGGCGTACGCATCGCCGCCGACGACACGTGGTCGGACATCTTCAGCCGCGTGCTCAGCGAAAAGATCGAACCCAATCTCGGCATCGGCCGCGTCACGCTGCTGACGGAATATCCGGTGAGCGAAGCCGCACTCGCCCGCGCCAAGCCCGGCGATCCGTCCGTCGCGGAACGCTTCGAGCTCTACGCCTGCGGCGTGGAACTTGCCAACGGCTTCGCCGAGCTCACCGACGCGGCCGAGCAGCGCCGCCGCTTCACCGCCGACATGGACGAGAAGGCGCGTATCTACGGCGAGCGCTGTCCGATCGATGAAGACTTCCTCGCCGCCCTCGCGCACATGCCGCCGGCCAGCGGCGTCGCGCTGGGCCTCGACCGGCTGGTGATGCTGGGCAGCGGCGCGACCGATATAGATCAGGTGCAATGGACCCCGGTGGATGCCACCGGGCTGGAGCAATGACGATGCTGGATGAACAAACGCGGGCACCCAACCTCCCCCTTGAGGGGAGGTCGAAGGTCGCCGATCGCAGCGATGGCGAGCTTCGGGAGGGGGGCGGGCCGGTTGAGCGAAATACCCCCTCCCGAAATCGCTCCGCAATTTCGACCTCCCCTCATGGGGGAGGTTTGCCCGGCCGTGCGACCCTCCGCCGTCCCGCCGACCTCGCCGCCGCCGATCTCATCCCGCCAACCGACGTCGCCGCACTGGAGCAGGTCGCCGCCCGCTACGCCGTCGCCATCACGCCCGCGATGACGGTGCTGATCGACCCTGCCGACGCCGGCGACCCGATCGCGCGCCAGTTCGTGCCCGATGTCAGCGAACTACACACCACGCCGGACGAACTCGCCGACCCGATCGGCGACGGCGCCCACGAGGTGACGCCCGGGCTGATCCACCGCTACCCCGACCGCGTGCTGCTGAAGTTCGTGTCCGCCTGCGCCGTCTACTGCCGCTTCTGCTTCCGCCGCGAGAGCGTCGGGCAGGGCGATGGCCTGTCGCGCGCCGAACTTGCGTCCGCGCTCGACTACATCCGCGCCCACTCCGAAATCTGGGAGGTCATCGTCTCCGGCGGCGATCCGCTGATCGCCACGCCGCGCCGCCTCGCCTCGCTCGTCGCCAACATCGCCGCGATCCCGCATGTGAAGATCGTGCGCTTCCACACGCGCATCCCGGTCGTGGCGCCCGAACGCGTGACGCCCGAACTGATCGCATCGCTGAAGGCCGACGGACTGACGCCGTGGGTCGCGATCCACGCCAACCATCCGCGCGAGTTGACGGCGGAGGCGCGCGGCGCGCTGGCCCGCCTCGCCGATGCCGGCATCCCGCTGGTCAGCCAGACCGTGCTGCTCCGCGGCGTCAACGACGATGCGGCAACGCTCGCCGCGCTGATGCGCGCCTTCGTCGAGGCGCGCGTGAAGCCGTACTACCTGCACCACGCCGATCTCGCGCCGGGCACCGCCCATTTCCGCACGACCATCGACGAGGGGCAGGCGCTGATGCGGGCGTTGCGCGGCACGCTGTCGGGCATTGCCCAGCCGACCTACGTCCTCGACATCCCCGGCGGCCATGGCAAGGTGCCGATCGGCCCGACATATGTCGGCGAGCGCGAGGTGAAGGATCCGGCGGGCGCGACGCACGTCTATCCGCCAGAGGCGTGATCCTCGCGCTCGTGGTGCCGCCCGATGCACGCCTGACGGCCTGAAGCCGCCCCGTCACAGGACTGTCATCTGCCTCCGCCAAATAGCCGGCTGGCTAGACGGGAGCGCGAAAAAGTGGCCGATCCGGTTTATAACGTACTCTTTCTCTGCTCGGCCAACTCGGCCCGCTCGATCATGGCCGAGGCGATCCTCAACCGCGACGGCAAGGGCCGCTTCCGCGCCTTTTCGGCCGGCAGCCGTCCGTCCGGCACCGTCGCCGAGCACGCGCTGACGCTGCTGAAGACGCTGAACTACGACACCGCGTCGTTCCGCTCGAAGGGCTGGGACGAGTTCGCGCGGCCGGGCGCGCCGGAGATGGATTTCATCTTCACGGTTTGCGACGAGGCCGCCGGCGAAACCTGCCCGGTCTGGCCGGGCCATCCCGCGAGCGCCCACTGGAGCGTCCCCGATCCGGCCAAGGCCACCGGCACCCACGCCGAAGTCTCCGCTGCCTACGACGACGCCTACCGGATGCTCGCCACCCGTATCGGCCTCTTCATCAACCTGCCGCTCGCGAAGCTCGACCACGTCGCGCTCCACAAGCACCTCACCGACATCGGCGCCGGCCGAAGCGTCTCCGCCTGACCTAGCTCCCGTCCGCCTCGAAGCCGACGCGCGCGTGCGAGCCGTCGCAGAACGGCTTCGAGCGCGAGTTGCCGCAGCGGCAGAGGCGCGCGCGCGTCACGCGTTCCACCGTCCGGCCCGTGCCTGAGCAGATTTCCAGGTTGCCGCTGATTTCCAGCGGACCGTTCCGCTGCGGATCGACCACCAGCGTGCCGTCGCGCATGGCGAGCGGATCGGACTTCCGCGTTCCCGGTTCTCCGGTCGCCGCAAAGCCGACGGCGTTGTGCGAGCCGTCGCAGAACGGCTTGCGCTTCGAGGCGCCGCAGCGGCAGAGCGTGGCGCGGAAGCCGACGTCCACGTCGCCGATCTTGAGCGCCGCGCGAAAGGCATAGGGTCCGTTCTCGCGCAGGTTCACGACGTTCACCGCCGGCGCCGCTTCCTCCGGCCCGCCGTCCTTGCGGGCGTAGCGGATGGCGCCGGAAGGGCATTCGTGCGCGATGCGGATCACGTCGTCCTTGGGCATCGCGTCGGGATAGATCCACGTCCCCGGCGTATTGGCGCGGAAAACTTTCGGCGCGCCGAGCACGCAGAAGCGCGCGTGGATGCACCGCTTGCCGGTGTAGTGGATGGCGATGTCGGTGCCCTCCACGACCTCGACGCGGTCGATGCCGGCGCCCGACGGCAGGTCGTCCGGCTTCGGTATCACCGGCGGCGCGCTCGGCTCGAGCGGGATCGGCTGCACCGGCGCGACCGGCGCCGCGACCTTGCTGGTCACGGTGGCAATCTCAGGCAGGCCGAACTTGGCGCCCAGCTTCTCGATCGCCTCGGCAATGTGCGCCAGTTCGTGCCCGGTCGGGCAGACGGAGCGCGCATGGTGCGCCATCTCGATGAAGCGCTCGGCGATCATGCGCGCCTCGCCCGGCCCGCGCGGCAGCCGGGCGAAATCGCGCAGCATCGTGAAGGTGACGCCGGCGTTGACGCCGGGATGCGCCTTGCCCGCCGGCAGCGAGGCGAGATATGGCCCGATCTCGGTCAGCACGAACATCAGGTCGATGGCCGCGTCGAGGTACATCTTCTTCGCCGCCTGGTCGTCGGCGGTGCGGCCGTAGCTTTGCACGAGACAACGCAGCGCATGGCTGTAGACGGCGTTGGCGAGGTCGAGCACTTTCGCTGCCATCGGGTTGTCGATGTACACCCGGTTTTCCGGATTCATCGGCGCATGCATCACCGGATTGTGGGCGACCGGGAACGCCGGCTCGAAGGTCGGATCGTTCGCGACGAATTCTTCGAATTCCCGCCGCACGCGTACGAACCGGCTGTAGTGGCTGTCCTCGCTGTGGTCGGGCGCGCCCTCACCCTGCTCGATGATCGTCTCGATCGCGCCCTCGGCTGTCTTGAGGTCGCTGACCGTCATGATGCCGGGCAGATGCACGTCGTCCGGGCCGATCTGGGCGGCGACGTCGCCGCAGAACAGCGACGCCTCGCCGATGTGATGCGCCATGACGTCGAAGCCGTGGCGAATGCCGCGATAGAGATGGCCGACGGTGTTGTAGTCCTGCCCGTGCGGCATCAGCCGCCCCTTCGGCTGCGTGCGGTGGTAGTCGGCGGGATGCACGAACTCGGTCGAGTCGGTGAGCTCCTTCCCCTCCGGCCGCTCGAGATAGATGAAATGATCGAGCACCGCCGGCGAGAAGCGCGCCAGCTCGACCACGACGCCGGTCGGGTGATAGCCGGCGGGGATCGGAAAATTCGGCCGCGACAGGTGCGGTGAGCCGCCGATCGCCGAGGTCAGGTTGCCGACCAGCGCGAGGTGCGTCATCTCCTCGACTGCGACCGAGATGATGCCGCGCTTCCAGCGGCTGACGGCTTCCGCCTGCCGGGCGGTCAGCCCGTCGCGCTCGCCGCGCTTCAGGCTCCACGCGGCGTAGAGGTAGCAGCACATGAGATTGTGCTCGATCGCCGCCGCCTCGGCCAGCAGGTAGATCAGCTCCTCGCGCGTCTCGATCCGGATTTTTGGTTCTTCTTGTTGGGTCATTTCCGGCAATCTTGGCACAAGCAAATTAGGCGCGCGACTCTCGGGTAACGGTATACCGCAGGGTCGCGATGCTGCGATGTTATGAACATCTCCAGCAACAATTGAAGAGGCGCGGAGCGCCGAAGGCGCGACAGGGAAGAAACAAGACAAGAGGCGGGGAGCGCCGAAGGCGCGACAGGGAAGAAACAAAACAAGAGGCGGGGAGCGCTGAAGGCGCGACAGGGAGAAACAAAACAAGAGGCGGGGAGCGCCAAAGGCGCGACAGGGAAGAAACAAGGCAAGAGGCGGGGAGCGCCGAAGGCGCGACAGGGAAAAAGAAATGAACAAGGAAACGTCGATGGCAAAGGCCGACACCGCAGGCACCCGCGAGAAGCCGTGGCAACTGAAGACGCCCGGCGGCAAGGCCGAGTTTACCGCCTTCCGCGATCCCGCCCTCGACCCGCCGGCGCTGGTCGTCCAGTCGGGCAAGACGGAGCTCCGCTATCACCTGCGCGCCATCGAAGACCTGCACGCGATGCTGAAGGCGCACGGCGACTGGATGCTGCTTGGCGGCGCCGACGAGCAGAAGCCGGTGACCGAGGGAACGGTCGAGGCCTGGGCGCGCTCGCCGAAAAATCCGGTGAAGGGTTGGTACGGCCTGAAGAAGGGCCTGCGCGGGCGCTTCGCCGTCTATGTTCCGCCGGTGATGAAGGTGCTGGGCCTGGCTGAGGTCGAGGACAACCCGCGCAACAACCGCACGCGCGCGCTCTAGGCGACCGCCGCGTCGTTGTCGCGCGCCGAGCGCCAGCGGCGGCGGTCGGTCTCGCTGGGCGTGAGCGGCGCGGCGTAGTCGATGCGATCGCGGCCGCCGGTCTTCGCCATGTAGAGGGCGCGGTCGGCGTCGGCGTAGAGCTGGTTGAAGCTGGCGCCGGGCTGGCGGAGCGCGACGCCGGCCGAGAGCGTCACGTTGACCGCGGCCTCGCCGACGATGATCGGCGCCGCGGCGAGATGATCGCGGAGCGCCCACAGCGCATCGAGCACCGCTTCCATTTCCTTGTTGCCGGAAAGCAGCGCGAATTCCTCGCCGCCCAGCCGGCAGACGAGGCCGAGATGCGCCAGATGATCGACCATCGCGTTGCCCACCTCCTGGATGACGGTATCGCCGGCGATGTGCCCGTGCGCGTCGTTGATCCGCTTGAACCAGTCGATGTCGAAGATCACCAGGATCAGCGCCACGGCCGCCTTCGCCTCCGCCGCCTCGATCAGCGCGCGGCGGTTGGCGAGGCCCGTCAGCGGATCGGTGCGCGACAGCTTGTCGACCACCTGCTTGGCGCGGAAGAGCTCGAGGTGCGCCTTGCCGATGGTGCGCGTGATCGGCGCCGCGATCGCGAGCGCCAGCGCCGCCGTGATCGCCCACGAGCGCAGCGCCACCCCCCACGTCTCGAAGAAGATGAGCTGGTTGACGACATCGGTGCCGACCGCGATCGCCACGCACAGCGAGGTGATGCGCGCGACGAATCCGACCAGTTCGGGATTGCTCCGGATGCGCGTGCTGAGATAGCGGCGGAAGAAGCCGCGGCGCGGTTGCTGGCTTTGCATGGTCGGTAGAACTACCAGCCTGATCGCAAAAGCGAGGTTAGGGAAAAGAGTCAATTTTCCCCGAATTAGGCCGAAATCCGCGAGGTTCGGCTAATATTCCCGCTCGTAGGTCAGACCGACCTTGCCCGAGCCATCCTGCCCGGCCTCGCCCCGCGCCTTGAGATTCTTGGTCAGGTCGAGGTCGATGGTCACCCGGCCGGCGGCGCTGTCGGTGCCCGCCTCGACTCCGACGCGGATGTTGTCGTTGATGCGCTTGGCGACGCCCACCGTCGTGCCGCCATTGGCGCTCTGCCGGATGTCGAGGTCGTCGAGCCCGGTCGCCTCGCGGATGCGCGCGAAGATGCCGCCGCCCGACGACACGCCGGTGAGCTGCGCTACCGCGTCGATGAGTTGTGCGGCCTGCAGCGGCGACAGCGTCCCGACGCTGCGCTCGAACAGGAGGCGCGAGAGGATCTCCTCCTGCGGCATGTCGGGCGAGGAGGTGAAGCTGATCTGGGGATCGTTCGCCGGCCCGGTGACATGCAGCGTCACGGTGCCGTCCGTGGTCGTCGCCAGCGCCTCGAAGTCGAGCAGCGGTACGAGATCGCCGGCAAAGGTCAGCGTGCCGCTCTGGAAATCGAAACGCCGGCCGAGCGCCTCAATGCGCCCGCGCCGCATCTGGAAGCCGCCCGCCGTCTGCGGGTTGCCGGTCGTGCCGGTGAGGTGCAGCGAGCCGCCAAGCTCGGAGTCGATGCCGAAGCCGCGCACGAAGACGCCGGAGTTGCCGGTGAGGTTGATGTCGAGGCGCAGGCCGCCGCTGCCCGCCGCCGGCCCGCGCGCTTTCGCCGTCTCGCGCGCCTTCGGCGGCACGAAGCCGCGCGGCGCGTTGACGTGCTTGACGTCGATGGCGGTGGCCGAGCCCGCCAGCCGCTCCGGCAACTGTATCTCCGTCCGCCCGAGATCGACCGTCCCGGACACGGTGCCGTTGCCGAGGACCGGTCCGTTGATGGCGAGGTCGGCGTTGAAGGTCGTGTTGATCAGGTTGCCGTCGGCATAGCGGCCGTTGGCGACGCGCACGGTGAGCTGCGCCGGCAATCCGGCGTCGGCAATGCCGACCGAGCCAGCGACGGTGATGTCGCCGCCCTGCGCGAGTTTTCCGACCAGCGACTGGATCGTGGCGCGCTGCCCGTCGAAACCGATGCGTCCCGTCGCGCCGGCGATGCCGAAGCCGGTGTTGGTATCGGCGACGGTCGCATTGTTCAGATCGACCGTGCCGGAGGTGGCGACGTTGGCGAGCGAGCCGGAGAGTGCGAGGTTCACCTGTGCGTTGCCGGCGAGGCGGAGTTCGCGGTTGGATTCCAGTGCCAGCAGCGCCAGCGGCGCCGTGCCGTTGGCGCGCACCGACAGGCCCGGCCCGGAGAAGGGCACGTCGCCGGCGATGTCGAGCGCCAGCCCGGCGCCGGCCAGCCGCGCCGTCAGGTTCGTGGTCTTGGCGGTGGCGTTGCCGCGCGCCGACAGCGTCAGGCCGGGCAGGCCGGCGTTGCGTGTGGCGGCGACGCGCGCTCCCGTCCAGTCCGCCTGCCACGCGATCGCGGGCGCCGCCGCCGGGCCGGTGATCCGCGCCTGGCCGGTGATCGTGCCCTCGGCGCCGAGCGTCGGGGCGAAGCCGTTCACGACGGTGGCCGCGACCTGGTCGAGCGCGACCGTGAGATTGAGTTGCGGCGCCACGGCGCCATCGACGCGCACCGTGCCGCCGCCGAGCGCCAGCACCGCGCCGGAGATGCCCGAGCCGGCGTTGCCGAGGTTGATCGTCACCGGCGAGCTGAGCGCCACCGGCAGGTTGAACGCGCGCCCGTTAAGCGCGTCGATGCGCACCGCGTTGCCGCCCGTGGCGGCGGCGAGCGAACCGGAGCCGGACAGATCGATGTCGCGTCCGCGCGCCGTCGCCGTGAAGCGCGTCGCGCCGCCGGCGACATTGGCCGTCGCGTCGGCGGTGTCGATGTGAAAGCCGCCGATGTTTAGCGCCGTCGCCGTCGCGTTTCCGGTGACCAGCGGCGTCCCGAACGCATCGTCGATGTGCACGTCGCCGGAAATCTTGCCTGCCGCGATGGTCTGGTAGCTGACGCCGTCGCCGGTGAAGCTCACGGCCAGCGACTGCCGCGCGCCGTCCGGCGCGAACGCGATCTTCGCCTCGCCGCTGCCCGATGCCGGCACCAGCGCCAGCGCCGCGAGCGTCGCAAGGTTGGGCGCGCTGACCGACAGCGTGCCGGAGAACGGCCCCTCGGCGGTGCGCGTCACCGAGCCGGTGATGCGGTTGTCGCCGATCGCGAGATCGACGTCCGGGAATGCGAGGGAACCCAGCGCATCCAGCGTCGCGCTGGCCTTGCCGGTCAGCGGCTTGCCGGCGAACCCGCCGGACAGCGTCAGCGCCGCCAGCCAGCCCGTGTCGGACGGCGCGCTGTTCACCTTCACGGTGGCGTTCTCGACGCTCTGGCCGAGCAGGGTGCCGCTGGCGATGGTCACGGTCGCGTTCACCGCCGGCCGCGCGATGGCGCCCGACACCGTCGCGTCGAATGTTGCCGCGCCGCTCGACTGATCGGCGATCAGCGCGAGGTTGGCGATGCCGCCCGTGGCCGTGCCGACCACGGTGCCGTTCGCGAGCGCGAACTTGCCGGTGGCGTTGAGCGCACCGCCGGTGATCGCGAGATCGTCGATGGTGAAGCCGTCCGCCTTCGCGCCAAGCGTCGCTGCAATCTGCATTTGCCCACGCATCAGCTTCGCCAGCGTCGGCTCGCCGGGATCGAGGTCGGTCGCGGTCGCCGTGACCTTGAACGCGGACTCCGCCGCGAACGTGCCGGACGCCTTCGCCGACAGCGCACCGGCGACGCTGCGCCCGACAAGCGGCGCCAGCGGCCGGATGTCGGCAAAGTCCGCGGCGGCTTCGCCCTTGGCGCCCTCCGCCGACAGCGTGCCGGTAAAGGTCGCGGTGCCGCCGGCGATGCCGAGTTTCGCATTCGTGGTGGCGACCGAGGTCGCCGTGTCGAACGTGCCGTCGGCGTCGAGGATGACGGGCGATCCGCCGACCGACTCGATGCGGCCCGTCGCCGTCTGCACCGCGTCGGCCTCGACGCGCGCCGCGAACGGCAACTGGCCGGCGGCGAGCGGGTTCGCCTTCGGCGCCTCGACCGCGAGCGAAAGTCCGAGACCGGGGATGGTCACCGCGCCGGTCGCAAGCCCGGTGGCGCGGCCGGCTAGTTCCATGCGCACGCGGTCGCCGGAGGGCGCGACCTTGCCGGTGAGCGCGAGATTCTCGACACGCGTCGGCGGATTGGTGAACGGCACGCGGAGCGTCCCGCCGCCGGCCTTCGCCGCGTCGAGCTTCACCGCGAGGTCGGCGACCGCGTCGCTGAACGAGCCGGAAACTTCGGCGTGGACGTTGCCGGTCGACAGTGTGCCCTGCCGCACGGCGATCGCCGGCAGTGCGCCGGGCCCCGGCGTCCAGTCGGCGTCGACGGCAAGCGCGATCGCGCCGGAGAGCAGGTCGGCGTACTCCTGCGGCACCAGCTCGGCGAAGTCGCCGTCGCCCTTGGCGGTGACGTGCGTGCCGCCGTTCGCAATCGGCGCCAGCGCGAAGTCGCCGGCAAAGCGCGCCGCGCCGTTGGAGGAAAGCGACAGCGAACCAGTCACCGCATCGCCATCGACGGCGCTCTTGGCGGCGAGGCGGTAGCCCGGCCCGTTGGCGCGGCCGATCAGGCCGGTAAGGATGCCGTCGGCGTCCTCGGCGAGTTCGATGTCGGCCGCGAACGGCGCGCTGCCGTTGGCCCGGCTGAAGGTCGCCGCGAGCGTGCCGGTGTGACCGTCGATGCGGTTGGCGTGCACCTCGCCGGCCACGCGCCCGCCGGCGCCGGAGACGAGCGACCCGGTCAGCGCCAGCGCCGCCGGCCGTCCGGCGAGATCGGCGCCGAGTTCCAAGCGTGCCACCGATACGGCGTTGGCGGCAAAGGGCAGGGCGGCACCGCCACCACCGCCACCGGCGATGTGCGGCTGGCGCGCGATGGCGATCCGGTCGGCGGCGAGCGAATCGAAACTGATCGCGCCGACGAGCAGCGCCGTCGTCTTGATGTCGATGGCGAGATTGTCGATTTCGGCGAACACGCCGTCGGCATCCGCGATGGTGATGCGCGCCGCGCCGAGCGTGAACGGCGGCCAGCCCGATGCGCCGTCGATCGCGACGACGAGACCGGCGCCCGCCGCGCCCTTCTCGATCTGGCTGACGACGATGCCGCGGCCGAACGGCGTCGCGAGCGCGAGGCCCGCGACGACCACGACCGCAACGACCGCGATCAGGAGATAGCGAAGGACGCGCCGCATCTCGTTCCTTCTCTAGAAGGCCTGGCCGAGGCCGACATAAATTCCGACCGCCGGATCGCCGGTGCCGCGATTGAGCGGCACCGCCACGTCGAGCCGGATCGGCCCGACCGGCGTCAGGTAGCGGATGCCGGCGCCGACGCCGACCTTGAGGTTGTCGAAGCTCGGCACCATCGAAGAATACGCGTTGCCCGCGTCGATGAAAGCCGCGACGCCGAACGTATCGTTGATGCGGTAGCGCAACTCGCCGGACAGAAGCAGCAAACTCTGCCCGCCGACGATGTTGCCGAGCCCATCGCGCGGGGCGACATTCTTGTACGCATAGCCGCGTATCGATCCGGCGCCGCCGGCATAAAGGCGGCGGTCGGCGGGCACGTTCATGATGTCGTCGGCGATGAGCGTCGCGAGCGCGACCCGCCCGGCGAGCACGAAACGGTCGCCCTCGCCGAAAGGACGATAGGCGGCGAAATCGGTGCTGAACGTCGCGAACGCCTTGCCCTTGAGGAAGTCGTAGGCCGGCGCCGCCATGGCCGTGGCGCGGAAACCGGAAGTCGGGTCGAGCCGGTTGTCGCGCGCATCCCAGTCGAGCTTGCCGGTCAGCGTCGCCAGCAGGTGATCCTCGGCGCCGGTCGTGCTCACCGTCTGCGAGCGCGACAATTCGAGCGCCGCCGAGCCCGAGAGAACGTCGGAGAAGATGTGCGTCAGCCCGACCTCGCCTTCCGCTGCGGTGACGCGATAGGCGTCGGTCGTCCTGCGATAGGTTTCCGCGCGCAGCGTAAAGTCGGTCATCGGGTCGAGCACGGCCGGCTTCTTGAAGTTGCCGGCGAGGCGGAAGTCGGGATCGGTCAGCGCGCTCTGGAACAGCCGCGAGATCGACGCCGTGAATTCGAGCTGCTCCGCGCCGCCGAAGAGATTGCGGTTGCGCCAGTAGACCTCGACGCCGGCGCCTTCGGTGTTGGAGTAGCTGACCGTGCCGCCGATGACGTGCTTCTTGCGCTCGGCGACGACGATGCTGATCGGGATCGTGCCGTCCGGATCGAGCGCCTCGCCGGGCGTGACGCGCACGCTTTCGAACGCGCCGAGATCGCGGAGGCGAGTCTCCGCGCGCCGCGTCACCGTCGACGAATAGGCGCCATCGCCAATGCCGGCGCGCCGCAGCACCAGGTCGGCGTTGACGTCCTGGGTACCGGTTACCGTGACGCGTCCGAAATTCGCCACCGGCCCCGGCTCGACATGCAGGCCGACATCCAGCGTATTGGTGCGATGGTCGGCGACCGTATCGCGCGTCCCGACGGCCACCAGCGGATGGCCGCTCTTGCGCCAGCCGTCGGCGATGGTCGCTTCCGCCTTGACGATGATGTCCGACTTCGCCGGCTTACCGGGCGTAAGCCCGAGCTTGTCGAGCGTGACGCCCTCGGGCAGCGCCGATGTCGTGACGGTGCCGAACACGAATTCCGGCCCGGCGGAAATCTCGACCGTGACCGGCACCGGCCGCGTCGCGATCGTGTCGAACGGCCCGACCTTGTCCAGCGGCCGCCCGTCGACCTGCACCGAGATCTCGGCGCCGTAGCGCGCGTTCTCGTAGAGCACGGCGGTGAGCGTCGCCACGTCCTGCCGCGCCCGCGCGATCAGCCCGGTCAGGCCCGATGCCGGCGTCTTCTGCCGTTCGACCAAAGCCGAGGCCCGCCGGAGCTGCTTCTCCAGCTTCGAGTCGGCGCCCGTGACGGTCAGCGTCACGGCATAGGCGACCGGATCGGGGATGACTTCGGCCGGCGCGTTCTTCTTGAACGGCCAGAAATCGCTGAGCGCCGCCGCCGATGGCTCCGCCGTCCCGGCGGCCACGGCCAGGACAAGCAGCGAGGCCAGCAGCGGGCGAGGGGATACGCGACAACGCAAAACAACAGCTTCCCATCGATCGGGGACCGCGGCGAGAAGCCCCCGATTAGAGCCGGTTAACCGCAACAATCGCTGAAGTCTGCCGCTTATTCATGAAGGCGGAGTGTAGCCATAAATATCTAGGCCGTTGTCACAAAATCGAACGCCCGCCGCGGAGGACCGCAACGGGCGTTTCGGGAAATCGAAAGCGTACGAAGCTGTACTAGGCGACGTCGTGCCGGGTGCCGTCCTCGCGGGCGTGCGGCAGCACGGCCTCGCCTTCCGACGGCAGGCTGGTGATCAGCGCCAGCAGCTTGCGCTTCAACTGCGGATCCTTGATCGCCCACAGCGCGCGCAGGATATCGACATCGACCTGGGACACATCGAACTTCGGGGCGGGAGCGGCGGTCAGCGCATCCATGTTGCCGCCGGCGCCGTCGAAGAAATACGAAATCTCGACGCCGAGCAGGGTCGCGAATTCGAAGAGGCGGCTGGCGCTGACGCGGTTGGTGCCCTTCTCGTATTTCTGCACCTGCTGGAAGGTGATGCCGGAGGCCTCACCGAGCTGGGTCTGGGAAAGTTTGCGCGAGGTCCGCGCCAGGCGAAGCTTGTGGCCGACGAAACGATCGACCGGATGGATATCAGTCTTTTCCACGAAATCTCTTCTCCACGAACATCGTCATATCAACCTACCGCGATCAATCTGGCCACGTACAGCACCTGGCGATCACAAGTGGTATGCGGCATATGCGACACGTAAGCCTGTGCGCCAATGGTTAAGTCACTGTTAACCTTTAGATCGCGCTCGCCGGCGCAGTACAATCAGGGCACTCGTGCCGTGTAGACCGCCGTCGCATCTCGCCCTAGGATAGGCGGGATAGGAAAATAGTCGTGCAGCAGAGTGCAACCCGCCAGGCACGGCTGCGCCTTTTGGGCAGCCCCGGCTTCATCGACGCCACCGGCGCCCCGGTGGCCTTGCCGGCGCGCGCCGGCATTCTCGTCCTCTACATCCTGACGACCGTCCGCGAGCTGACGGTGCCGCGCGCCCAGCTCGCCTCCTTCCTCTGGCCGGATGCCGCCAAGGCGAACGCGAACCTGCGCCAGCTCCTCACCCGGCTGAGCGCAACCCAGCGCGCCGCCGGCATCGACTTCGTCCGCTACGACCGCGTCAGCGTCACGCTCAACCTCGCCGGCGCCTCGGTCGACCTGCTCGATCTGCAGGGCGCGCTCGGCAAGCTCGACTGGTCCAACTGGCAGCCATGCATCGACGCCTATCGCAGCGAGTTGCTCGACGGCGTCGCGGTGGCCGAGAGCGACCTGTCCGGCTGGCTCGAGATCAACCGCCGATCGACGCGCGATGCGTTCCTGGCGGCGTTCGGCGAACTGCTGGAATCGCCCGGTGCCCGCGGCAACCCGCGCACGGTGCAGGAGATCGCCTCCCGCGTGCTGGAGATCGACCCGTGCTGCGAGCCGGCGTATCGCGCGATGATGCGCGCCTTCGCCGCGGCCGGTGCCGTCGATCTGGTCGCAGCGACCTTCGAGAGATGCCGCAGCACGATCGAGCGCGAGCTCGGCGCCGTGCCGCAACCCGCCACGCTCGCCACCTTCCACCGCCTGCAGGCCGAGGCCGGGCCGGTGCGGATCACCTCGCCCGCCGCCGCGGCGCGCAGTCAGGTGCCGCCGACCGGCGACCTGCTGTTGCGGGCCGAGCTGCCGCGCCTCGTCATCCTGCCGCCGCCGCCTGACGGCCGCGACGCCACGCTGGTCGACCTCGCCTCGCTGGTGCTCGACGACACCATCGTCGGCCTCTGCAACCTCCGCACCATCCGCGTCGTCGCCCCGCACACGTCGTGGGAATTGTCCGGCAAGTTCGACGAAGACACGGCGCACCGCTTCAACATCGGCTACGCGCTGGAGACGGCGTTCCGCCGCCGCGGCGAGATCGATCTTCTCGCCGTGCGCCTGTTCGATACGCGCACCCGCGACATCGCCTGGGCCGACACCTACGCGCTTGCCGCCGACAGCCTCGCCGCCTCGCATCGCGCGCTGTCGAGCGCCATCACCTCGTCGCTCGCCGACGCCATCGAATATGCCGAGGTCGCGCGCCACGAGCGCGAGGACCATCCGCAGGCTTATTACTGGTACCTGATGGGCCAGCGCGACCTGCGCTACATGGACCTGCCGGCGGTCCGCCGCGCGCTGCGCCACTTCCGCACCGCCGTCACCGCCGATCCGTCTTTCGCCCCGGCGTACAGCGGCAGCGCCCGCGCCACGCAGCGCCAGTGGCTGGTGCTCGGCCGCGGCGACACCGATCTGCTCGACGAGGCGGAGCAGATCGGCGCCCGCGCCGTCAGCCTCGATCATCGCGACGCGCGCGGCTATCGCGAGATCGCGCTCTGCAATCTCTATCGCCGCCGCTGGGACGACGCGGTCGCCAACTTCACCGAGGCCGAGCGCCTCGGGCCGCAATACGCCGACCTCATCTCCGACTTCGGCGATGCGCTCGGCCACGCCGGTGAGCCGGCCAAGGGTCTCCTGAAAGTGCAGCGGGCGATGGAGCTCAATCCGATCCCGCCCGACCAGTATTGGTGGAATGCCGCCGGCCTCCACTTCCAGCTCCGCAATTACGAGGAAGCGCTGGCCGCGATCCAGAACATGGGCGACCCGTTGCCGGCTTTGCGAATTGCCGCCGCGGCCTGGGCCTATCTCGGCAACCGCGCCGAGGCGCAGAAGTGCGCCGCGCGTTTCCTGCAGTCGTATCCCGACTTCCGCATCGCCCACTGGCTGTCGATCGTGCCGGACAAAAACCCCGACGATCAGCGCCACTACGAGGTCGGCCTGAAGATGGCCGGCTTCGAATAGAAGTTATCCACAGGCCGGCTCCGCGAGTCACGCCGGTATAACGCCGCCTCCAATCCACTTCGCCCTGTCGAAAGCTGAAACCGCCGTCCTGCGTGCGCGTTTGCGTATGCCTGTCGGCAAGGAGGACTCATGGCGAAATATTTCCTGATCGGTGAAGCCGGCGACGAGGGCATGTGGCTCGTCGACGTCGAGAGCAAGTCGGTCGAGCGCATTGACGATCGCGATGCCGCTGGCGACCTCGCCGGCGACACGACGGTCCGCGGCATCGACCTCGCGGTCGTGTCGGAGAGCCGCTCGGGCCCGTCCGCGCACAACCGCCTCCAGGTTGCTCACTGAGGCCCATAGCGGCCGTCTGAACGACAATCTCGTGCCGCGCCCCGAACGGGGCGCGGCACGCGTCCGTGCGCATATCGCGGAGCTGCAGGGCCGCAGCGGCGCCCACGCCGGCAACGACCGCGCGCTGTCGTCGCGCCAGGCCGCCGATGTCGCCCGCGCCTGCTTCCCGCAACTGGGCATCACGCGGCTTGCCCGCGTCACCGGTTTGGACCGCATCGGCGTCCCGGTGTGGACCGCGATCCGGCCGAACGCCGCCTCCCTTTCCGTCTCGCAGGGCAAGGGCATCGACGACGACGCGGCCATCGCCTCCGCCATCTTCGAGGCGGCCGAGATCGCCGTCGCCGAGCGGCCGCACCCGGCCGCCTTCAGCGCCTCCGCCGCGAGCCTCGCCGCCGCCGGCCGCGCCGTGCTCGACGCCGGCCGTTACCTCCGCAAGGGCGAGCGCGCGCCGGCGCCTGATGAATCCGCGCTATGGGTCGAGGGCCTCGACCTGATCTCCGGTGCGGCGGTCGTGATGCCGGAAGACGTCGTGCGCGTCGCCGATGTTCCGGGTTGCCGCTACTGGCAGACCAGCGACGGCCTCGGCACCGGCTCCAACATCCTCGAGGCATCCATCCACGGCCTCTGCGAAATCGTCGAGCGCGACGCGATGGCGCTGTGGTCCTTCCTCGGCGACGACGAAGTCGCCCGCCGCGAGGTCACGCCGGGCATGCTCGGCGACACCGTCGCCGACATGGCCGCCCGGATCGCCGCCGCCGGCTTCCGTCTTCGCCTGTTCGACGCGACGTCCGACATCCGCGTGCCGACGTACCTGGCGGTGCTGATCGACGACGAGCGCAAGCGCGCCGGCTTGAAATACGTCGATGTCGCGAGCGGCAGCGGCGCGCATCCTGTCGCCACCCGCGCTGCGCTCCGCGCCATCACCGAGGCGGTGCAGACGCGGCTCACCACGATCACCGGCTCGCGCGACGACGTCGACCCCGGCGAGTACGCCCGCGCCCTGCCGCCCGACCTGCGCCTCTACGCCGGCGACGGCGTGCCGCGCGAGGCGGTCGGCGCCGGCTACACCGGCGAGCGCGATCTCGTCGCCTATCATGACTGGCTGGTCGCGCGCGTGCGCGATGCCGGCGTCCGTTCGCTGGTGCTGGTCGAGCTCGAGGCGCCGGATTTTCCGTTCGTCATCGCGCGTGTCGTGGCGCCCGATCTCGAGCAGGACCCGCGCAGCGGCAACCGCAAGCCCGGCCGCCGTCTCGTCCGCGCCATGCTGAGGGCCGCATGAAAATCGTCTTCGCCGGACCAAGCTTGCCCGATGCCGCCGACCACGCTGCGATCGCGCAGGTCCGCGGCCCGGCAGCGCTCGGCGATGTTGCCAAGGCCGTGCTCGAAGGCGCCACCGTCATCGGCATCGTCGATGGATATTTCGAGAACATTGCCTCCGTCTGGCACAAGGAGATCCTGTACGCGCTGTCGCAGGGCGTCACCGTCATGGGCGGCGCCAGCATGGGCGCGCTCCGCGCCGCCGAGTGCGCGCCCTACGGCATGGTCGGCGTCGGCGCCGTCTTCCGGGCCTACGCCAGCGGCGCGCTCATCGACGACGACGCGGTCGGCCAGGTGCACGGGCCGGAGGAACTGGGCTACATCGCGCTGACCGAGCCTCTGGTGAACATCGCCGCGACGCTCGCCGGCCTCCGCGACCGCGCGCTGATCTCCGGTGCCGAGCACGACGCGCTGCTCGTGACTGCGACTGGCGCCTTCTTCAAGCAGCGCACCTGGCCCAAAATCGTGGCCGCGACCGCCATCGATTCGCCGCGGCGGGGGGAAATCGCGCGGCTGGTTAACGAAAATCGCCGCGACCTGAAACGCGAGGATGCGATTGCCGTGGTGGCGGCCGTGGAAGCCGCGCCGGACGCCAGAATCGGCCCGCCGGCGGCCTGGAAATTCACCGAAACCCAGATGTGGACGCGCCTGCTCGACGGGTGGCGGCGGGATATGGCGGCCGCCGCGGCGTGAGCCTTGTCACGTTCGCGTAACGCCCCCTCGGCTTGCGTCGCCGCCAACGGGAAATGGCTGGGAGTGCTTGGAAGTGAAGACTACCGAACGCGAAGCGCTGAAGCGGCTGATCGAATACGCGCGTCTGGAAGCGGAGACGCAGCACGAAAGCTTCGCCGCCTATCTCCTGGCGCTGGCCACCCGCGCCCTCGACAATCCGATGCACGCCGAAAGCGGCGCCGAGCAGAGCCTCGGCCGGATGCAGTAGCGGCGCTTACCGCGCCGCCTCCGCGTAGGCAACGCTGCGCTTCGGTAGCACCCAGTTCGGCCGGATGAAGTGGCACGTATAGCCGTTGGGGTAGTGCAGGAGATAATCCTGATGCTCCGGCTCGGCTTCCCAGAACGGCCCGGCCGGCGTCACCTCCGTCACCACCTTGCCCGGCCACAGGCCTGACGCTTCGACGTCGGCGATGGTGTCCTCGGCAGTCTGCCGCTGCGCCTCGCTCGTATAGAAGATTGCCGAGCGGTAGCTCGTCCCGACATCGTTGCCCTGCCGGTTGCGCGTGGTCGGATCGTGAATCTGGAAGAAGAATTCCAGCAGCCGGCGGAAGCTGATGACGTTCGGGTCGAAGACCACCTCGAGCGTCTCGGCGTGGGTGCCGTGGTTGCGGTAGGTCGCGTTGGGCACGTCGCCGCCCGAGTACCCGGTGCGGCTGGAGATGACGCCCGGCTGGCGGCGGATGAGGTCCTGGACGCCCCAGAAGCATCCGCCCGCGAGCAGGGCCCGTTCTGTCGTTGCCATGGTAACGCTCCTCTTTCTTTGCCGGCGCCGTCCGGCCAAGGCGTGCGGCGCCCGCCAGCCGCATCAAGGTATAGCGTGCGCAGAGAAATGAAACCCGGCACCGCTAAGTGATTGTAGAGTCTGGATTTTTCAGGTGGCAGCGGACTCGGCGCCGCGCCCGCGCTCGCCGAGGGGAGGTATTTACCTTTGGCTGTAGAGGTACAGAACTACCCGTTTCAGAAAACGCCCGTTAACGGCCGCACGGTAAATTGCGGCATGGAGCGAGCCCGCACCAAAGCCGCGAGCGCCAAGGTCGTTTCCCAGGATCGGGCCGACACCTGGCAGCGCAAGGCAGTGGAAAAGACCCTAGTCGGCATGGCCCTGATCGACCTCGAGGGCCGGTTGGTCCAGGCCAATGACGCCTTCCACGACATCGTCGGCTGTGCGCGCGGCGAGGGCCCGGGTCGGGATATCAAAAGCCTCATGGTCGGCGCCGACGCCGCGAGCGTTCTCCGGATCATCTACCTGGCTTCGGGCGAGAGCGACGACAATCGTGCCGAATGTCAGTTGATCCGCGGCGATGGCGTCACCGTCTGGGTCTCTGCGCGCGCATGCCTGCTCAAGGCGGATCGCCCCGGCGAACCCGCCCACATCAGCGTGCAGATCATCGACATCGACGGCCAGAAGCGCGCCGAAGCGGCGGTGGCCTATTCGGAGAGCCGCCTCGCCTATGCCCTGGAGTCGGCTGGACAGGGCGTATGGGACTACGATCTGCGTACCGACCAGATGTACTACTCGCGCATGTGGCGGTTCATGCGCGGCATTCCGCTTGATGAACCGATCGACCCGGGCATGGAGGTCTGGCTGACCCGGGTACATCCAGACGACGTGCCGCGGGTGCGCGCCGCCGCCCCCAAGCAGGCCTTTGGCGAGCATGAATACAACACGATCGAGTATCGCGAGCGCCATCGCGACGGCCACTATGTCTGGATACTGAGCCGCGGCCGGCCGGTGGAATGGGGCGCCAACGGCATCGCCGTTCGCACTATTGGCACCGACACCGACATCACGCGGCTGAAGCTCGCCGAGGAAGAGCTCGCGGCCGAGAAGGAACGCCTTCGCGTAACCCTCGAATCCATCGGTGACGGCGTCATCTCGACCGATGCCGCCGGCCGCGTGACGTTCATGAACACCATCGCGGCCATGATGACGGACTGGAACCCCGCGGACGCCGCCGGCCGCACGCTCGAGCAGGTCTTTTCCGTTTTCGAGGAAGAGTCAGGCCGCGCCGCGGCCAGCCCGGTCGCCAGATGCCTCGCGGAAGGCAAGCTGGTCTGCCTCGACTCCAATCTCGTCCTGATCGGCCGGGACAATGAGAGGCGCGACGTGCGTGCCACCGCGGCGCCGTTGCAGATGCCCGACGGCCGCATCATCGGCGCGGTGCTCGTGTTCCAGGATGTCACCACCAGTCGCAAGCTGCAGAAGGAACTCGCCCACTCGGCCACCCCACGACGTCCTGACCGAGCTGCACAATCGGCTCGCCTTTGAGCGGGCGCTCACCGTGGCAAGCCAGCGGGCCCGGCGCGAGCAGCGCAGTTATGCGCTTTGCCTCGTTGATCTCGATCGCTTCAAGGCCGTCAACGACAACGCGGGACATGCCGCCGGCGACGCGCTGCTGCGCCGGATCGCCGACGTCCTCCGGCGCTCGTGCCGCCGCCAGGATTTCGCCGCGCGCATTGGCGGCGACGAGTTCGCGCTCCTGCTGTCGGACTGCTCGGCCAGCGCTGCCGCCCACGTGATGCAGGAGGTTGTCGATGCGGTCGCGACATTGGGCTTCGAATGGGACGGAACCGGCTACTCGGTCGGCGCCAGCATCGGCATCACCACGATCGGCAGCGACTCCCCCGGCCTGCCCGAGATCATGTCCCAGGCAGATGCGGCCTGCTACACGTCCAAGGCCGCCGGCCGCGGCCGCGTGTCGGTCTACGACCCTGTAGCGAGCGCGACGTAGCCGCCGGCTCAAGCGCGGCGGCGATCTCAGATCGCCCGAACTTCGGCCAGCCGCTTGATCGAGTGTTCGTCGTCCCAGCAGACGGCGGCTTCCCAGGCCGCTGATGCCTGCGCGGCGATGTCGTGCGCGCTGCCCTCAAGGCCGGCGGCGTTGTAGGGCAGCACCAGGTCGAGGTCGGGGACGTCGACGTGCGACTCGTCCCAGTCGATCAGCGCAACCCGTCCCGCCGTCACGCGAATGTTGCGCGGGTTGGGGTCGCCGTGGACGACGCATGTCTGGCGCCCAACGAGCCGTGCCCACGCTGCCCGGCATCGGGCGACCGCCTCGGCCGGCATCCGGCTAAGGTCGATCCGCGTCCCGGTCTCGGCGTGCAGCAGGTCGGTCGACGATCGCCAGCCCGGGCGCTGCGGCCAGCCCTCCGTCAATCGATGCAGCGCGCGAAGCGTGTCGGCCACGCGCCGCCAGTCGGCCTCCGTCTCGGGCGGTCCACCCTCCACGTATGTCATCACCACCAGACCATCCACGAACAGCCGGCCGTCCGTCGTGGGTATCGGCACCGGCACGGTCAGGCCTTCGCGGTCGAGGTGTTGCAGCAGCCCCGTCTCCCACGCGAGATCGGCGTCGCTCCTGGAGCCGAGACGAGCGACCGCAGGCTGCCCGTGGATACGCACGCTCCACACATCGTTGGCGACGCCGCCGGAAAGCCGCTCGACGCGCGCCGCATCGTCACCCCACTGCCCGAGTGCATCCCATCCCGCTGGCGACATCCGATTGCCCCGGCGACCTAACGTGGCTGGCTGGCGGACGGGCAGTCAGCACAGAGCCCAGGAGACCGGGCGCAAGGCGCGTCGAAGCGCTCCCGCTCCATCACAACGCCAACCGGGGCGCATGCAGGGTGCTGGCACGCTGGTTGATCTTGAAGCCGAGATCAATGCTTCGCTCCTCCGGACGCCGCCCGCTTCCGCGAATGATTTCCAGCACAGCTTCTCCCGCGCGGCGCCCCATCTCGTAGCGCGGCGTGGCGACGGAAGTGAGCGTCGGCACCGTGCTGGCACAGAAATCGAGATCGTTCCATCCGACGATCGAGATATCGTCAGGCACGCGAATGCCACGGCGCTGGCATTCGAACAGGACACCGACCGCGATGTCGTCGTTGCAGCAGAACAGCGCCTCGATATCCGGCGCCTGTTCGAGCAGTTCGGCGAACAGTTGGCCGCCGAGTTCGATCGTCGAGGCCTCCGGCGTCGCCACTATCAGCGGCTCGAGCCCGGCGTCGCGCATGACGCTGGCATAGCCGTCCATGCGGCGGCGCGTGCGAATGTCGAGACGCGCGGCGATGTGGCCGACGCGGCGATGGCCCATGCCGAGCAGCAGACGCGTGGCGTCGCCGGCCGCCTCCACTTGGCGGAAGCCGATGTTCACATCGATCGGGTTGTCGGTGAGTTCCATCGTCTGCACGACGGGGACGCGCGCGCGCTCGAGCTGACGGCGCGAGGCGTCGGTCTGGTCGATGCCGGCCAGTATGATCGCCTCGGGATGGTGGCCGAGCAGCGTCGCGATTCCCTTCTCTTCCTCCTCTTCCCCGTAGCGCGAGTTGATGAGCAGCAACTGCAGGCCCGCCGGCAGGAACACGTCGTGCAGCGCGCGGAGGTAGGCGGGGAAAACGCCGTTGGTGAGCGACGGCACCAGGATGCCGACCGTGCCGGTACGTGCCGAAGCGAGCGCGCGGGCGAGCTGGTTGGGGATGTAGCCGATTTCGTTGATCGCGACCTCGATCCGGCGGCGCAGATCGCGCGAGACGGTCTCCGGCTGGCGCAGCGCCCGCGACACCGTCTTCGGGCTCACGCCCGCCAGCGCCGCGACGTCGCTCAGCGTCTCGCGGCGCGGCTTTTCGTCCTCCTCAGGGCCCCTCATCGATTCTTCCGTGTGCGGTTGTAACAGCGCATTCGCCCTGTTTAGGCGGTTAGCCCGGTCAGTCAACCACATCGGCGCAAAACAACGATGACAGCGCTGATGACAGCGCTGTTGACAGCGCTGTCAGGACATGTAGTGATGCACTTGGGGTCGCGACGAGACGAGGGCAGTGGGGCGATGAGCCCGAACAAGCTTCGCCGATCGCGATTGCCACGGGACCGCAGTCCTTGAACGCGTCGTCGGTCAAGCGATGTGCCAACCAATTCGGGGGGACTCAAAACCAAGGCAGGATTCCGACCGGGACATTCCGGGTCGCGTTACGAGGTGCGCCGATCGCTCGGCGCGTCGTCCGCTGCCCCGATTTCCCACAGGCGCAATTCTTGCTGCTCGCTGCTTGGTGCAGCGGTCAGATCAACCGGGAATGAAGGAGGGGTATTTGTCTATTTCGAGAAATCTGGCGGTCGCTCTGGCGGTGACTTGTTCGCTCGCCACGGCGCCAGCGTTCGCCGAAGACCCAAAGTTCTTCAACGAAGCGCAGCCAATGTTCGACAACTGCGGTGACCCGTCGCTGGCGACGGCACAGAAGGACGGCATTACGGTCGGGTATTCCGTCGGCCCGCCCGGCGTCATCCTTGACGAGGCGACCAAGCAGGCGAGCGGCATCGACGTCGAGATCAACAATGCCGTGCTGGCGTGGCTCGGCATCACGAACGTCAAGAACGAGTTCCTGCCGTTCGAGGCGCTCATCCCGTCCCTCTTGTCCAAGCGCGTCGGCGTGATCGGTGCCGACCTGCACCACAACCCCAAGCGCGACCTGATCATCAGCTTCTCCGGTCCCGCATTCTGGTACGGCCCGGCGCTGATCGTCGCCAAGGGCAACCCGCTCGGCATCAAGAGCTACGATGACCTGAAGGGCAAGCGCGTCGGCGTCGTCACCAGCGCCGCGGCCGATCAGTACCTGCAGAGCGTCGGCATCACGACGACGTCGTTCAAGGATCAGTTCGGCGAATTCACCAGCCTGAACGACGGCCGCCTCGATGCCGTGGTCGAGGACGACATCGGCTTCAATCAGTTCGCCCAACAGAAGCCGGACAACAACCTCGAGGTCCTCCCCGCTGGGGTGCCGATGGCGCTCATCAACGGCGGCGGCTACGGCATGGCGCGCTTCGCCATCCGCAAGGAAGACTGCAGCCTGCGCGTCGCCTACACGACGGCGCTCGCCGAAATGCGCGCCAACGGCCAGGTACTTTCCATTCTCAAGAAGTACGGCCTGTCCGAGCGCAACATGAACTTGCCGACGCAGTAATCCGCTTTCTCCCGAAGCGGGCCGGGACGTCGTCGCCGATGGCGTCCCGGTTCTTCTGCTAGTCTCGAACCGTGAAAACGGTTGTCTGGCCGGGTTCGCCTGGCCGTGTTTCGGCGGGTCTTGTGCATGGAACTGCTCAATATCGATATTGCCCTCGAAGCCCTCGGGCCGCTGCTCGCCGGCCTTCTCGTTACCATCGAGCTCACCCTCATCATCATCGTTCTCAGTCTGGTGCTGGCGATGGTGGTCGCGCTCGCCGGCATGTCGCGCTTCGCGCCGCTGCGCTGGCTGATCAAGGCCTACATCGAGCTGGTGCGGAACACGCCGGCGTTGCTCCAGATCGTCTACATCTATTTCGTGCTGCCCGAAGTCGGCATCCGGCTCGACGCGTGGACCGCGATCATCATCGCCTTCACGCTCAACTATTCGGCCTATCTCTCCGAGGTCTATCGCGGCGGCATCCAGGCCGTCGGCAAGGGCCAGTACGACTCGGCCGCCGCGCTCGGCATGGGCCGCGCCCTTGCCATGCGACGCATCATCCTGCCGCAGGCCATCCGCGTCGTGATCCCGACGCTCGGCAACTATCTCATCTCGCTGTTCAAGGACACCGCGCTCGCCTCCGCCGTCGGCATCCAGGAGCTGCTCTACACCTCGCAGATCATCTCGGCGCGCAACTACCAGTACCTCACGCTCTACACGATGACCGGCATCCTCTACTTCATCGTCTGCTTCCCGGCGGCGCGCTTCGTCGACTACCTCGAGCGGGTGACGCGGCGCGGCTACCGGAGGAAGCGGTCGTGAGCGCGACACCGATGATCGAGCTGAACCGCCTGCAGAAGCACTATGGCGACCTGCATGTCCTTGACGGCATCGACCTGACGGTCGCGCGTGGCGAGGTGGTCTGCATCATCGGGCCGTCGGGCAGCGGTAAGTCCACGCTGCTCCGCTGCATCAACAACCTCGAGGAAATCGAGAGCGGCCGCATCGTCATCGAAGGCAAGGTCGCCTACCGCGACGAGATCGCCGGCGGCGGCTTCCGCGCCCACAACAATCGCACCGTCTCGGCCGTGCGGGCGCAGGTCGGCATGGTGTTCCAGCACTTCAATCTGTTCCCGCACCTGACCGTCATCGGCAACATCATGGAAGCGCCGGTCCACGTGCTCCGCCGTTCCAAGGAAGAGGCGCGCCGCCGCGGCATGGAGCTGCTCGAGCAGGTCGGCCTGGCGGAAAAGGCCGACGCCTTCCCGGAGGAACTGTCCGGTGGCCAGCAGCAGCGCGCCGCGATCGCCCGCGCCCTCGCCATGGATCCGAAGGCGATGC
The DNA here is from genome assembly GCA_037200845.1 of Bauldia sp. Classification (NCBI taxonomy): domain Bacteria; kingdom Pseudomonadati; phylum Pseudomonadota; class Alphaproteobacteria; order Hyphomicrobiales; family Kaistiaceae; genus Bauldia; species Bauldia sp. The sequence continues at coordinate 582,306 of JBBCGQ010000001.1, forward strand.
TTTTCGACGAAGCGACCAGCGCGCTCGATCCCGAACTCATCGCCGAGGTGCTGAACGTGATGGGCGATCTCGCCCGCGGCGGGATGACCATGGTCATCGTCACCCACGAGATGAACTTCGCCCGCCAGGTGGCGTCGCGCGTCGTCTTCATGGATCGCGGCCGCATCGTCGAGATCGGCACGCCGGAGCAGATCTTCGGCGCGCCGCGCGAGCCGCGCACGCGCGAATTTCTGCGTTCGGTACTGACGCACTTCGACGCCGCGCCGAAAGCGGCTCCGCCGACCGATACCTTCGATGAGATCGAGCGGACGCTGCCCAAGCCGTCCGGCGCCGATATCGCCGGTCTGCGGCGCTAAGCGGAGGCTGCAATGTTGAGAGACGAGAGCACGAGACGATGAACGCAGCGCAGCCCAACCTCGCCGGCCTCTCCCTTCGCATCACCGCGATCAACGCGGTGCCGTTGTCCGGCCGCACCGTCAGCGAGAACTGGACGTCGCATCACGCGCTGATCGCCGTGCACACCGACGGCGGCATTGTCGGCCACGGCAGCGCCTACACCGACGGCGGTCTCGTTCAGGCGGCCGTGAAGGTCCTCGAACCGCTGTTCATCAGCGAGAACGCGCTGGAGCCGCAGCGCGTGTCCGAGAAGCTGCATCAGAACACGTTCTGGATGGGCCGCGGCGGCTCGATCACCCACGCCATCAGCGGCATCGACATTGCCCTGTGGGACATTCTCGGCAAGGCGACCGGAATGCCGGTCGGGCGCCTGCTCGGCGGCATGTACCGCAAGCGCGCGCAGCCCTACTGCTCGCTGTCGATGGAGGAGCCGGCGAAGATGCGCGACCTCGTCGCGCGCTTCCACGCCGACGGGTTCCGCGCCTTCAAGATCGGCTGGGGGCCGTTCGGGCGCCGCGGCGATCCGGCCATGGACGAAGCGATAGTGCGCGCGGCGCGCGAGGCCGCCGGCGGCGACAGCCGCCTGTTCGTCGATGCCGGCGCCAGCGAGGCGTTCTGGCCGAACGGATTGAGCTGGGCAAAACGCACGGCGCAAATGCTCGGCGACTATCAGGTCGGCTGGTTCGAGGAGCCGTTGCGCCCGGACGCCATCGACGACTATCGCGAGCTGCGCCGTGCGAGCCCGGTGCCGATCTCCGGCGGCGAAGTGCTGACGCGCCGGCAGACTTTCGTCCCGTGGCTGACGCAGGGCGCGCTCGACATCGTCCAGCCCGACGTGACCAAAGTCGGCGGCATCAGCGAGCAGCGCCGGATCGGCTGGCTTGCCGAGGAATTCGGCGTCAAGCTTGTCGGCCACGGCTGGAACACGGCCCTCGGCGTCGCCGCCGACCTGCAGATGGCGGCGGCATTGCCGAATACCGACCTCGTCGAGTTCATCGGCGGCAGCACCTACGTCGACGACATCCTCGAGACGCCGTTCGCGCTCGACGCCGACGGATGGCTGGCAATTCCCGAACGCCCGGGCCTGGGCGTCGTGCTCGATCGTGCGCGGCTGGCCCGCTACACGCCCGATCCCTCGCCCCTGTTCGCCTGACGATGACCAGCAACAAGCCGGAGTGCGGCGCAAAATGATCGTGACACAGGACATCCAGCGGCCCCCCAAGGCGCTGGTCGAAGGGCTCGCCAAGATCGGCAGCGCGACCGCGGCCGGCGAACTATACAAGCTCGGCATCCGCGATCCCCATATTCGCGGGCCGGTCGCCTGGAAGCCCGGGCTGGCGATTGCCGGGCCGGCGCTGACGCTGCAGTTCATGCCGAAGCGCGAAGACCTCTACGGCACGGACGAGTTCGACGACCCGGAGAAGCAGCTTCACCGGCACGCGCTCTATCATGCCCAGCCCGGCGACATTGTCGTCGTCGATGCGCGCGGCGACATGGGCAGCGGCGTTTTCGGCGAGATGATGCTGACGTACTTCGCCGGCAAGGGCGGCGTCGGCGTTGTCGTCGACGGCTGTATCCGCGACTATCCGAAGGCCAAGGATCTGAACCTCGGCTACTGGATTCGCGGCGTCACGCCGAACTTCCACACGCAGACCAATCTCATTCCCTTCAGCGTCAACACGCCGATTGCCTGCAACAACGTGCTGGTGATGCCGGGCGACATCGTCATCGCCGACGACGACGGCGCGGTGGTCGTGCCGATCAAGCTGGCGCCGTCGATCCTTGCGACGTCGAGCATGCACGCCGAGTGGGAGGAATTCGCGCGGCTGCGCCTCTCGCAAGGCGGCGACCTCCGGAAATACTACCCGCTCACTCCCGAAGCCGAGCCTGAATACCGCGCGTGGCGCGCGAAGACAGACCCCAAGAAGTGAACGGCCGAAGCGGCGGAGAAGCCGGCGTGGCCGGAATTGGCAGGCGGATCATGAAAGCGAACACCAGGGCCAGGAACGATGGTGCCAGCGAGGTCCACTACCTCGGACTGGTCGAGGTCGCCCGCAAGATACGCGCCGGCGCGCTCACGTCGGCCGAGGTCACCGCCGCGATTCTCGATCGCATCGCGAAGCTGGATGGCGCGCTCGGCAGCTACACCGCGGTCCTGGCGGAGCGCGCGATGGCGCGGGCGCGGCAGGCGGACGACGAGATCGGGCGCGGGCTGCGGCGCGGTCCGCTCCACGGCGTCCCGGTCGCCGTAAAGGACCTCTGCTTCACGGCCTTTGCCCCGACGGCGGCGGGCATGCACATCCACCGCGATTTCGTTCCCGATTACGACGCCACCGTCGTCAAGCGGCTGGAGGCGGCCGGCGCGATTATCGTCGGCAAGCTGACCATGACCGAGGGCGCGTTCTCCTGGCACCACCCGGAAATGCGGAAAGCCATCAATCCGTGGAGCGCGGAAGTATGGCCCGGCGTATCCTCCACGGGTTCGGGCGTGGCTACCGCCGCCGGTCTGTGTTTCGGTTCGCTGGGATCGGACACCGGCGGCTCGATCCGGTTTCCTTCCACCGCCTGCGGGCTGACCGGCCTCAAGCCGACGTGGGGCCGGGTGAGCCGCCACGGCATCTTTCCGCTGGCCAACTCGCTCGATCACATCGGGCCGATGGCGCGTTCGGCCGAGGATGCGGCGGCGCTTCTTTCCGTCGTCGCCGGCGCCGATGCCGACGACCCGACCGCGCTGGTCGCGCCGGTGCCGAATTACCTGGCGCGGCTCGACGATGGCATTCGCGGTGTCCGCATCGGCCTTGCGCACGACTTCGCGTTCACCGGCCTCGATGCCGACGTGAGCGCCGTCCTCGACCGTGCGGTCGAGACGTTCGTCGACCTCGGGGCGCGCATCGCGCCCGTCGAGGTCCCCTGGACGCGCGACGTCGCCGACATCTGGAACAGCATCTGCGTCACCGAGGCGCGGATTTCGCACGAGCAGACCTATCCCAGCCGCGCCTCGGAATATGGCCGGGAGTTCGCCGCGATTCTGGAAAGCTTCGCCGACGTCGATGCCCTCAGCCTCGGCAAGGCGATGCAGCGACGCCTGGCCTTCAATGGCCGCATCGCGGACATCTTCGAGACGGTCGACCTGCTGATCGTTCCGGCGATCCCGACACGGTCGCCGACCAATGCCGAGTGGACCGCGATGACCGAGGGTCCGCTCGAGGACATCGCCGGCTTCATCCGTTTCACCTCGACGTTCAACATCACCGGCAGCCCGACCGTCACGCTCCCCGGCGGCTTCGACAAGCGCGGCGTACCGGTCGGCTTCCAGCTCGTCGGCCGCCACCTTGCCGAGGACCTGCTGCTGCGCGCCGGTCACGCCTACCAGCAGGTCACCGACTGGCACACGCGCCATCCCAAACTCGAAGGCGCGAAAGACAAGCGGCCGGTAGTCGCGGCATGAACCTCCTGCTGAAACCTTCGGGGAAATCCGGCCTCGTCCAGCACGTCACACCGGCGAGCGCCGGATGGACCTACGTCGGCTTCGACGTGCATCTTCTTGCGCCCGGGCAAACGGTGAAAGCAACGACCGGCGACCGCGAGGTCTGCCTGGTGTTCGTCGCCGGGAGAGGCAGGGTAAAGGCAGGCGGTCGCGATTTCGGCCTGGTCGGCGAACGCATGTCGCCGTTCGCCGGGCGACCCCATTCGGTCTATGTCGGCGGTGGCAGCGAATGGGAGCTGACCGCGAGCACGGCCTGCGAAATCGCCGTGTGCTCGGCGCCCGGCAGCAAGGGCTCGCTGCCGGCGCGCGTCATCGGCCCCGGCGATGTCGGGGTGCTGACGCGCGGCAAAGGCACCAACACGCGCTTTGCAACCAACATCCTTCCGGAGGACCAGCCGGCCGAATCCCTGCTCGTGGTCGAGTGCATCACGCCCGGCGGTCATACCTCGTCCTACCCGCCGCACAAGCACGACACCAGCGATCCGCCGCGCGAGAGCCAGTTGGAGGAGACCTACTACCACCGCTTCAATCCGCAGCAGGGCTTCGCCTTCCAGCGCGTTTACACGGATGACCGCAGTCTCGATGAGGTGATGCTGATCGAGGACGGCGACGTCAGTCTCGTGCCGAAGGGATATCACCCCGTCGCCACCGTTCACGGCTACGATCTCTACTACCTGAACGTCATGGCCGGCCCGGTGCGGACCTGGAAGATCCACAACGCCGTCGAGCACGAGTGGATACTGCGTTAAGGCAGGGGCAACTTGGCCGGACCATTCGACGCAAGCTGTTGCGGGCATCGACGCAGCCCGATGCTATCGCGAAGCCTTGCTGATTTTCTGACCCTGCATTCCTGCAACGGATCAGGCAGCGCCCATGAGCCGCGCGGCATCGGTCGCCGGTGGCGCGCCGAACATGCGTTTGTATTCGCGGCTGAACTGGGACTGGCTGTCGTAGCCGACGGCGACGCCGACAGTGCCGGTCGTCGCGTGATCGCCGAGCAGCATCCGCCGCGCTTCTTGCAGCCGAACCTGAGTCCGGTACTGGAAAGGCGTCATCAGCGTCACCGCTTTGAAGTGCCGGTGAAATGACGTGACGCTCATGCCGGCGAGCTCGGCCAATCCATCGATGCTCATCGGTTCGTTGTAGTGCGCCTTGATCCAGCTCGTCGCCTTGCCGACGCGCCAAAGGTGCGACCCGCTCATGACGAACTGCACCAGCGGATCTGCAAGACCGCTCTTGAGCAGGCGGTAGTGGATTTCCCGTACGATCAGCGGCCGCAGAAACTCGATCTCGTCCGGGCGATCGAGGATGTTCAGCAGCCGCGCGAACGGCTCGAGGAGTTCGTCGCTCACCCGCGCGGCGGCCAGTCCGGCCGGTGGCATCGCCGGCATCGGGCGCAGCGGAAGCTTCTGCATGATTTCCGCCAGCACTCCGCGGTCGAGGTCGAGAGTCAGCGACAGGTACGATCGACCGTCGCCGGAGACGAAGACGCGCGAGGCAACCGGAATATCGACGGTCACGAGCAGGAAGGTGGCAGCGTCGGCATGGAACGGCGCGTCGCCTAGGCTCACGGTCTTGCTGCCGCGCAGAATGATGCAGATGCGGGGATTATAGAGCACATGCATTACGTGGACGCTCTTGCGTATGTTGTAGAGCGTCAGCCCCGGAATGCTCGTCGGCGATCGCGCCTCCTTCGCATGCCGATCGGCCACTTCGCACATCTGTTCCAGAAGCTCGTGCATGGCGCCACTCCTTCGCCCCGGTGTGCCATCCCCCGCCGGCCAGAGGCAACACGTTCTTACCAAACTTGATAGTATCGTGCAAAGGATTGGCGCCATCCTTTCTAGCTGGCAAGCCATCGCCGATGGCAACGTCGGGCACGTTGATCGGCGGCCGGCCGGCTCAACTCGACAATCGAGACTGCAACATCGGTGTCGAGAAACGCGCCTCCGGCTGTGGCGATCGCAAGAAGAAGGGTCCGCACATGTCGAAGAAAGTTTGGTTCATCACAGGCTGCTCGACGGGCTTCGGCCGCGAGCTGGCCACCAAGGTCCTCGAACAGGGGGACAAAGTTGTTCTCACCGCCCGCAATCCGGCTCAGGTTCAGGACCTGGCCCAGCAGCACAAGGATAACGCCTTCGTCGTCACGCTCGACGTCACCGACGAGGCAATGCTGAAGAAGGCCGTCGCCGACGCCGAAGCGCACTTCGGACGCATCGATGTGCTCGTGAACAACGCGGGGTATGGATACTTTTCCGCCATCGAGGAAGGCGAGAGCGCGGAGGTCCGCCGGCAGTTCGAGACCAACGTGTTCGGTCTCTTTGCACTGACCCGCTACGTCCTGCCGGGCATGCGCGCCCGGCGCAGCGGCCACATCGTCAATGTGTCTTCTCTCGGCGGCCTCATGGCCTTCCCGGCGACCGGCTACTATCACGCCAGCAAATTCGCGGTTGAAGGCTTCTCGGAATCGCTGGCGATGGAAGTCGCTCCGCTCGGCGTCAAGGTGACGATCGTCGAGCCGGGCCGTTTCCGCACCGATTGGGCGGGCCGCTCGATGGTCGAATCGAGGACGGTGATCGACGACTATGCGGCAACGGCCGGAGCGCGTCGTGCAGCCGCTCGCTCAAATTCCGGCTCGCAGCCGGGCGACCCCGCACGGGCCGCCGCCGCGATCATCAACGCGGTTGACGCCGCGGAGCCGCCCCTGAGGCTGCTCCTCGGATCCGATGCCTATCAGGCCGCACAGCTTCGGCTCGTGGCGCTTCGGCAGAACTTCGATGCATGGCAGGAGTTGAGCCTGAGCACCGATTTCCCGAAGCCCTGATCGGCATATTGACTGATCAAGCGGGCGATGGCGCCTTAGGCGGTGGAAATCTGGCGGAGAGTTAGGTGGCGCACCCGGCGAGATGAAACTGGGCACCGCTATGTGATTGTTGCACCAATAGATTTCCAGGATCATCGGGCCTGGCGGTCAGCCCGTCGAGAAGCTCCGTAGCAGAAGACCTCGCGCGCCTCGGCATCTACGTGAAGGGAGACGCGGATATTTGGCCGGGCTTCGAAGCGTGGATGAAGCGCTGGGGCAAACGGCCCAACCCGCCGGTCATCGTCGTACTTCGCGTGGCGGGACCGGGGATGTCGCCCGACGTTCTGGTCGAGATCGAGGCGACGGCCGTACTGGTTGCAAAACGAAACTTAGTGGCTTATGGTCTGTATGGTTTAGTTATGCAACCAGATGAGGCGATCCATGACCGCAGGCGATTCCTCTTCCCAGCCATTGCATTGGGAGCTGTTCATCCGCAGCCGCGAGAGCGCCACACAGGGCGTTCCTGCCGGCAAGGAGCAACTGGCTTGGGTCGCCAATACCGCGACGCTGTTCTGGGGTGACCGCGACGCCCTTCTGGTCGACACGTTCCTGAGCGACAAGCAGACTGCGGAGCTTGCCGACTGGATCGAATCCAAGGGAAAGACGCTGCGCACCGTCTACCTCACCCATGCGCACCCCGATCATTTCTTCGGCCTGACGCAGATTCTGGCGCGCTTCCCCCACGCCCGGGCCATCGCCCGTCCGAACGTGGTGAAGGCGATGCAGATGATGACGTCTCCCGAGTTCATCGCCACCTACCTGGAGCCGCGCTGGCCGGGACAGATACCCGCGCGGCTGACGGTGGCGAGCCCTCTGAAAGGCGACGTATTCGATCTTGAAGGGCGGGAGTTCCGCGTCGTCGATACCGGACACACCGACACCAACGACACCACCTCCGTCTATGTGCCATCCCTCCACATGGTGGTCGCCGGCGACGCGATCTACAACGAGACTCATCCGTTTCTTGCCGAATCCAACCACGACGGCAGGATCGCCTGGCTGGCGGCGATCGACCGGATCGCCGCGCTGAAGCCGAAGGTCGTCGTCGTCGGCCACGGGCCCCTCGACCCCGACAATGATCCCCGCCACATTGCGGCGACGCACCGCTATATCGAGGACTTCGATCGCCTTGACGGCGAGACAGCGACCGCGCTCGAACTCTACCAGCGGATGCTGGCTCTCTATCCCAACCGGCTGAATCCGGGATCGCTGTGGGGCGGGGCCCACGCCGCCAAGCAGCCACCTCAGCAGCGCGCCGCGAAATAGCGGCGTCGGCCCGATCGACGGATACGGCGAGCCTCGGGGCCTGGTCCGCACCTGCTACCGGCCTAACGGCCCACCCGCGGCTGCGCAGCATCTCTGGCGATCAGATTGACGTCGCGCGGAGAGAGCGACCGGCCTGTCGCGGTCTTCAGCGAAATCCTCGCGAGAGGCTCGTTAGTACGTCGGTCGACAAGCGTCTGGGTGACCTCGCCTTTGGCGAAGCAATTCTGCTCGCCCCACTGCCAGAGCGCGGCGAGCACGACCCCGAGCCGCTCACCTTTCTCCGTCAGGACATAAGATTTGAAGGTCGATTCCTCGCTGTCCGGAACCGTATGGAGGATGCCCTCCGCAACGAGCTTCTTGAGGCGGGATGACAGGATGTTCTTCGCCAAGCCGAGACCTTTCTGAAACTCTCCGAAGCGCTCCTTCCCGCCGAATGCGTCGCGGATAATCAGCAGCGACCATCGGTCGCCGACGACGCCGAGCGCGCGCGCGATACCGCAATTGGCGCCTCGGCGTCCGGTCTTGCTTTTCATACGCTTCTCCCGCGTGCCGCTCGAAGTTGCAAAATTAAACCACATCGTCCGACGACGCAACGCCGGGCCTGAAATGCGGCCCGACGCGAAGGTCACCGAAGAAAAGACTGCAGCCTTCGTCGCGACGATGCGCAGCAAAGTCCTTCAGGGGATACGGCCTTCCGCCGCGCCTATCTGCGCGCCGTCATCGACAACGTAGAAGTGGACGACACGGAAATCCGTATGCACGGAAGGCGGACGGTTCTGGAACGGCTGGTTATGGGTGGCGGGGGCACTCCGGCCGGAGTGCCCAGCTTTGTTCCGGCGGAACGATTGGCGCACCCGACAGGAGTCGAACCTGTGACCTCTGCCTTCGGAGGGCAGCGCTCTATCCAGCTGAGCTACGGGTGCCTGGGCTTCTGATACCGTAACCGCCGCCCTCCGACAATCCGGCCCTGTGACGCCGGATACCAAGATTTCAGCCCAAGCTTGACCGGCGATGGGCGCCCGAACGATGGTGGCGCACGGGCGATTCCGTCGTGCCGTTCGAGCTGGAACAGATTTGATGATCAGGCGTGCAGGAAGGGCGGTACTGGCCGGGACGGCCGCCGCCATGCTGGCGCTTTCGGCGGGGACGCCGGCTTTTGCCGCCGAGGGCGCCCTGCCGCCACTCGTCCACGACATGGGCATTGGCATTTTCCTGTCCGGCCTGCTCGCCATCGTATTTTCGCGCATCAAGTTCCCGGCCATCGCCGGCTACATCCTGGCCGGCATCATCGCCGGCCCCCTGGCGCTGAAGCTGGTCACCGACAGCGCCAACATCGACACCATCGCCGAGTTGGGCTTCGTCCTCCTGCTCTTCGTCATCGGCCTGGAGATGGACGTCGGCAAGATCATCTCGAGCGGCCGCACGATCATCCTCACCGGTCTCGTGCAGTATCCGCTGATCATCCTGTTCGGCTTCATCGTCGCACAGGGCCTCGCGCTGCTCGGCCTCGGCGGGTTGCTCGGGCCTCTCGGTCCGCTCTACGTCGGCCTCGTCATCGGCGGCTCGTCGACCCTGCTCGTCGTCAAGCTGTTCCAGGAGGCGTTCGAACTCGACACCGTTCCCGGCCGTGTCGCGCTCGGCCTGCTCGTCATCGAAGACGTCTGGGCGATCGTCATCATTGTCATCCAGCCGAGCCTCGAGCATCCCGAGTTCCTGTCGATTCTCGAATCGTTCGTCGGCATCGCCATCCTCGCCGGGCTGACGTTCCTGTGCGCGCGTACGCTGTTCCCCGTCGCCTTCCGCTGGATCGCGAAGGTGCCTGAGATCATCCTCGTGGGCGCGCTCGCCTGGTGCTTCGCCATCGTCTTCCTCGGCGCCAGCTTCGACTGGCTGCTCGAGATTTCGGCCGGCCTGCATACGCATCTCGCCGTCGGCTCCGGCATGGGCGCGCTGATCGCCGGCGCCACTATCGCCAGCCTGCCGTATTCGATCGAGATCAGCACCAAGGTCAGCGTGGTGAAGGATTTTTTCGTCACGCTGTTCTTCGTCGGTCTCGGCCTGTCGATCCCGCAGCCTTCCGGCGTCGGCGTGCTGATCCTCGCTGTCGGCATCGCCATCGCCGCCATTGCCGCCCGCCAGCTCATCGTCTTCCCGCTGCTCTACTTCAACGGCCTCGACCAGCGGAACGCCGAGGTCACCTCCGTGCGCATGGCCCAGATTTCCGAATTCAGCCTGGTCATCGCCTTCCTCGGCTCCGATCTCGGCCACCTGTCGCGCGACCTGTCGAGCGCCATCGTCTTTGCCTTCGTGCTGACCGCGCTGGCGACGACGCCGCTCTATCGCAACGCCTACCGCATCCACGCGGCCCTCGCGCCGACGCTCCGCCGCCTCGGTTTCAAGGATCCGCCCGCTGCCGACAAGGTCGACGACAAGGAGTGGCGCCTGGCGCTGCTGGGCTTCCACCGCGTCGCTTCCTCGCTGCTCCACGACATCGCCCGCGACGACCCGGAGCTGGTCAAGGAGACGCTGGTCGTCGACTTCGCGGTGACGCTGCACGACCGCATCCGCGCCGTCGGCGCTCACGTCGAATACGGCGATCTGTCCAACCCCGACACGCTGCACCACGCCGGCATCGACCGCGCCCGCGTCGTCGTCTCGACGGTGCCGGACGACCTGATCCGCGGCACCAGCAACAAGCGCATCGTCGGCGCGGTGCGCAAGCTGAACCCGGGCGCCATCATCATCGCCAACGCGGTGACCATCGCCGAGAGCGACGAGATCTACGCCGCCGGCGCCGACTACGTCTTCCTGTCGCGCATCGATACGGCGCGCGCGCTGGGCGAGGCGATCGGCATGGCGCTGAACGGCTCGCTCAAGGACTACCGCGCCAGGATCGAGCAGGAAGTCGGAGACATCCGCGCGCGGCGTGAAGTGCTGCCGTAAAAGCAGCGATGCGCTACGGCATCAACTGCCCGCCGTTGACCTCGATCACCTGCCCGACGACGTAGCTCGACAATGCCTCCGAGGCGAGGAACAGGTACGCGCCGACGCATTCCTCGGCGGTGCCGGTGCGTCCCTGCGGGATCGTCGCGATCATCGACTTCATCTGCTCCGCATTCGAGTAGCGCTCGTGGAACGGCGTGTCGATGACGCCCGGCGCCACCGCGTTGATGCGGATCCTGGCGCCGATGAATTCCTTCGAGAGGCCGTGCGTCATGCTCGACACGAATCCCTTGGACGAGGCGTAGAGCACGGAGCCGCCGCCGCCGCCCGAGCGCGCCGCGACCGAACTCGTGTTGATGATGAAGCCGCCGCCCGCCTGCTTGAGATGCGGGACCGCCGCCTGCGTCGCGACCCACACCGAGCGGGCGTTCAGGTCCATCACGTTGTCGTAGTGCTCGTCGGTGATCTCGCCCATAGGCTTCCGCCCGAGCATGCCGCCGGCGTTATTGATCAGGCCGTCGAGCCCGCCGAGCGCCTTGGCGGCGTCGTCGACCACCGCCCGGCTCCCCGCCGCGCTCCCCATGTCGCCGTGAACGAGCACGACGCTGCCGCCGGCTCTCTTGATCTCGGCCGCCACCGCCTCGGCCGCCTCGCGGCTGGCGTTGTAGTGGAGCGCGACTTTGGCGCCCTGCGCCGCGAAAGCCTTGGCGACGACCGCGCCGATGCCGGTCGAGGCGCCGGTGATGAGCACGCGCTTGCCGGCGAGGTCGGGAATGACGAGGGCAGCCATGGGTCTGATCCTGAGAAGAGGGGCGGGGCGGGGATTTATGCCCGCCGGCCCCCATACTTGGCAAACCGGGCGGCGCGGCGTTGGCTCACAGCGCCGCCTCGCCGATATCGGGCTTGCGCTCGCGCGGCCGCGCAATCCAGATGCCGGCGACGATCACGAGGCCGCCGACCGCCTGGAGCAGCGTCACCCGCTCGCTGAGGATGAGCCAGCCGAGCCCTGCGGCGGCCAGCGCCTCGAGGAAAATGACGAGCGAGGAAAACATCGCCGGCAGCGCGCCAAGCGCCACGGTCAGCAGCCCCTGGCCGCCGGCGTGGCTGACCCAGGCAAGCGCGATCAGGATCGCCCAGCCGCGAAAGTCCATCGGCAGGAAACGCTGCCCGAGAAAAAATTGCGCGCCCAGCGCAACCACCGCCAGCAGGACCGTCGTGATGACGCTCATGTAGAAAGTCACGAATGCCGCCCGGTGGCGCTCGCGCGCCTTCTCGACCGCCAGAAAATAGCCGCCGAAAAACACCGCGGTCGCCGCTGCCAGACCGTCGCCGACCAGCCGCTCCGGGGCGAGGGCAAACGACTGGCCGATGAGGGCCAGCCCGCCGAGCAGGCAGAGGCCCAGCCCGCCAAGCGCCGCCGCCGAGACGCGCCGGCGATAGACCAGCCAGCCGAAGATCACGACCCAGACCGGCGCCGTGGTGGCGAAGAAGGTGGCGTTGGCGACGGTCGTGTTGAGAATGGCGAGATGCCAGAAGAACAGGTCCGCCGTGAAGAACAGCGCGGTGGCGACGATCGGCCCCGAGAAGCGCGGCGACAGGTCGGGGGAGGGCGCCCGCGCCTCCTCGACCCGCATCCAGGCGTAGAGAACCGGAAGCGCGAGGAACACGCGGTAGAAGGCCGAGGCAAAGGGGCCGACGTCGGCAAGGCGGACGAAGATCGGCGAGACACCCATGGCGACGGCGCCGCCCAGCAGGGCGGCGAAGGCGGGCCAGAAGGCACCGCGCGGCGGCGCGGCGTCGGAAGCAGTCGCGGTCATGGCATCTCCGGAGGGCTCGGCCGATGTCGTTTAGAGGATTGCGCGCCCCGAATGAACCCCGTCGGCAGGGCCGGCCGGGCGTCTCGCCCGTCGCCATAGCGCATAGCGCACAGCCGCGACGCCATATTTCTTGAGTTTTGCCGGGATTCGGCGTCAACATCGCGCCCGGTCAGCCGAGTCGCTGGCCGGTGGCCGGTATCGGGCGTGCAGATACGTGACGCGGAAGACGCAGACCTTGACGGTCTCCAGGCGCTCGAGGCGCGGTCTTTCGCATCCGACCGCATCGCCCGCCGCAGTCTCAGGCGCCTCATCGACGGACCGAGCGCGAGCCTTCGCGTCGCCGTCAAGCGCGGGGAACTTCAGGGCTACCATCTGGTTCTGTTCCGGAAGGGTTCGTTGGTCGCCCGCCTTTATTCCATCGCTGTCGATGACAGGCACCGCGGTGCCGGTGTGGGCGCAAGCCTCCTCGCCGATGCCCTGTCGGTCGCGCGCGATCGCGGGTGCGATGTGCTGAGGCTCGAAGTGCGCGAAGACAACGCCGCCGCGATAAGCTTGTACGAGCGCCGCGGCTTCACGCCGATCGGGCGCTACGCCGACTACTACGCCGATGGCACTGACGCGCTGCGCTACGAGAAGACGTTGGCGACGGTGCGCAAGAGGCGGAGCAAGTGACCGTGGCCGACTGGGTCATCCTCGTCGACTCGCCGCGCGATTTTCCGAACGCCGACACGCCGCACAAGGTCATCACCACCAAGGATTACCTGGCGCGCACCAATCTCTTCCGCGGCTCGCGCCCGAAGATGATCAACCTGTCGCGCTCGTTCAACTATCAGAGCCGCGGCTACTACTGCTCGCTGCTCGCCGAGGCGCGCGGCCATCGCGTCATGCCCTCGGTCGAGACGATGGTCGACCTCGGCGCCCGCCAGCTTTACGCCCAGGCGCTGCCCGAGCTCGACGACTCGCTGTCGAAGGCCCTCGCCGCCGCCGAAGACAAGACCACGCCGCATCGGCTGCTCTCCTATTTCGGCACCATCGCCGACCATCGCTTCGATCGCTTCGGCCGCCTCCTGTTCGACTGGTTCCGCTGCCCGGTGCTGGAAGTCACGATCGAGAACGGCGGCCGCCCGCAGATCAAGAAGCTGGCAGCGCTGTCGATCACCAGACTGACGCCGGAGGAGCTGGTCGACTTCCACGCCGCGCTCCACAACCACACGACGCGCGAGTGGAAATCGAAGAAGGATCGCGCCACGCCGCGCTATTCCTTCGCGGTCCTCTACAATCCGCAGGAGGAACTGCCGCCTTCGAGCCTCGCCAGCCTCAAGCACTGGTCGCGCATTGCCGAAAAATTCGGCGTCGAAGTCGAGCCGATCACGCGCCGCGACCTGCCGCGCCTCGCCGAGTTCGATGCGCTGTTCATTCGCGAGACGACGTCGATCGACGACCACACCTACCGGTTCGCTCGCCGCGCCATGCAGGAAGGCATGCCGGTCATCGACGACCCGATCTCGATGATCCGCTGCACCAACAAGATCTACCTGCACGAGCTGATGACCTCTAACGGCATCGCCGTGCCGCCGACCGTCATCCTCGCCGGCATGCACGACCTGACGCGCGCCGCCGACGAGCTCGGCTTCCCGATGGTGCTGAAGGTGCCCGACTCGTCCTTCTCGCGCGGCGTCAAGAAGGTCGACAACGTCGCCGAACTGAACACGCTGGCTAAGGAATGGTTCGAGGACACCGACCTGCTGCTCGCCCAGCAGTTCATGCCGACGACGTTCGACTGGCGCGTCGGCGTGCTCGGCGGCAAACCGATTTTCGTCTGCCAGTACATGATGGCCAAGAAGCACTGGCAGATCGTCAAGCACGGCGCCGACGGCCACCTGATCGAGGGCGCGCACAACACCATCGCGCTGTCCGAGGCGCCGCCCGAGGTCGTCGACATCGGCCTGCGCGCCGCGCAACTGATCGGGCAGGGCCTCTACGGCGTCGATATCAAGCAGACGCCGCACGGCATCTTCGTCGTCGAGGTGAACGACAACCCGAACATCGAGCACGGCGTCGAGGACCAGGCCGAGAAGGACCAGGTCTGGATTGAACTGACGCGCTGGTTCACGGATCGGCTGGATAACTAGCGAGCCGAGGGCAGGAGAGACACCCCTCCCCAAAACCGCGATGCGGTTTTGGCCCTCCCGCAAGGGGAGGGCTCGACTCGTTGGAAGACCTGAACTCCGCTTGAACCCTCCCCTTGCGGGAGGGTCAAAACGCCGAAGGCGTTTTGGGGAGGGGTGTGCCGCAACAAACTCCGCCCCAGTAGCGCCGCCAAACCCAATCGCGTAGAAAGCGCGCGCCACAGCCGGTTTCCGGCCCATTTCCACTAAGAGCAACACCCGTGAGCGACGCCTGGAGCCCGGCCCATGCCGTGCCGCCGCCATTGCCCAACCCGGAGGACAGCGCGACGCGGAGCGCCTTCCGCCACGTCGGCTTCCGCAATTTCTGGATTGCGCGCTTCCTCGCCACGTTTGCCATCCAGATCGTCAGCGTCTCGATCGGCTGGCAGATCTATGCGCTGACCTCGAATCCGCTCGACCTCGGCCTCGTCGGCCTCGTCCAGTTTCTGCCCGCGCTGCTGCTCGTGCTGGTCACCGGCAACGTGTCGGACCGCTACAATCGCCGCGCCATCATGGGTCTCGGCCAGCTCGCCGAGGCGCTCGTCGCCGGCACCGTGCTGGTGCTCACCGTCTCGGGCCTGATCACGCCGACCTGGATCTTCGCGCTGCTCTTCGTCTTCGGCGTTTCGCGCGCCTTCATGAACCCCGCGTCGTCCTCCCTCGTCCCCAATCTCGTACCGCCGCAGGATCTGGCGAGCGCCATCGCGCTGTCGACGAGTTCCTGGCAGGTGGCCAACATTGTCGGCCCGGCGGTGGGCGGCCTGCTCTACGGCATCGGCCCGGGCGTCGCCTATTCGGTCGCGTTCCTTTTCTTCGTCGGCGCTACGGTGTTCATCGCGCTCGTCCCGAAGCCGGCGCAGAAGACGATGTCGGAGCCGCGCACGTGGACCACGGTCGTCGCCGGCTTCCGTTACGTCTGGCACGAGAAGGTCGTGCTCGGCGCTATCTCGCTCGACCTGTTCGCCGTGCTGCTCGGCGGCGCCGTCGCGCTGCTGCCCGCCTACGCCCGCGACATCCTGGTCACCGGCCCGTGGGGCCTCGGCGTGCTGCGCTCGGCGAGCGGCTTCGGCGCGATCCTCATGGCCGGCTACCTGACGCTCCGTCCGGTGCGCGATCGCGCCGGCGTGCTGATGTTCACCGCCGTCGCCTTCTTTGGCGTCTTCACCCTCGTCTTCGGCCTCTCGCGCTCGGTCTGGCTTTCCGCGCTGGCGCTGGCGCTCGCCGGCGCCGCCGACATGATCAGCGTCTACATCCGCGAGACGCTGCTCCAGCTCTGGACGCCGGACGAGGTGCGCGGCCGCGTCAACGCGGTGAACTCCGTCTTCATCGGCGCGTCGAACGAGCTCGGCGAATTCCGCGCCGGCACGGTGGCGGCCCTCATCGGCGTCGTCCCCGCCGTCGTCATGGGCGGCATCGGCACGCTTGCCGTCGCCGGATTGTGGGCGTGGTGGTTCCCCGACATCCGCCGCGTCCGAAGACTCGATCGCCGCGCCTAGCTCGCCGGCGGCCATACCGCCGTGTCGTGGTCCGGGTGCTGGCGGTTGGTCCGCCGTATCCGCTCGTAGCGTTCCGGCGCGTCGTCGCTGCCGGTCATTGTCTCGGGCAGCGTCAGTATCTCCGCGATCCACGACACGCGTCCTTCGACGCCGTATTGGTGCTCCGGCTTGATCCGCTCCGGCTCGTCGAGCGAGCCCAGCGACACCGAGATGCGCGGGCGGTCGTGAAACTGATAGGCGAGGGGAGTGCCGCAATCGCGGCAGAACCCGCGCTGAGCGCTGTCCGAGCTCTGGAACCACGCGAGCGCGCCGCGGGTGACTGCGAACTCCTCCGTGCGCACGCCGGCGAAGGCCCCGAAAATATTGCCGAACTGCTTCTGGCACATGCGGCAATAGCAGATGTTGGGGTGGGTCGGCGCGGCATGGAGCGCATAGCGCACCGCGCCGCACTGGCACCCGCCTGTGATCCTGATCGCTGCCATGCTTCCCCCCGCCGTGGTTTGCTTCCGTCAGTGCATCCTACGTACGGCCGGAGAACCGTCCACCGCCCGTTCAGTTGCGGTTCAGCCGCCGCGCCCGATTGTGGTGCACGAACAGGGAGACAGACCATGAGCCGCATCGCGTTTCTCGCCCTCGCCGGCCTCGTCGCGGCCGCCGTCCCCGCCCATGCCGAATTCTTCGGCTGGCAGGTCGCCAACGTCGAAAGCTGGGACGTGCTGAACGTCCGCGCCGCGCCGACTTCCGGCGCAGATATCCTCGTCGGCTACCCCAACGCCACGCCGCTCAGCCTGACCGGCAAATGCACCGGCGGCCTGAAGCTCGACAACATCAACGGCTGGCCGAAGGATCAGCAGGCATCAGCCGTGCGCTACCTGTGGTGCGAGGCCTGGGTCGATCCGGTCGGAAACGGCAACTGGCAGTCCGGCTGGGTATACGGAAAGTATATCGCGCCGCTGTAAGCTCCCTCCGCTCGTCCGCGCGAAAGCGGGGACTCACGCTCCAGCGAAAGCCCACGGCGCGACCATCCTTTGGCGCGTTACTGCCGTCGCCACGGCCCCCCGCTTTCGCGGGGATGAGCGGTGAGGGTGAGAATCCTCACGTTCGAATTTACCCGCCCTCAACCTGACCCATATAGCCCAGAAGCGGCCCGCACCGGCTGAAGGCTCCCCATGAACGCCATCGCTCCCGCCCTCGAACTCCGCGGGCTTGCCAAGACCTTCGACCGCCCGGCCGTCGACCATCTCGACCTGACCGTCCGCGCCGGCGAGTTTTACGCCCTGCTTGGCCCGAACGGCGCCGGCAAGACCACGACGCTCCGCATGGTCGTCGGTCTTCTCCGTCCCGACGACGGCAGCATCAAGGTGCAGGGCATCGACGCGCTCGCCGATCCCGTCGCCGCCAAGCGCCAGATGGCGTGGGTCTCCGACGAGCCGATGATCTACGACAAGCTGACGCCGCTGGAATATCTCGAATTCGTCGCCGGCCTGTGGGGCGTCGAGTCGGAAAAGGCCGAGGCGACCGCCAACCAGTTGATCGACTGGCTCGGCCTGCGTCCTCACGCCGACGAACGCTGCGAGGGCTTCTCGCGCGGCATGCGCCAGAAGGTGGCGCTCGCCGGCGCGCTCGTCCACGATCCATCGCTGATCATCCTCGACGAGCCGCTCACCGGCCTCGACGCCGGCACGGCGCGCCAGGTCAAGGACCTGCTGCAGGCGCGCGTCAAGGCCGGTGGCACGGTCATCATGACGACGCACATCCTGGAAGTCGCCGAGCGCATGGCCGAGCGGATCGGCGTGCTCACCAACGGCCGCCTCGTCGCCGAGGGCAACCTCGCCGAGCTGCGCCTGCGCGCCGGCCGCGGCGGCAGCCTCGAGGACGTGTTCCTCACCCTCGTCGGCGACAGCGCCGCGGCATGAGCGCGCCGCGCGAGGTTTCGCTAAGCTTCCTCGCCCGCCACGAGCTGCGCCTGTCGTGGCGTGACTGGCAGGCGATGCTCACTGCCGGCAATCGCCGCCGCCTCGGCGTCGCCGCGATCATCCTCACCGTCGTCGGTCTCCTCCTGCATCTGCCGGCCTACGCCGTCATCTCGCAGTTCGGCACGGCGCACCTCGCCGCCGACAAATCGACGCTGGTGACGACCTCGCTGATCCTGCTGCTGTTCGCCTCGCTGCTGCTCAGCCAGGCAATGGAATCGGTCACCCGCACGCTCTATTCGCGCGGCGATCTCGATCTGGTTCTGTCGTCGCCGCTCACCTCGCTCCGCCTGTTCTCCATGCGCATCGCCACCAACGCGCTGCTCGTCGCGCTGATGGCGCTGGCATTGTCGGCGCCCGTCATCGACACGCTGGCGCTGATCGGCGGGCCGCATTGGCTCGCCGCCTATGGCGTGGCGCTGTCGATCGGCATCTTCGCCGCCGCGCTGGCCGTGGCGATCACGCTCGTCCTGTTCCGCGTTCTGGGGCCACGCCGCACGCGCCTCGTCGCGCAGGTCGTTGCCGCGGTCATCGGCGCCGCCTTTGCCATCGGCATCCAGGTCGTCGCCATCCTCAGTTATGGCTCGGTCACGCGCCGCGCCTTCGTCGCGTCCGACGACATGGTCGCCGCCGCCCCCGACGCATCGAGCTGGCTCTGGCTTCCCGCCCGCGCCGCGCTCGGCAATTTCCCCGCGCTTGCCGTCGTCCTGGTCGCCGCGCTGGTGATCCTAGCGCTGGTCATCCTCATCTTCGCACCGCGCCTCGGCGAGCATTCCTTGGCCGCCACCGATCTGCCCGCCGTTCACCGCCAGCGCCGCGTCCGCGCCTTCCACACCGCTTCGCCGGCGGCGGCGATGCGGCGCAAGGAGTGGCTGCTGCTCCGCCGCGATCCGTGGCTGGTGTCGCAGACGCTGACCCAGTTGCTCTACCTCGTGCCGCCCGCGCTGCTGCTGGCGCAAAACTTCAGCGACACCGCCGGCATACTGGTGGTCGTCGTCATGGTGCTGGTCACGGTCGGCGGCCAGCTCGCCGGCGCGCTGGCGTGGCTGGCGATCTCCGGCGAGGACGCGCCCGAGCTGGTCCGCACCGCCCCGGTCGCGCCCGGCGCCGTGACGCGCGCCAAGGTCGAGGCCGTGATGGGCGCCGTCGCGGTCGCGCTCGGCCCGCTCGTCCTCGGCATCGTGTTCCTCTCGCCGCTTCACGCCCTGATCGCCGCCGCTGGCCTGGCGCTGGCCGGCGCCTCGACCATCCGCATCCAGCTTTGGTTCCGCGCCCAGGCCAAGCGCAGCCACTTCCGCCGCCGCCACACCTCGTCGCGCATCGCCACCTTCGGCGAAGCGCTGGTGTCGTTCTCGTGGGCAGGCGCCGCCGGCCTCGCCGCCGCCGGCACCTGGCTCGCCGCCTTCAGCGCCGCGATCGCGCTGATCATTCTCGCCGTCGTCCGCGTCGTCAGCCCGCGCAAGGCCGAAGCCTAGTCGCACTCCACCCCGCTTGACCGCGACAGCGCACCGAGATAGTTAAGTGTATGCTTAACTATCAGACGACGCCGATCGACCGCATGTTCCACGCCCTCGCCGAGCCGACGCGCCGCCTGATGGTCGAGCGACTGTCGCGTGGACCCGCATCGGTGAGCGACCTCGCCAGGCCGTTCGCCATCTCGCTGCCGGCGATCGTCCAGCATCTCGCGGTGCTGGAGGAATCCGGGCTGGTGAAGAGCGAGAAGGTCGGCCGCGTCCGCACCTGTCGCCTCGAACCGAAGGGACTGCAGATGGCCGAACGCTGGATCAGCGAACGTCGGCAATTGTGGGAACGCCGCCTCGATCGGCTGGGCGAGTTCCTCGCTGCCGAAGACGAACCGAAGGGAAAAGGAAAATGACCGAACGCACCGCCACCCACTCCACGTTCGTGCTGGAGCGCGTCTATCCCGTCGCGCCGGCGCGCGTTTTCAACGCCTTCGCCGATCCCAAGGCCAAGGCGAAATGGTTCGGCCCGCCGCCCGATGCCGGCTGGGGCACCGAGAAGCAGACGCTGGATTTCCGCGTCGGCGGCCTTGAGACCAGCATCGGCGGCCCGAAGGGTGGGCCGGTGATCTCGTTCCGCGCCACCTATCAGGACATCATCCCCGACCAGCGCATCATCTACACCTACGACATGGACATCGACGGCAAGCGCATCTCCGTGTCGCTGGCGACCATCGAGTTCACGCCAGAAGGCAGCGGCACGCGCCTCAAGCTGACCGAGCAGGGCGTCTATGTCGACGGCTTCGACGATCCCGGCATCCGCGAGAAGGGCACCAAGGATCTGCTCGACGCGCTCGGCCGCTCGCTGGCGAACTGAGCGGAGGCAAGCATGGGCAAGATCATCGTATCGTCCCTCATCAGCATCGACGGCTTCGCCGCCGCGCCGAACGGCGAATTCGTGCCGCCGGAGCCGACGGCGGATCTGTTCCGCCACTTCATCGAGCCGAACATGCAGAGCGGCATCTTCATCTATGGCCGCGTCACCTACGAGTTCATGGTCGGCTACTGGACGTCATCTGCCGCTGACCCGACGGAAGCGGCGAAGCTCGCCGCTATGCGCAAGTTCGTCTACTCGAAGACGCTGCAGAACGCCGATTGGGGCCGCGTCACCATCTCGCGCGGCGATGACCTCGCCGCCGACGTCGCCGCCATGCGCCGTGAGACCGACAAGGACCTGACGATCCTCGGCAGCGCGACGCTGGTCAACGCGTTCCTCCGCGCCGGCCTCGTCGATGCCCTTCATCTGCTGGTAAATCCGATGACGCTCGGCGCCGGCACGCCGCTCTTCCAGGGCGGCCACGACCGCACCAGGTGGAAGCTGACCGGCGCCCGCCCGTTCGACACGGGCGCCGTCCTGCTCAACTACGACCGCGCCTAGGGCTGACGCTTATCGCCGTTGACGACGGTGTATTCCGCGTCGATGACGCGCGGCGCGCTGGCCTTCCGCCGCGCCGCGTCCGCCGCCATCAGCTTGTTGATCCGCCAGCGCCCGATGAGCACGGCGACCAGCGCCACCGGCAGCAGGATGAGGAACAGCCCGACCGAGGCGATGATCAACGCGGTTATCGCCGCGAGGCCAAGGACGGTAACCAGCGTAACCCCGAGCCGCCCACGCCAGCCGAGATCGCCGAAATTGAGATTGTACAGCGCCATGGGAATGGATGTGGAGGCGAGGGGGCGCGGGCGCAAGAAAAATCGGAAGGGCGCGGTGTCGCGCCGCCGTCACCCCTCGCTCTGCTGTCATCCTTCGGCGGCGCGCAGCGCCGACCGGAGGACCAGTCTCAGCACACATCTCGCGCCGAGATAGGCCGCGAGTGGTCCTCCGGTCGAGGCCTGCAGCCTCGCCGAAGGATGACAGTGAGGGGAGGAGAGGCCCTGCGCCTGCCTAAACGTCCAGATTCGCGACGTTCAGCGCGTTGGTCTGGATGAACTCCCGCCGCGGCTCGACCTCGTCGCCCATCAGCCGGCCGAACAGGTCGTCCGCGTCGTCGGCTTCCTTTATCTTCACCTGCAGGAGCGTCCGCGCTTCCGGGTCGAGCGTGGTTTCCCAGAGCTGCTCGGCGTTCATCTCGCCCAGCCCCTTGTAGCGCTGTAGCGACAGGCCCTTGCGGCCGGCGCCGGTGATCGCCGCGTAGAGGTCGCGCGGGCCGTGGACGACCGTCTCGTCGTCCTTGCGCACCAGCCGGGCGAACTTGCCGTAGATCGGCTGGAGCTTCGGCGTGTACTGGTCGAGCTTGCGGGCGTCGGCGGAATCCAGAAGCGCCGGGTCGATAACCGCGACTTCCTTGACGCCGCGCACCTCGCGCTCGAAGCGGAAGCCGGTGTCGGGCGAGAAGGAGCCGACCCAGCCCCGCTCGGTATCGTCGGAAACCAGATCGAGCCGCTTGGCGACATACGCCGCCGCGGTATCCGCCGCCGCCGTATCGGAAAGGATCGGCGGGTTGAGCGCGCCGGCGATCGCCACCTGCTCGACGACCGAGCGGTTGTAGCGCGAGTGGATGCCGTTCAGCACGCCGACGAAGCCGCGCGCGTCGTTGACGATCTCGGCGAGGTCCGCCCCGCCGCGCTCGTCGCCGCGCGACAGCTTGAGGATCGAATCCGCCGTGCCGGTCGAGATCAGGTAATCCTCGAGCGCGCGCTCGTCCTTGATGTAGGACTCCGACGTGCCCTTCTTGACCTTGTAGAGCGGCGGCTGCGCGATGAAGACATGGCCGCGCTCGATCAGCGGGCGCATCTGACGGTAGAGAAAGGTGAGCAGCAGCGTCCTGATGTGCGCGCCGTCGACGTCGGCGTCGGTCATCAGGATGATCTTGTGATAGCGCAGCTTGTCGGGATCGAACTCGTCGGTGCCGACGCTGGTGCCGAGCGCGGTGATCAGTGTGCCGATCTGCTCCGACGAGATCATCTTGTCGAAGCGCGCGCGCTCGACGTTGAGGATCTTGCCGCGCAGCGGCAGCACGGCCTGGTTCTCGCGGTTGCGCCCCTGCTTGGCGGAGCCGCCGGCCGAGTCGCCCTCGACGATGAACAGTTCCGACTTGGCCGGGTCGCGCTCCTGGCAGTCCGCCAGCTTGCCGGGCAGCGAGGCCATGTCGAGCGCGCCCTTGCGCCGCGTCAGCTCGCGCGCCTTCCGCGCCGCCTCGCGTGCGGTCGCGGCCTCGATGACCTTGCCGACGATCAGCTTCGCTTCCGCCGGGTGTTCCTCGAACCACGTGCCGAGGCCATCGTTGGTGAGGTTTTCGACCACCGGCCGCACCTCGGAGGAAACCAGCTTGTCCTTGGTCTGCGAGGAAAATTTCGGGTCCGGAACCTTTACCGACAGGACGGCGGTCAGGCCCTCGCGGCAATCGTCGCCGGTGAGCGCGATCTTCTCCTTGCGCGTCGAGCCCTGCTTGTCGGCGTAGCTGGTCACCTGGCGCGTCAGCGCGCCGCGGAAGCCGGCGAGATGGGTGCCGCCGTCGCGTTGCGGGATGTTGTTGGTGAAGCAGAGGACGTTCTCGTGATACGAGTCGTTCCACTGCATCGCGACCTCGACGGTGATGCCGTCCTTCTCGGCGCGGAAATAGATCGGCGCGCTCATGATCGGCTTCTTGGCGCGGTCGAGATACTTGGCGAAGGCCTGCAGCCCACCCTCGTACATCATCGTCTCGGTCTTCGGCTCGACGCCGCGCTTGTCGGTCAGCACGATCTTGACGCCGGAGTTCAGGAACGCGAGCTCGCGCAGGCGATGCTCCAGCGTCGAATAGTCGAATTCGATGTGCGTGAAGGTCTCGGGCGAGGGCGTGAAGGTCACCTCGGTGCCGTTCCGCCCCTTCCATTCGCCGACGACTTTGAGCGGCGCGTCGGGCACGCCGTCCGTGAACGTCATCTCGTGGACGTGGCCATCGCGCCAGATGCGCAGCGTCAGCTTCGACGACAGCGCGTTGACGACGGAGACGCCGACGCCATGCAGGCCGCCGGAAACCTTGTACGAGTTTTGGTCGAACTTACCGCCGGCGTGGAGCTGGGTCATGATGACCTCGGCTGCCGATACGCCTTCGCCCTTGTGGATGCCGGTCGGGATGCCGCGGCCGTTGTCCCACACCGTCACCGAGCCGTCGGAGTTGAGCGTCACGGACACCGCGTCGGCATGGCCGGCCAGCGCCTCGTCGATGCCGTTATCGACGACTTCGTAGACCATGTGGTGCAGGCCGGAGCCGTCGTCGGTATCGCCGATGTACATGCCCGGCCGCTTGCGCACGGCATCGAGGCCCTTGAGGACCTTGATCGACTCGGCGCCGTATTCAGCCTCGCGCTCGGCGATAGGCTTCATCTCATTCATTCCGGATTCCATCTCGATACGGGAGCGTTTTCGGGGCCGTCGGAGCGGGCCAAACGCGGATAAATGCAGACCCCAGAATCACTGCGTTTTATATAGCATCGAAGGGGCCGAATTTCGAGGGTTTTTCAGGAATTTAGCCCCGAATCGGCTAAGCCGAATCGGCAGGATTCCTAGGGTTTTTGGACCCCGATTTTCAGGCGCCCGGAAAGGCGGCAACCGCCTTCAGAAACTGGCTTCCGTAGCGCGCCAGTTTGGCCTCGCCGACACCGTGCACGAGCTTCATGTCGTCGGCGTTCCGCGGCCTCAGCCGGGCCATGTCGATCAGCGTCCGGTCGGCAAAAACCATATACGCGGCGATGCCTTCCTTGCGCGCGATCTCGAGCCGCAACGCGCGCAGATGCTCGAACAGCGCGTTGCCGGCCGCATCGAGTTCCGCCATAGCCGCGCCGCGCTCGCGCCGCGACTGCCGCCGCGCCGTCTCGACCACGAGCCGCAGCGATACCTTCTCGCTGCCCTTGAGGATCGCAACGCCGGACTCGGTAATGCGGAAGCCGCCGTGCTCGGCGCTCGTCTCGGCCAGCGCGCCCGAGGCGTAGAGCTGGCGCACCACGGTCTGCCAGGCACGCTTCGATTTCTCCTTGCCGACGCCGAAAGTCTTGAGCGAGTCGTGCCCGTGGCGACGGATCGCGTCGGTCGCCTCGCCGGTGAGCACGTCGGCAAGATGCGCCGCGCCGAACCGCTCGCCGGTGCGCACCACCGCCGACAGCACCTTCTGCGCGTCGATCGTTGCGTCGTAGTTGGTCGCCTCGCCGCGGCAGAGATCGCAATGCCCGCAGCGCTCGCTGGCCTCGCCGAAATACGACAGCAGCGCCTGGCGCCGGCAGAGCGCCGACTCGCAGAGGTCGATCATCGATGACAGCCGCTTCATCTCGATGCGCCGCTGCTCGGGCGAGATTTCCTTCTCGGCGATCTGCCGGCGGCGAAGCGCCATGTCTTCGGCGCCGTAGAGCGTCAGCGTCTCGGCCGGCAGCCCGTCGCGCCCGGCGCGGCCGATCTCCTGGTAGTAGGCCTCGATGCCGCCCGGCATGTCGGCGTGCACGACATAGCGCACGTCCGGCTTGTTGATGCCCATGCCGAACGCGACGGTCGCGACCATTACGATGCCGTCCTCGGTCAGGAACGCGTCCTGGTTTTCGGAGCGCACCGACTGATCGAGCCCCGCGTGATAGGGCAGGGCGCGGTGGCCCTGCTTGGCGAAACTTGCGGCGAGGCTCTCCGCCTTGGCCCGCGAGGCGGTGTAGACGATGCCGCTCTGG
This sequence comes from Bauldia sp., assembly GCA_037200845.1. Classification (NCBI taxonomy): domain Bacteria; kingdom Pseudomonadati; phylum Pseudomonadota; class Alphaproteobacteria; order Hyphomicrobiales; family Kaistiaceae; genus Bauldia; species Bauldia sp. The sequence goes on from JBBCGQ010000001.1 coordinate 607,869, forward strand.
CCTTTGCGGCCGGCGATGAAATCGGCGATCTGCTCGCGCGGCCGATCCTTGGCGGCGAAGCGGAGATCGATGTTCGGCCGGTCGAACGAATGCAGGAACGACAGCGGCGGCTTGTCGAACAGTTGCGCCGCGATGTCGGCGCGCGTCGCGTCGTCCGCGGTGGCGGTCAGCGCCAGCGTCGGCAGGCGGCCGAGCGCCTTCTTCGCGGCGGCGAGCGTCCGGTATTCCGGGCGGAAATCGTGGCCCCACTGCGAGACGCAGTGCGCCTCGTCGATCGCCAGCCGCCGCGCCCCGGCGCGCGCCAGGCGCTCCGCGAAGCCGCCGATCGCCAGCCGCTCGGGCGAGACGAACAAAAGCCGCAGCGTGCCATTCTCGAGCCGGTCCCACGCCGCATCGGTGTCGCGCGGATCGTTGTGCGAGTTGAGCGTTGCCGCCTCGACGCCGAGGCTCGCCATCTGCCCGACCTGGTCGCGCATCAGCGCGATCAGGGGCGACACGACGACGGTAAGCCCGCCGTCGAGGATCGCGGGAAGCTGGTAGCACAGCGACTTGCCCGAGCCCGTCGGCATCACGGCCAGCACGTCGCGGCCGGCGAGCACCGCCTCGATGATCTCCGCCTGGCCGGGGCGGAAGGCGTCGTAGCCGAACACGCTCTTCAGCGTCGCCGCCGCCCGTTTCATGTCGCCGCTCATGCTGGCGTTACCGTTGCTTCGCGAACCGTGAAGCGTTCGGCACGCTCGCCGAGCGGTGCGAAGACATTGGCGTCGGTGCCGGTCATGAACGCCTGGCAGGCGAGATCGTCGAGCACGGCGAACAGCGCCGCGCGCCGCACCTCGTCGAGATGCGCCGCGATTTCGTCAAGCAGCACGATCGGCGTCTCGCCGGTGAGTTGCGCCGTGAGGCGAGCCTCGGCAAGCGTCAGCCCGATCAGCAGCGCCTTCTGCTCGCCGGTCGAACACGTCTCCGCTGCCACCTGCTTCCGCCCGTGGCGGACGCGAAGGTCGGAACGATGCGGCCCGCGGAGAGTGCGGCCGGCAGCGGCGTCGACCGGCCGCTCACCCGCGAGCTCCGACGCGTAGAGGCCCTCGACCGTGCTCGCCGAGTTGCCGTCGAGTTCGTGCTCCAGCGTTCCCTCGAGCTGGATCTCCGCCCACGGGAAGGGCGAGTCGCGGTCGGCCGCCGCAATCAGCCCGGCGATGAGGCTCGCCCATTCGCGCCTTGCCGCTGCGATGGCGACGCCGAGTTCCGCCATCTCTGTTTCGATCGCGTCGAGCCACTCGCCGTTGCGGTCCGGACCACTATCGACCAGCAGGCGGTTCCGCCCGCGCATCGCCTTCTCGAACGCGTTGACGCGCGTGCCGTGCCCCTTGTCGATGGCGAGCACGGCGCGGTCGAGGAAATGGCGCCGGTCCGCGGCCGGACCGGTGAACAGGCCATCCATCGCCGGCGTCAGCCACAGCACGCGCAGATGCTCGATCAGCGCATCGGTCGAGCGGGCAGCGGCGCGATTGACCCGCACGGAACGCCGCGTCTCCGGCCCCTCGGCGCCCAGCGCGATGCCGGTGCCGATATCGACAAATCCCGACGTGTTCTCAACTGTGACCGCAACCGCCCACGCCCCATCGCCCGGCCGGCGCGCCACCTCCTCGAGGTTAGCGCGGCGCAAGCCGCGGCCGGGCGCCAGAAACGACACCGCCTCGAGCAGGTTGGTCTTGCCGGCGCCGTTCGGCCCCGTCAGCACGACCGAGCGGCCGTCGAGCGGCAGGGTCAGCGTGGCGTAGTTGCGGAAGCCGGTAAGCTTAAGCGAACGAAGCGCGGTGGGGACGGAATCGGACATCGTCCCCGCGTTATAGATTATCCCATCCGCGATTTGGCCCCATTCCCTTGGCTTGTTTTGGGGGCCGGAGGGTGTGGGGTTGGCGATCGTTCCCGTGTTGGCGGTGGAAGGCGGCGCGGCCTTGCCGGAAGGGCAGGGCCGGCGCGATGCCGTTACGTGGACTATCGCCGCCTCGCTGCTGGTCCATACGCTGGTGCTGGCGGTGGCGATGATCTGGCGCGGCGCCTCTATACCGGCGCCCGAGGTCAACATCCCGGTCGAGCTGCTCTCGCCCGAGCAATACGACGCCGCGACCCGCGGCACCGGCACGGCGACCGAGACGAACGCGCCGCCCGGCAGCGCGAGCACCGAGCCCGGCATGATCCGACCGACCGCCATGCTCTCTGCCGCTGCGATGGCCGACGCGAAGAGCCGCCAGGCCCGCGCCATGATGCCGCGCTTCGACCCGGGCGAGCAGAGCGTCCAGCTCTGCGATCTGGAAGCCATGGAGCAGGTCCACGCCTGGAAGCCGTCGTTCGAGCCCGAGCGTATCGTCGCCTACGCCATGGCCGACCTCGCCATCGCCGGCGACAGCATTCGCGCCGATGGCGCCGCGTTTCTCTCGGGCGGGCAGTGGTACACGATGCACTTCGACTGCGGCCTCTCCGCCGATCACGCCAGCGTCGTCTCCTTCGCCTTCAAGGTCGGCGACACGATCCCGCACGACCAGTGGGACGCGCACAATCTGCCAACCGCGAAATGAGCCGCTTGCGGATCGGCGAATCTCATTCCATATTTCGATTCCCATCAACGAACGGAAGGAGGTGATCCAGTGTCTCATTGTCTCACGCCGCGGACGCCGGCGACCTTTGAGTGGATCATCGCAACCTGCGGAGTGTGCTCCGTCTAGGATTGTGATGGGCCGGTTTTAGGGCCCGCGTCATTCGCGGCTGACAATGGAAGGGCCGCCCGGGCTGAAGCCGGGGCGGCCCTTCTTCTTTTCCGGTCTCGCCACCGCGAAGCGACCGCCTTGCCTTGCCGACACGTCGCGCGCCCGAGATCTACGCGGCCTGGATTTCGTTTCGCATAGGCCGGCCGTCGATGTACGCGGCGACGTTGTCGAAGAATATCTTCATGCGGCGGCCGTCGTTGCCAAGCGAGGCGCCGCTGGTATGCGCCGAGACGATCACGTTGGGCATCGCCCACAGAGGCGAATCGGCGGGCAGCGGCTCGCGCGCGAACGCGTCGAGATAAGCGCCGCAAAGGTGCCCGCTCTGCAGCGCCTCGATCAGCGCCGGTTCGTCGATCACCGCGCCGCGCGCGATGTTGACGACGCCGGCGCGCGGCGGCAGCGACGCGATCACCGCGCGGCTGACGCAGCCGCGAGTCTCGTCGTTTAGCGGACAGGCGACGACGAGCCAGTTGGCGCGCGGCGCCAGCGCCGGCAACGCCGACAGACCGTGCACCTCCGAACAATGCGGCGGCAGGCGACTAGCGTCCTTCCTGATAGCGATGACGTTCAACCCCAGGGCCTCGCCAAGCCTTGCGATCTCAAGACCGATCGGACCCATGCCGATGACCACGGCAGTCTGGCCGTTCACGTCGGCGGGCCATTCCCGTTCCGGGGTTGGCGACCATTCCCGGCGCGCCTGAGCGGCAATCCATCTCGGAAAGCCGCGCGCGATCGCGATCAATCCGCCGATGGCACTCACCGCGATCGGCTCGGCCAGCGCGCCGGAGGACGTCGTCAGGCGGACGCCGCGGTTGAGCAGCGGCCGGCACACGGGCAGCATGTCGAGGCCGGCCGGTGCAATCTGCAGCCATTTCATGGCGCCGGCGGCCAGGAGATGGTCATAGGTCGCCCGGGCAAGTTCGGTGAGCGCACCGGGCCGCGGATCGCCGTAGAGATCCTTCGACAGGAAAGCCGCCTCGAAATCGAGATCCTGCACGTGCGGAAACGGCAGCAGGTCAATCTGCCTCCCCCGCTCGCGGCCGATGGCCTGAATGCGCGAACCATGTTCGCGGGCGACGGCCTCGCTGACCATCATGCGAAAAGGCGATCCTGCTTCCGTCATTCGGCTATCATCAGTTCCGGTGCCATCGCGGCCGGCAGGCGACACACGGTAACCGCCGGTCCGCGCCAAGTCTCGCCCATCGTGGCAGGAAACGGAACTGAGGCCTAGAACCCCATCTGCTTGCGGCCAAGCTCCGTCAGGTCCGCCTCGGTTGCACGGCCCTTGAAGTCAACCTCGAAGTTCATGGGGGCGAAATCGGGCGGCGTCTTGCCGGCCAGGAACGCGGCCTTCTGCCCGGGCAGGTAGGCGCGGTTCTTTGTGCAGTCCGGCGCCGAGCCGATGTAGATGACCGAGGCATATTCCTTGCCGGCGTGCTCGTCGGCGACCGAGTGGCAGATGTCGGTGTGCCACCACACCGTGTCGCCCGGCATCACCTCCGGGATCGAGACGGTGCCCGCCATCATGTCGGCGTGCCACTCGGGCCTGACACCCAGCGCACGGCCGGGCGCGGCGCCGCAGAGTTCGTTCTCCGGCACGTCGTCCTGCATCGCGCGGAGCAGCACGTACGATATGCCCTCCGCGATCGGGATGACGCGCAGCGTGCCGTCCTTCGGCCCCTGCTGCGTCAGCGCCGTCCAGCCCTGGTAGGTGCGGAAGACGGAGGCGACGGCGGGCGAAGGGATCTCGCGCGTCTCAAGGCGATGGCGCGCGTCGAAGGGATCGTAGCCGCGCCAGTCGCCGACGAAGACCTTCTCGTAGACCGACTGGTAGCCCGGGTCGATCCAGCGCTCGACCGTGCCGGCATCCATGTGCGGCGACAGGCCGAGCGTCTTGTCGCCCGGCTGGCGGCGCCGCACGCGGTCGGCGTAGGCAACCTGCATGTCGGGATTGAAGATGCCCTCGTAGTTGGTCCACAGGCGGTCGAGGAACGAGCGGGTCTCGGCCAGCTTCGCATCCTGGCGCGCCAGCACCTGCGGCTTCGACCAGTAGACGTTGAAGATCTGCGGCTTGCCGGCCTTGAGCTGCGAGAAATATTTGTCGAGCGCGCGCTTCTCGACTTCCTTCTTCTCGTACTCGTTCTCTTCGAGGTAGCGGCCGACGTCGTTGAACCAGTCGGTCGCCTGCGACGCCGGGAAAACGCCGCGCACGATGGCGCAACCGGAAAGGCGGATCGCCTTCTTCGTCGCGTCGGAAATTTTTCCGTCCTTGATGTCGCGATAGTTGAGCTCGGGGATGGTCGAGCGGCCGGCGGCGTTGTCGCTGCGGATCTTGTCGGCCGCCTTCATGACGTAGCCGCGCACGTCGTCGTAAGCGCGCTTCAAGACGTCGTGGCGCGGCTTCATCTTGCGCTTGAACGCGACGATCTGATCGCTGACGTCGAATTCGGTCTTGGTCTCTGCGCCCATCATCGGATTGTCCTCCCCTATCGCGCCGCGTTTGCGGTCCGTATCGTTTCGTTTTTCATCTGCGCCGGCACCAGCTCGCGCAGCAGCTTCTGCACCGCATCGCACTTGCCGCACGCGATGCACCTGGCGCTGAGCACGCCCGGCGCGTCGAACTTCGGCCCGCCGCACTCCGCATCGTTCGTCGATGGCTTGAGCATACGTCCCTCCCAAGGACCGCGTCGTCAGCGCATTGATACCGGCGGCACGGCAGGCGGTGTTGGCGCAAAGCGGCAAAAACTGATACCGGAATGGCGTCTGTGGCCATACCAGACGAACGTCGAGCATCAGATGCGCCCGCTTTTCGAGAAGGTGACCGTCCCGGAAGGCGCCTCGTGGAGCCTGCTCAACCGCAAGCTCGACGACGGCATTCCCTTTCAGTGGCACTACCATCCCGAGTTCGAGCTGACGCTGACGCTGAACTCGCGCGGCCAGCGCTACATCGGCGACTCGATCGCGAGCTACGACGACGGCGACCTTGTGCTGCTCGGGCCCAACCTGCCGCACACCTGGAACTCGGCGGAGAAGATCGACACGAGGCGGCCGCACCACGCGCTGGTCATGTGGTTCACCGAAGCGTGGGCGGAGAGCATCACGACGTCGCTCGCCGAGATGCGCAACGTCGCTCCGCTGCTGGCGCGCGCCGGCCGCGGCGTCGTCTTCTCGCGTGCGGCGGCGGCGAAGGCGCGGCCGATCATCGAGGCAATACCGGAGCGCGCGCCGGCCGATCGTCTGCTGCGGCTGATGGAGATTCTGGCGCTGCTCGCGACCGATGCAGATGCGGCGCCGATTGCCGGCACCGCCGCCGACCGCCGCAAGGTCGCCTCGCCGGATCAGGATCGCGTCGAGCGCGTGCTCGATCATATTCACGCGCACTATCGCGAGAAGATTTCCATCGACGATCTCGCCGATGTCGCAGCGCTGTCGGTGTCTGGTTTCCATCGTCTGTTCCGCCGGCACACTCGGCTCACCGTCAGCGATTACGTCGCCGAGCTGCGCATCGGCCAGGCGTGCGCGCTGCTGGTCAATTCGGAGCGGCCGATTGCCCACGTCGCCGACGAGGTCGGGTATCCCAGTCTGGCGAATTTCAACCGGCAGTTCCGCGCCCTGAAGGGGAAGACGCCGCGGGAATTTCGGCGGAGTTTTGCAAGATAGTCATTCTCCTTTTCACCTAGGCTCCGCTTCCTCTCCTCCCACGACTGTCATCCTTCGGCGAGGCCGCAGGCCTCGACCGGAGGACCACGCGCGGCTTACTTCGATGACAGACGTTTGCTGTGGCTGGTCCTCCGGTCGGCGCTCCGCGCCGCCGAAGGATGACAGTGGTGGGGAGGTGAGAATGCGCACACCTTCTCCTTCCCGCGACGCGTCGGCGCCCGAGTCTTGATCCTTCCTTTTCTCTCCCCCGGCACGTCCGAGGGTGGCGGGCGCCCGGCTGGTGCCGAGCGGGTAGTCCGCGTTTTGTGGGCGCCTTCCGGGCGCCCGCCGCGGCCGTTGTCGAAGCCGGCCGGCACTTCGGTCCGTTCGCGGCTAGCTCCCCGACGTAGCTTTGGGGAAGCGCCTCTCCGGCGTGCCGGCGGGGCCTCAACGCGACGAACTCAAGCCCGAGGTGGGCGGACGGTCGTAGTGCCGACGGACCAGCCACGCTTCGCCCCGCGACCCGGTTGCGTAACCAGCCGGCAGGGAACCGCATCCCCGCTCCGCACCACGACGCCTCGAGTTGCGCCCTCGGGTGAGCGGGGATGGGTGCATTGTCAGGGAGGTTTGGGTCGCGGGATAACTTATTTTCGCGGAGACAGGTGCCTAGCCATCGGCGTCATCTCTGCCTCGGGACCAACATGCGGTCGGACTCGTGGAGAGACACCCCTCCCCAAAACCGCTTTGCGGTTTTGGCCCTCCCACAAGGGGAGGGCTCAAGCGGAGTTTGTTGGAGCGCAGCGTTCCAACAAGGATGAACCCTCCCCTTGTGGGAGGGCCAAACGGCCGAAGGCCGTTTGGGGAGGGGTGTGTCTCCTCCCCGCGGCCGCGGAAGCTGGCCCTACTGCAGCCGCGGTCCCTTCCAGTCGTCGGCGAACAGCCGTGGCCAGACGATGACGAAGCGCGCGAACACCGTCTCGATGTCGTCGCTGAAAGCGAAACCCTGCGCCGCTGCCTCGCGCGAGAAATGCTCACGGTGATCGCGGAGCCACGTTTCGCGTGTGCGGTCGCCTTCGCCCTCGTCGAACGCGAAGGCTTCGTCGACCGCGGCGAGCGGCTTCACCGTCACCTCGGTAGTCCGCATCACGCAGCGCGGCTTGTTGCGGCCATCGACGACCACCGCGTAGTCGCCGACCTTCGGCAACGCTGCGCCATCGTCGGTGAAAGTTCGCGCGAGCGTCGCGGTGGCGCGCTTGATGCCGTGCAGCACCAGCTCGAGAAGATCGTCGGCCATCTTCTCGCTATCGCCGAAGCCGACGACCGCGTAGTCGGCCGCATCGACCTTCGCGTCCGCCTTGAAGGCGCGGAAGAAATCGTCGGTGGCGTCGGTCTTGACCGGGGTGAAGGTCACACCCGCATCGGCATCAGGACGTAGAGCGCGTCGGCCGCGCCATCGTCGAGGATGAGCGTCGGCGAACCCGGATCGGCGAGCCGGAACTCGGCCGTCTTGGTTTCCAGTTGCCCTGCAACATCAAGCAGATAGCGAGAATTAAAACCGATCTCGATGTCGTCGCCTTCGTAATCGACCGCGACTTCCTCGGTGGCGCTGCCCGAATCCGGATTGTTGACCGACAGCGTCATCTTGCCGTCGGCGAGCGCCACCTTCACGGCGCGGCCGCGCTCCGACGAGATGGTCGAGACGCGATCGACCGCGTCGGCGAACGCGCCGCGATCGACCTTCAGGATCTTCTCGTTGTTCTGCGGGATGACGCGCGCGTAGTCGGGGAAGGTTCCGTCGATCAGCTTCGATGTCAGCACGACGTCGCTGGCGCCGGCCGACGCCGGAATGGTGACGCGGATCTTCGTGTCGGAGATTTCGATGTCGACCGGCGTGTCGCCGCCGGTCTCGACCAGCTTCTGGATTTCACCGACGGCTTTCCGCGGCACGATCACGCCGGTCATCTTCTCGGAGCCGGCCGGCGCATCGAATTGCGCCTGCGCCAGGCGGTGGCCGTCGGTGGCGACGGCGCGCAGCATCGGCTTCTTTCCGACGGTGACGGCGTGCAGGTAGATACCGTTGAGGTAGTAGCGCGTCTCCTCGGTCGAGATCGCGAACTGCGTCCGGTCGATCAGCTTCTTCAGCGTGCCGGCCGGCAACTGGAAGCGCGTCGGGAATTCGCCGGTGGTGAGGTCCGGGAAATCCGCCTCGGGCAAAATCTGCAATGTGAAGCGCGAGCGGCCCGACTTCAGCGACAGTTGCTGGCCGTCGCCTGTGTCGAGCGAAACCTCGGCGCCGTCGGGCAGCTTGCGCACGATGTCGTGCAGGATGTGCGCCGGCACGGTGGTGGCGCCGCCCTGGCCGACGTCCGCCGCGACCGTCTCGGTCACCTCGAGGTCGAGGTCGGTCGCCTTCAGCGTCATGCGCCCGCCCTCGGCGCGGATCAGCACGTTCGACAGGATCGGGATGGTGTTCCGCCGCTCGACCACGCGGTGGACGTGGGAGAGGGAACGGAGGAGGTGCGATCGCTCGACGGTCGCGCGCATGGGAAACCCTTACTCAACAAGGACAAATGGATCGGTTTCGAAAAAACCGGGCGGGCAGATTGGCCCGCCCGGCGCAAGCCGGCAACTGTTATTCGGCTATTCGTCGATCATCCGCTTGAGCAGCTCGATCTCGTCTGCCAGGCCCTTGTCGCCCTCGATCAGGCCCTCGATCTTGCGCACCGCGTGCAGCACCGTGGTGTGATCGCGCCCGCCGAAGCGGCGGCCGATCTCGGGCAGCGAGCGCGGCGTCAGGATCTTGGCGAGGTACATCGCGATCTGGCGCGGCCGCACGATGGTGCGGGTACGCCGGGCCGACAGCAGGTCGGCCTTCGACACGTTGTAGTGTCGCGAGACGACACGCTGGATGTCCTCGATGCGGACGCGCCGCGGTTCCCGTGCTCCGACCAGATCGCGAAGCGTGATCTCGGCCGAAACCAGGGTCACCGGCTGACGGGTGAACTGCCACTGGGCGACGAGGCGGTTGAGCGCCCCCTCGAGATCGCGGCCGTTGGAGACCACCGACTGCGCCACGTATTCCAGGATGGTGTCCGGAATGTCGAGGCCCGGGTTCTGCGCGCTCGCCACCACGTACCGCGCCTTGAGGATGTCGCGGCGAAGCTGCTGGTCGGGCGCCCCGATCTCGAAGGCGACGCCACCGCGCAGCCGCGAGCGGACGCGTTCGTCGAGCGTCTCGAGTTCCGCCGGCGGCCGGTCGGCGGCGACCACCACCTGGCGGGCGCCGTCGATGAGCTGGTTGAGCATGTGGCAGAATTCCTGCTGCACCGACTTGCCCTGCAGGAACTGCATGTCGTCGATGAGCAGGAGGTCGATCTCGCGTAGCGCCTCCTTGAACGGGATGGCCGAGTGCGAACGCAGCGCCGCGACGAAGCGGAACATGAAGTGCTCCGCCGTGAGGTAGACGACGTTGCGCCCCGGTTGCGCCTGGCGCGCCGCCCGCGTGATGGCGTGGAGCAGGTGCGTCTTGCCGCGCCCGACGCCCGCGTGAATGTAAAGCGGATTGTAGGGCGTCGACTTGCCGCCGAGCGACTCGGCCACCGCCTTCGCCGCCGCGAACGCGACGCGGTTGGCGGCGCCTTCGCAGAACGTGTCGAAGGTGTAGCGCGGATCTACCGGCGAGCCGCCGAGGCCTCCGTTAAGCGCACCTTCGACGCCCATCTCGATATTGCGGCGCGCGAACTGCGCGGTCGGCAGCGAGATCGGCTGGACGTTGTTGACCGGTGCCTCGTTCTTTTCGACGATCGGCGGATTCTTGAAACGCATGGCGCCGCGCACGATGAGCTCAATGCGCGCAATGCCCTTGCGCTCGTTGTTCCACAACGCGAGCAGCCGCTCGCTGTAGTGCGATGCGATCCACGACTTGAGGAAGCGCGTCGGGACGGAGAGATAGACGGAGCTGACGTCGGCCTCCTCGAAATCGACACGGCCGAACCAGGAGGAGAAGACGTCCTCGCCGAGTTCCGTCTTCAGGCGCGCTTTCACGCGCTGCCACTGTTCCGCGTTCGGCCGTTCTGTCGCCGTCGCTGCCGCTTCGCCCATGCCCTGTGCCTCCTCGTTATGCGTCCCGCCGCGTGCCGCGCGTGCGTCGAGTGTCTCGTTGAGGACCGTGAGGTCCTCGTGCCCCGTCATCTTCTCTTCGATTGTGTCGTCGTCAGGCTCCGCCGCCCGCTTCACGACTGCACCCATGGGAGGCCTTCTCCTTTCCAGCTTTCTTTGCTGCCGCGGTGGCGATCGGGGCCGAGCCGTCCCTCGAAGCCGTGGGCGATGTTGAATGCGCGCCGGTAGCCCGCCGCCGTCGCCTGAACGGCGGCATGGCGGCTGCGGTTTCCCGAGCGGCACAGGAAGTAGAGCGGCGCCTCCTTGTCGATGCCGAGCTTGTCGAGCTCGGCCCTGAGGCGGCCGATGAAATCGGGAACCAGCTGGCCGGACGGGAACTCGTCCCACTCGACCAGTACCGTTGCTTTGCCGATCGACGACAGCACGGGCACGCCGACGTAGGCCCACTCGGCGGCGGTCCGCACGTCGACGAGAGTCGCCGTCGCGGACTTCGCGAGATTGTCCCAGGCTTCACGAACGCTGACGTCGCCGGCGTAACCGCCGGTTTGATTTTCAGACATAGTTGGCCCCTCGCGCGCACCACTCCGCCCGCCGCGGATGACGCGTCGCAATCAAAACGCAATGAAAGATGTGCCCCGTGCCCCTAAGTGTTGTGCCTTAAGGGAATAGGTTCGCCTTCCGCAAAAACGCGGAGCGACGCAGTCACAGCAAGATTAGTCCGCATCTAGAAGCCGGACCCGCGAGAGACTCATCGTTCGAGTCGTCCGCGCGCCCTGACCAGCCACACCTGTTGTGGTGCCCTCGCGCCATTTGCCTCGGCGTCTCTCGGCCCCACGCGAGAAAAGCTAGACAGTGACTCTCCCCCGCGCAACCTCTCGCTAACCACGTCGGCGCACGTCGCCACTTGACCGCGCCGGATTCAACGCCTCGGCCTGTGGGCAGTCAGTGGATAAGTCGTTGCGGAGTCACGGCTTCATTTTCTCGACCGCGCGACTCGGCGACGAAGGAAAGCGGCCTAAATTTTTTTCTGGCGCGCGCGATCGGGCGTCGGCGAATCCGGCCGCACGCCGTGCGCACCAGCGTACTTGCCGTCATCGCATTGAATCAAATGAAGTTTGGATGAGAGGCGCGAGCGAGTCTTCAGCCCCGCTGAAAGCCGCAGGGCGACTCGTGTTCGGGCATTAGACGCCGAACGAAAAAGGCCCGGCAAATTTGCCGGGCCTGCATATTCGATGAGCAGAAAAAAGTCGGAGGCGAAACGATCGCGCGCTTACTTCGCGGCGCCGACCAGCTTCACGCGCTTGGCGAGGCGCGAGACTTTGCGCGATGCCGTCTTCTTGCCGATGACGCCCTTCGATGCGGCACGCATCAGCTCGGGCTGCGCTGCCTTCAGCGCGGCTTCCGCCGCCGCCTTGTCGCCCGAGGCGAGCGCCTCATCGACCTTGCGCACATACGAGCGGACGCGGGAAACGCGGTTGCCGTTGGAGACGGCGCGGCGCGCGATCTTGCGCGCGGCTTTCTTGGCGGACGTAGTATTGGCCATTGCTTGGCTTGCTCTCACGGAAAGGCTGGAATTGGCGGTGCTTATAGGCGGACGGGCCGGGGCCGTCAACGCTCCCGCCGCCCTAGCGATTGCGGAAGGTCGGGCTGCGCTTGGCGATGAAGGCGGCCATGCCTTCCTTCTGGTCGTCGCCCGAGAAAAGCGCGTGGAACAGCCGCTGTTCCAGCACGACGCCCTCGGCGAGCGGCCGCGCCGCCGATTGCGTCACCGCGGCCTTCGCGGCGATCACCGCCGGCAGCGAGTACGACGCGATCTTGGCCGCAACCGCGAGCGCCGTCGCCATCAGCTCGGCCGGCGGCACGACCGCGGCGACGAGGCCGGCGCGTTCCGCCTCGGCCGCGTCGATCGTGCGGCCGGTGAGGATCATCTCCAGCGCCTTCGCCTTGCCGACCGCGCGCGGCAAGCGCTGCGTTCCGCCCATGCCGGGGATAATGCCGAGCGTGATCTCCGGTTGGCCGAACTTGGCGTTGTCGGCGGCGATGACGATGTCGGCGAGCAGCGCCAGCTCGCAGCCGCCGCCGAGCGCGAAGCCGGCGACCGCCGCGATGATCGGCTTCCGCGCCGAGATCTTCTCGATCGCGCCGGCGTGCTTGGCGAAATACGTCGAGGCGAACGCCGGGTCGGCCATCTCTTTTATATCTGCCCCCGCCGCGAAGGCGCGGTCGGAGCCGGTGATGACGATCGCGCCGACGCCGTCATCCGCGTCGTGCGCCGCGACTGCGGCGCCGATCTCGACGATCATCGCCGTATTCAGCGCATTCAGCGCCTGCGGCCGGTTGAGAATGACCACGCCGACGCGGCCGTGGGTTTCGCTGATGATAAACTCTGCCATCTCGTCTCTATTATCAGCGCTGGCAGACCGGGCAATAGAAGGTCGAGCGGCCGGAGTGGACTTTGCGGCGGATGGTGCCGCCGTCCTTGCGCGGGCAGGGTTCGCCCTCGCGGTCGTAAACCGCGAACGTGTGCTGGAAATCGCCGAGCTCGCCGCTGGTCTGGATATGATCGCGGAGCGACGAGCCGCCGGCCTTGATCGCGGCCTCCAGCACCTCGCGGATGGCGAGCGCCAATGCGTCGGCTTTCGGCTTGCCCTGTTTCGTCGCCAGCGTGCCGGCCTTGCGGTCGGGCGACAGCCGCGCCCGCCACAGCGCCTCGCACACATATATATTGCCGAGGCCGGCGATCAGCCGCTGGTCCATCAGCGCCGCCTTCAGCGGTGCCTTCCGCCCCTTGAACAATGTCGCGATGAAGGCGCCGTCGAGTTCGTTGCCGAGCGGCTCGATGCCCATTGCCTTGAAGTGCTTCGAACCCGCGAGATCGGCACGCGGCAATAAATCCATCAGCCCGAAGCGGCGCGGATCGTTGAAGACGATGGTGACGCCGGGCTTCTTCCCCAGCCCCGACATATGGAAAACGACATGGTCGTGGGCGCTGAGCTTGGAGCGCGGATGGTAGGGATCGGCGGTCGAGCGCACCTTGCCGCCGGGCTCCTCGATGCGGAACGAGCCCGACATGCCGAGATGCATGACCAGCGCCGCGCCGTCGTCTAGATCGAGCACCAGATATTTGGCGCGACGGCCGACCGAGACGACCTTCCGGCCGGTCAGCCGCTTGGCGAAACTGCGCGGGAAGGGGACGCGGAGATCGGCCCGCCGCTGCTCGACCTCGAGGATCGTCGCGCCCTCCATCGCCGGAGCAAGGCCGCGGCGGACGGTTTCGACTTCGGGCAGTTCCGGCATCGGGGCTAACCCTTTGGCAAGGCGGGACGACGATAGCTGCTAGAAGTGGCATGGGCTATGGTCCGCCCCGAATCTGGCAGGAGCCTCGGCAGGCGCGATGAACACCAAACCGGCAGCGGCAGAAACCGGCGACGAGGGCCGCGCCTCGTTCGGCTTCCGCGACGTGCCGGCCGGCGACAAGCAGCGGCTGGTCGATGACGTCTTCGCCAAGGTCGCCGCCCGCTACGACCTGATGAACGACCTCATGTCCGGCGGCCTCCACCGTTTGTGGAAGGACGCGATGGTCGCCTGGCTGGCGCCGCCACGCGCTTCTTCTTATTCCTACCGCGTGCTCGACGTTGCCGGCGGCACCGGCGACATCGCCTTCCGCATCGCCGAGCGTTCGGCGAGCGCAACGATCACGGTCGCCGACATCAACGCCAACATGCTCGCCGTCGGCGAGACGCGCGCCGCGGAGCGCAAGCTTGGCGAGCGCGTCGCCTTCGTTGAGGCCAACGCCGAGGCGCTGCCCTTCGGCAACGGCATATATGACGCCGTCACCATCGCCTTCGGCATCCGCAATGTGCCGCGCATCGACAGGGCATTGTCGGAGGCGCACCGCGTGCTGAAGCCGGGCGGGCGATTCCTGTGCCTGGAATTCTCCGCCGTCGATGTCGCGGTGCTCGACAAGATCTACGAGCTCTATTCCTTCAACGTCATACCGAAGATGGGCGAATGGGTGCTGGGCGACCCGCAGCCCTATCAGTACCTCGTCGAATCGATCCGCAAGTTCCCCAACCAGGCGCGCTTCGCCGCCATGATCGAGGCCGCCGGCTTCAAGCGCGTCACCCACCGCAATCTTTCCGGCGGCATCGCCGCGATGCATTCCGGGTGGAAGATTTAGCCGCATGGCGGACGTCGCCGCGCTCTTCCGCCTCGCCCGTGCCGGCTTCATTCTGGCGCGCGCCGGCGCGTTCTCGCTGGCCGATCCGGAAGCCTTGCCGGCCGGGCCGCGCGCGCTGGTGCATTTCGCCGCGATGCTCGGTCCGCAGAATATCTCGGACGGCGAGCGCGCCGAGCGCCTGACGCTGGCGCTGCAGAAACTGGGGCCGTCGTACCTGAAATTCGGCCAGTTCCTGGCAACGCGGCCCGATCTCATCGGCCGCGAGGCCGCCGATGTCCTCGGCCGCCTGCGCGACGAGATCCCGCCGTTCCCCGACGCCGAGGCGCGCCTGATCGTGGCGCATTCGCTCGGCCGCCCGGTCGAGGCGATTTTCGCCTCGTTCTCGCCGCCGGTCGCCGCCGCCTCGATCGCGCAGGTCCACAAGGCCGACATAGCGCTGCCCGACGGCGGCACGCGCACTGTCGCGGTCAAGGTGCTGCGGCCCGGCGTCCGCGATCGTTTCCGGCGCGACCTCGAGACATTCTTCGCCGGCGCGCGCTTTGTCGAGTGGGCTGACCCGGCATCGCGCCGCCTGCGTCCGGTGGTCATCGTCGGCACGCTGGCAAAGTCGGTCGCGATCGAGATGGACCTGCGGCTGGAAGCCGCCGCGCTCTCCGAGATGGCGGAACTCACCGCCGGCGACCTCGGCTTCCGCGTGCCCAAGGTCGAATGGGAACTGACCGCGCGCGACGTGCTGACGCTCGAATGGATCGACGGAATAAAACTGTCGGACATCGCCGCGATCCGCGCCGCCGGGCACGACCTCGTCGCGCTGGCGCGGCGGCTGATGCAGGCGTTCCTCCGCCAGGCGCTGCGCGACGGCTTCTTCCATGCCGACATGCACCAGGGCAATTTCTTCATCGACCCGGCCGGCAACATCGTCGCCATCGATTTCGGCATCATGGGCCGATTGGGGCCGAAGGAGCGCAAGTTCCTCGCCGAGATTCTGCTGGGCTTCATCACGCGCGATTATCGCCGCGTCGCCGAGGTGCATTTCGAGGCCGGCTACGTCCCGCGCACGCATGCCGTCGACGATTTTGCGCAGGCGATCCGGGCCATCGGCGAGCCGATCCACGGCCAGCCGGCGCGCGACATCTCGATGGCGCGGCTGCTGACGCTGCTCTTCGAGGTCACCGAAATTTTCGACATGGAGACGCGGCCGGAGCTTCTGCTGCTGCAGAAGACGATGGTCGTGGTCGAGGGCGTGGCGCGCTCGCTCGATCCGGATTTCGACATGTGGACCGTGTCCGAGCCGGTGATCCGCGAATGGATCGAGCGCAACCTCGGGCCGGCCGGAAAGCTGGAGCAGGCGGTGGAGGGGCTGCAGTCGCTCGGCCGCCTCGCCGGCGAATTGCCGGAACTCGCGGCGCGCGCCGAGCGCCTGTCGCGCGAGTTCGACCAGATGGGCGAGCGCGGCATCCGGCTTGATCCCGCGACCATCGAGGACATTGGCCGCGCCGAGGCGCGCGAAGGCCGCTGGGGCCGCATCGCGCTGGTGGTGATCGCGGTCGTCGCGGTGATCGTCGGGCTGAAGCTGGTCTTCTGACGTGAGCCGCGCGTTCGTCAAGGAAGGCGACGGCGAGGACGACGGCCTCCCCGACCGCGCGATCTCGCAGCATCCGAACTACGTCACGGCGAATGGGCTGGCGCTGATCGATGCGGAGCTGGCGCGTCTCACATCTGCATTGGCCGACGCCGGCGACGACCGCGCCGTGCGCGCCAGCGTGGAACGCGATCTTCGCTACTGGCGCTCGCGCCGCGCCACCGCCGAGGTCGTGCCGCCACCCGCCGACACGAGCGAGGTGCGCTTCGGCGCGACGGTGACGATCGAGCGCGACGATGGACGCCGCCAGACGTGGCGTATCGTCGGCGAGGACGAAGCCGATCCGGCGAAGGGCACGCTGTCGTATGTATCGCCGCTGGCGACGGCGTTGTCGGGTAAGGGCGTTGGCGATGTCATCGAGGTCGCGGGCGGGGAGGCGGAGATCGTCGCGATCGGGTGAGGTCTCGGTTGGTCACTTCTCTCGGCACAGTGCCAGTTAGTCACCTCTCCCTGAGGCAGGAGGGTGAGGGGTCAGGGACGTCTCGCCTAAGACTTCGGTCCGGCCATCGCCAAAAACTCCGGTCCCTAACCCTCACCCTTTTCGCCTAATTCGCTTCGCTCGTTGCTGGATATATCCACTGTAACAGGATATATCCATCAATATGACCAAGAACGACCTCGTTGAACGGTTAAAACAGCGCCTTGCCGCCAGCGGCGGAACCGCGATGGCGATCTCTCTGAAGGCCGGCCTCGGCAAGGGCGTCGTCAGCGACATCATCTCCGGCAAGTCAGCGAACCCCGGCATCGAAACCCTGCGCGCCATCGCCGGCGCACTGGACTGCGAGCTCGCCGACCTGATCGCCGGCGCGCCGTCGCCGTCGTCCGGCAAGCGCACCGTCGTCTTGATCATCGGCGGCGGCATCGCTGCGTACAAATCGCTCGACCTGATCCGGCGGCTCGCCGAACGCGGCGTGACCGTACGCGCGATCATGACTAAGGCGGCACAGGAGTTCGTGACGCCGCTGTCGGTCGGCGCGCTGACCGGCGGGCGCGTGTTCACCGAGCTGTTCGACCGCGAAGACGAGCACGATGTCGGGCATATCCGTCTGGCGCGCGAGGCCGAGGCGATCGTCGTCGCGCCCGCTACTGCCGACCTGATGGCGCGCATGGCATCCGGTCGCGCCGACGATCTTGCCACCGCCGTGCTGCTCGCGACGCGCGCGCCGGTGCTGCTCGCGCCGGCGATGAACCCGGCGATGTGGGCGAATCGCGCCACGCAACGCAACCTCGCGACGTTGCGCGCCGATGGCATCCGCTTCGTCGGGCCGAACCGGGGCGAGATGGCCGAGCGCAACGAGGTCGGGTTGGGCCGCATGGCCGAGCCGCTGGAGATCGCCGCGGCGCTCGGTGCGCTGTTCGGCGGCGGCGCGCTTGCCGGCAAGCATGTGCTGGTGACATCGGGCCCGACCCACGAGCCGATCGACCCGGTGCGCTATCTCGCCAACCGATCCTCCGGCCGCCAGGGCCACGCCATCGCCGAGGCCGCCGCCCGCGCCGGCGCCAGGGTCACGCTCGTGTCCGGGCCGGTGTCGCTGCCCGATCCCCCCGGCGTGACGACGGTGCACGTCGAGACGGCGGCCGAGATGCTGGCCGCGGTGGAGAAGGCGCTGCCGGCCGATGTCGCGGTCTTCGCCGCTGCGGTGGCGGACTGGCGCGCGGCGTCGCCGGTGGGTGCCAAGATCAAAAAGGACGGGACAGGCCGGCCGCCGCCCTTGGCGCTGGCCGAAAACCCCGACATTCTCGCCACCGTCGCGCGGAACCGCGACAAGCGGCCGGCGTTGGTCGTGGGCTTCGCCGCCGAGACGGACAACCTGATCGCCAACGCGGGCAAGAAGCTGAAGGCGAAGGGCGCCGACTGGATCGTCGCCAACGATGTGTCGGCCGAAGGCGGCGTCATGGGCGGGGAGGACAACACCGTGCACATTATCAGCGCGCCCGGGGGCGACGTCCGGATCGAGGACTGGCCGAAGATGTCGAAGACCGAGGTCGCCGCGCGGCTGGTGGCGAAGATCGCGGAGGCAATCGCGCAATGATCTCCGTGCCGCTCACCATTCCTGTCCAGCGCCTGCCGCATGGCGAAGGCCTGCCGTTGCCCGCCGCCAAGACGAGCGGCGCCGCCGGGCTCGACCTGCCGGCAGCGGTGGAAGATGCGGTGCTAATCCCCGTCGGCGGGCGCGCGCTGATCCCGACCGGCTTCGCCATCGCGCTGCCGGAAGGCTACGAGGGCCAGGTGCGGCCGCGCTCCGGCCTCGCCGTGCAGTTCGGCGTCACGGTGCTGAACGCGCCCGGCACGATCGATGCGGACTATCGCGGCGAGGTGAAGGTGCCGCTGATCAATCTCGGCCACGAGCCGTTCACGGTGACGCGTGGCATGCGTATCGCGCAACTGGTGATCGCGCCCGTCGTCGGCGCCAAGCTGGTGGAAGCGACGACGCTCGACGAAACCGCGCGCGCCAAAGGCGGCTTCGGTTCGACCGGGGTTTAGGGTTAGTATCCCGCCGCGTAGAGTCGGAGGGACGTGCGACGATGCCTGACACGCCGAAGAAGCCCGGACGCGGCCGCATCTACGACTCGATCACCGACACCATCGGCGACACGCCGCTGGTCCGTCTCGACCGCATCGCGGCGATGAAGGACGTGCCGGCGCACCTGCTGGCCAAGCTCGAATTTTTCAATCCGATCTCCAGCGTCAAGGATCGCATCGGCGTCGCGATGATCGATGCGCTGGAGGCGGCCGGCAAGATCAGTCCCGGCGTCAACACGCTGGTCGAGCCGACCTCGGGCAACACCGGCATCGCGCTCGCCTTCGTCGCGGCAGCGCGCGGCTATCGCCTGATCCTGGTGATGCCCGAGACGATGTCGCTCGAGCGGCGCAAGATGCTGAAGCTGATGGGCGCCGAACTGGTGCTGACCGACGGCACCAAGGGCATGAAGGGCGCCATCGCGCGCGCCGAGGAAATCCTGCGCGAGACGCCGGATGCGGTCGTGCCCGGCCAGTTCGTCAATCCGGCGAACCCCGAGATCCATCGCAAGACCACTGCCGAGGAAATCTGGAACGACACCAACGGCGAGGTCGACGCCTTCATCGCCGGCGTCGGCACCGGCGGCACGATCACCGGCGTCGGGCAGATATTGAAACAGCGGAAGCCCGGCGTGCGCATCATCGCGGTCGAGCCGGCGGAGAGTCCGGTGCTGTCCGGCGGCAATCCGGGGCCGCACAAGATCCAGGGCATCGGCGCGGGATTCGTGCCGCAGATACTCGACACCAAGGTCTACGACGAGGTGATCAAGGTGCCGACCGAGGAGGCGTTCTCCTATGCGCGGCTCTGCGCGCGCGTCGAAGGCATCCCCGTCGGCATCTCGTCGGGCGCCGCGATCTCGGCGGCGGTCACCGTCGGCCAGCGCCCCGAGATGAAGGGCAAGAACATCGTGCTGATCATCCCTTCGTTCGCCGAGCGCTATCTGTCGACGGCGCTGTTCGAGGGGCTGGACTAGGTCGGGTGTCGTCCCGCGGAGGCGGGGACCCAGCAACCGCAAACGGTGCGCAGGGAGTATCGGCCGGCGTCTACCGGATCCCGCCTTCGCGGGACGACAAGGGTGCGTAGGGAGCGTCACGGCAACAAGGGAGGGGCATCCATGCCAACGGCAGTTAGCATCAGCTACTTCGCGGTCATCGTCGCCGCGATCGTGAAATTCGCCATCGGCGCGGCGTGGTATTCGCCGGCGCTGTTCGCCAAGCAATGGCAATCGCTGATTGGATTGACCGAGGCGCAGGTGCGCGCCGGCCTCGTTCCGGCGCTGGTCGCGGAAGCCGTCGGCGACCTGATCATGGCCTACGTGCTGGCGCGCTTCGTCGCGCACTACGGCGCCGGCGGCATCGGCGGCGGCCTGCTCATCGGCTTCATGGCGTGGCTGGGTTTCGTCGCCACCGTCATGGCCAACCAGATTTTCTACGAGCGCAAGCCGCAGCAACTGGTCGTCATCAACGGCGGCTACATGCTGGTGTCGCTGCTGGTCATGGGCGCCATCTTCGGCGTCTGGCACGGCTAGCGGCGCAAAAAAGCAGGCCCGCCACCGCGCGGGCCATCGAGCGAAAAGGGCGAGGAAAAATGAGTTTCAAGTTCACGGCTTCCGACGTCATCCCGGCGAGCCCGCGCGCCGTCTACGACGCCTGGCTGGATTCCAAGGCGCACGGCGCCATGACCGGCAGCAAGGCGAAGGCCTCGACCAAGGTTGGCGCCAAATGGTCGGCGACCGACGCCTATTGCTGGGGCACGAACCTCGAGCTGAAGGCGGGCAAGAAGATCGTCCAGTCCTGGCGCTCGGCCGATTTCGCCGAAGGCGACCCGGACTCGAAGATCAGCATCACGCTGAAGCCGGTCGCCGGCGGCACCAAACTGGTCCTGCTGCACTCGGCCATCCCCGACAGCCAGAAGGACGGCGGCTACAAGCAGGGCTGGGCGGATTATTACTTCACGCCGATGAAGGCGTATTTCGCGAAGCTTGGGGCGAAGAAAAAGCCGGCGAAGACCGCGGCGAAGAAGAAGACCGCGGCGAAGCGGTAGCCGAGAGACACCCCTCCCCAAAACGCCTTCGGCGTTTTGACCCTCCGCAAGGGGAGGGTTCGTCGTGGGGGATCACCGAGTCTCAACAAGCTCCGCTTGAGCCCTCCCCTTGCGGGAGGGCCAAAACCGCTTTTCGCGGTTTTGGGGAGGGGTGCTCTCCTCCGCAGGGCGTCGCTTACTTCACCTCGTCCGACCACACCTTGAACCCGGCCAGCGTCGTCATGCCGAACGAGTTCGAGATCGCGACGTCGGAGGCGTCGCGCCCGGTCGCGATCAGGATGCGGCCGATGCGCGGCTTGTTGTGGCGCGCGTCGAAGGTGTGCCAGCGCCCGCCGAGATAGGCCTCGAACCAGGCCGAGAAATCCATCGGCGCGGGATCGTAGGGCACGCCGATGTCGCCGAGGTAGCCGGTGACGTAGCGCGCCGGGATGTTCATGCAGCGGCACAGGGTGACCGCGAGATGCGCGAAGTCGCGGCAGACGCCGCCGCGCTCGACATGCACGTCGGACGCCGACTTCGTCGGCCGCGCCATCTCGTAGCCGAACTTCACGTGCTCGTGGACGTAGTCGCAGATCGCCGCGACGCGCCCCCACCCCGGCGGCGTGTTGCCGAACAGGCGCCACGCCGTGTCGCTGAGCTTGTCGGTCTCGCAATAGCGCGAGCCAAGCAGGTAGACGAGCACCTCGGAGGGCAGGTCGGTGATGTCGTGCTGGATCGCGTCCGGTGTCACCGGATCGGGCAGTCCGCTGTCGTTGATCAGCGCGTCGAGCGTCAGGTGCGTCGTCCCGGCTTCCAGCACGGTGCGGCTGCACAGGTTGCCGAAGCTGTCGACGTACTCGGTGAGCACCACCGACGGATCGGAGCGGATGACGTCCGGCGTCACCAGATCGCCGGCGCGGGAATGGTGGACGCGGAGCGAGAGCAGGAACGGCGTGCGCTGGACGCACTGGTAGGCGATGTCGAAGCCGATGCGTATTTGCATGCGTGAACCTTAGCACCACCCTTGTGTTCATGGGCGATGCAAGAGCAGCGCCAAGAACCTCGTCAATACCGCGGGTAGTGGTTAGGTTCCACGCATGGAACTCAGCCCGGAAGAAATCCAGCGCTACGCCCGCCATATCGTCCTGATGGGCGTCGGCGGGCCGGGGCAGCAGAAGCTGAAAGCGGCGCGCGTGCTGATCGTCGGCGCCGGCGGCCTGGGCAGCCCGGCCATCCAGTATCTCGCCGCCGCCGGCGTCGGCACCA
Organism: Bauldia sp.; assembly: GCA_037200845.1. Taxonomy (NCBI): domain Bacteria; kingdom Pseudomonadati; phylum Pseudomonadota; class Alphaproteobacteria; order Hyphomicrobiales; family Kaistiaceae; genus Bauldia; species Bauldia sp. Next base: position 630,027 of record JBBCGQ010000001.1, read on the forward strand.
TCGGCGTCGTCGACGATGACGTCGTGTCGCTGTCGAACCTGCAGCGGCAGGTGATCCACGACACCGGCAGCATCGGCACGGCCAAGGTCGGGAGCGCCGCCGCGGCGGTCGCCAGGCTTAATCCGCACGTCAAGGTGGAAACGCATCGGACCCGCATCGGCGCGGACAACGCTGCAGCGCTGATCGCTGCCTACGATGTGATCGCCGACTGCTCGGATAACTTCACCACGCGCTATCTCGTCTCGGATACCTGCTTCCATGCGAAGAAGACGCTGGTCACGGCTGCGGTCGGCCAGTTCGACGGCTCGCTGACGACGCTGAAGCCGCAGGCGAAGGGCGCCGACGGCGCACCCAACCCGACGTACCGCTGCCTGTTCCCCGAGGCGCCGCCGGATGGTCTGCTGCCGACGTGCGCCCAGGCCGGCATCCTCGGCGCGCTGGTCGGCGTCGTCGGCGCGCTGCAGGCGCTGGAGGTCATCAAGGAGATCGTCGGCTACGGCGAGCTGCTGATCGGGCGCCTGCTGCTGATGGACGCGCGCGACATGCGCTTCGAGACCGTCGAGTATCGCTGGAGCCCGGCGAACCCGCTGAACGGCACGACCTAGCGCGGCCGCGTTGACCTTCGCTTAACGCTCCGCGCCGATAGTCAGGCGTTCGGGCATTTTGCGTAAGCGTTGCGTTCGGGGAACGGGTCATGCGGGGGATGCTGGGCAGGGCAGTGGCGGCTTTCGCCGTCGTGGCGGCCGTCGCCGGCGGGGCGATTTTCATGCTGGAGGGCGGCCACGCCGCGGCGTCATCGGCCTCCGCGCCGGCCGCAGTCGATGTCCCCGACCCGGCGGTAGCGCTCGGCAAGAGCGGCCTGCCGCTGCCGCGCTTCGTCAGCCTCAAGGCCGGCCGCGTCAACGTCCGCGTCGGGCCGGGCGAGGACTACAAGGTCGCCTGGGTCTTCACCAAATCCGCACTGCCCGTCGAGATTATCCAGGAATTCGACACCTGGCGCCGCATCCGCGATTCGGACGGGCAGATGGGCTGGGTGTTCCACTCGCTGCTCTCCGGCAAGCGTACCGCTGTCGTGACGCCGTGGGCCAAGGGCGATCCGCTGCCGGTGCGCGCCCGCGCCACTGCCGATGCCGCCGTCACCGCCTATCTCCAGCCGGGCGTCGAAGCCGCCGTCGATCGTTGCAACGGCGGCTGGTGCAATCTCTCCGGCCAGGGTTTCTCGGGCTGGATCGAGCAGAGCCAGTTGTGGGGCGTGTATCCGGACGAGGTGGTAGACTGAGCGTCGGGGAGTGGGAGAGACACCCCTCCCGAAAACGCCTTCGGCGTTTTGACCCCCCCACAAGGGGAGGGTTCAGCAGGCGGAGTTTGTTGAGGCGTGCTTTTTTAACGAGGCGAACCCTCTCCTTGCGGGAGGGTCAAACGGCGGAAAGCCGTTTGGGGAGGGGCGTGTCTCCTCCCCGCTGACGGTGACTAGCCCTGCCGAATCCGCCGCAGGCGCACGACCACATCGACCCGCGTGATCTCGTATCCCGGCGGCGGTGTCGGCACGTTGCCTACGCCCATCTCGCCTTCCGGAATGTCGAGCACCTCGTTCGAGTCCTCGACGAAGAAGTGGTGATGGTCGCTGATGTTGGTGTCGAAGTACGTCTTCGACCCGTCGACCGCGACCTCGCGCAGCAGACCCGCTTCGGTGAACTGGTGCAGCGTGTTGTAGATCGTGGCGAGCGACACCGGCACCTTCTCGACCGTCGCCTCGTCGTGGAGGCTCTCGGCGCTGATGTGGCGGTTGCCGCGGGCGAAGAGAATCTCGGCGAGCGCGACGCGCTGGCGGGTCGGCCGCAATCCCGACTTGCGAAGCATCGTGCGGATTTCCGGCCGCGTCACGGCCGGGACATAGATCAAATCGTGGTTCATCGTCGTCTTTCTTAACCGGCGTTCAAGGCGCCGGCGTCTCGTGGCGACCTAAGGTCCAGTGCAAGTATAGGTTCGCGTTGCCGGCTTAGCAACGAAACCCGCACAGTTCTGCCGCTCGCACCGGCGGAAAGCAACGCACCGCGACGTGCGTATTTTGTCGCTGCCCGCGTGCACTGCACCGTTGAAAGGGCGGGATTGCGCCGTTTTCGCCTACCGCCCCTTGTGGCGACGGTTCCGGTGCTATGTTAAGAGGGCGCTTCGGTCGCGCCCCGCCGCGGCGCGGCAGGCGGCAACAATCGGGACAAAAGTCGACGGATGACACTGGCCATGCCTGACTTGAACGACACGCGGGCGAACGCCTTCGACTACGAGGCGCTTCTCTCCTGTGGTCGTGGAGAATTGTTCGGGCCGGGCAACGCCCAACTGCCGATGCCGCCGATGCTGATGTTCGACCGCATCACCTCGATCACCGAAGAAGGCGGCGAGCACGGCAAGGGGCAGATCCGCGCCGAGCTCGACGTGAAGCCCGACCTCTGGTTCTTCGCCTGCCACTTCAAGGGCGATCCGGTCATGCCCGGCTGCCTCGGCCTCGACGCCATGTGGCAGATGCTGGGATTTTTCCTGGGCTGGATCGGCGGCAAGGGCAGGGGCCGCGCGCTGCAGGCCGGCGAGATCAAGTTTTCCGGCATGGTGCTGCCGGGCGCGAAGCTGGTTGAGTACGGCGTCGACCTGAAGCGCGTGCTCCGCTCCAAGCTGGTGCTGGGCATCGGCGACGGCTGGCTTAAGGTCGATGGCAACACCATCTACCAGGCGAAGGATCTGAAGGTCGGCCTGTTCCAGGGTGCCGCGGAGCCGTCGGTCGGCTAGTTGCCGCTAAACCCTGAGCCCGACCGGGATGAGGAAGCTTGAGACATGAAACGCGTCGTCGTCACCGGCATGGGCATCGTTTCCTCGATCGGGAACTCGACTCAGGAGGTCATGGCTTCGCTGCATGAAGCGAAGCCGGGCATCTCGTTCGCCGAGGATTACGCCAAGCTCGGTTTCCGCTGCCGCGTCCAGGGCGCGCCCCAACTCGATCCGTCGACCATGGTCGATCGCCGCGCCATGCGCTTCCACGGCGGCGGCACGGCGTGGAACCACGTCGCCATGGATCAGGCGATCCAGGACTCCGGGCTCGAGGCCAGCGAGATTTCCAATATCCGTACCGGCCTGATCATGGGCTCGGGCGGCCCCTCGACCCGCACCATCGTCGAGGCCGCCGACATCACGCGCGAGAAGGGCCCGAAGCGCGTCGGTCCGTTCGCCGTGCCGAAGGCGATGTCGTCGACCGCGTCGGCGACGCTATCGACGTGGTTCAAGATCAAGGGCGTCAGCTACTCGATCTCGTCGGCCTGCTCGACCTCGTCGCATTGCATCGGCAACGCCGCCGAGCTCATCCAGATGGGCAAGCAGGACGTCATGTTCGCCGGCGGCTGCGAGGAACTCGACTGGTCGCTGTCGGTGCTGTTCGACGCGATGGGCGCGATGTCGTCGCACTTCAACGAGACGCCGGCGAAAGCTTCGCGTGCCTATGACGTGAGCCGCGACGGCTTCGTCATCGCCGGCGGCGCCGGTGTCGTCGTGCTGGAGGAACTGGAACACGCGAAGGCCCGCGGCGCTCGCATCTACGGCGAGGTCATCGGCTACGGCGCCACCTCCGACGGCTTCGACATGGTGCTGCCGTCGGGCGAGGGCGCCGAGCGCTGCATGCGCCTGGCGCTGCAGGGCGTCCACGACAAGATCGACTACATCAACCCGCACGCCACCTCGACGCCGGCCGGGGATCCGCCCGAGATCGACGCCATTCGCCGCGTCTTCGGCACCGGCGACAAGTGCCCGCCGATCTCGGCGACCAAGTCGCTGACCGGCCATTCGCTGGGCGCCACCGGCGTGCAGGAGACGATTTACTCGCTGCTGATGATGAACAACGGCTTCATCTGCGAGAGCGCCAATATCGACGAGCTCGATCCGGCGTTTGCCGACATGCCGATCGTCCGCAAACGCATCGACAACGTCGAAGTGAATACCGTGCTGTCGAATTCGTTCGGCTTCGGCGGCACCAACGCCACGCTGGTTCTGCAGCGTTACAACGGGTAGCCGGAACTAACTCCGGGGGGAGACGCGTTCCAATGTCGACGGGGTTGATGTCCGGCAAGCGCGGCCTCGTCATGGGCGTCGCCAACGATCACTCGATCGCCTGGGGGATCGCCAAGCGCCTCGCCGCCGAGGGCGCCGAGCTCGCCTTCACCTATCAGACCGAGCAATTGGCCAAGCGCGTCAAGCCGCTGGCGCAGTCGGTCAACTCGGATTTCGTCCTGCCGTGCGACGTCGGCCTGAAGCCGGACTCGTCCGATCCGCAATCGCTGTCGTCGGTGTTCGCGGCGCTGGCGCGGCGCTGGGACAGTCTCGACTTCGTCGTCCACGCCATCGCCTTCTCCGACAAGAACGAGTTGAAGGGGCGCTACGCCGACACGACGCGGGATAACTTCACCCACACGATGCTGATCTCGTGCTTCTCCTTCACCGAGGTGGCGAAACTCGCCGCGCCGCTGATGACGAAGGGCGGCGGCATGCTGACGCTCACCTATGGCGGCTCAAGCCGCGTCATGCCGAACTACAACGTGATGGGCGTCGCCAAGGCCGCACTGGAGGCTTCCGTCCGCTACCTCGCGGCCGACTTCGGCGGCGACAACGTGCGCGTCAACGCGATCTCCGCCGGCCCGGTTCGGACTTTGGCGGGGTCGGGCGTTTCGGACGCGCGGCTGATGTTCAACTACCAGAAGCGGAACGCGCCGCTCCGCCGGACGGTCACGATCGAGGAGATCGGCAACACCGCGCTCTATCTGTTGTCCGATATGGGGACCGCGGTGACCGGCGAGATCCACTACGTCGACTCGGGCTACAACATCATGGCGATGCCGCGGCTGGATGACCTGAAGGCCGCCGAGGTGGAAGACACTGACGAGGCTGCGGAGTAGCGCGCGAAATTAGCGGGGCTGCGAGTAGGAGAGACACCCCTCCCCAAAACCGCGAAGCGGTTTTGGCCCTCCCGCAAGGGGAGGGCTCAAGCGGAGTTTGTTGAAGCACGACGTTCCAACAAGGATGAACCCTCCCCTTGTGGGAGGGTCAAAACGCCGAAGGCGTTTTGGGGAGGGGTGTGCCGCCACGGGCTCCGCTTACGGCAGCGCCGCCACCCGCTTATAGAAAAACACCGTGTCGCAATATCCGCCGCCGGGCAGCAGCGCGTAGTCGGGCACCGTGCCGACGCGCACCCAGCCGAGGTCGGTGTAGAGGCGCTCGGCCCCGTCGCTGGCGGTGTCGAGCACGAGCAGCGGTCGCCCGCGCGCAATGGCCTCGGCTTCCGCCGCGATCATCAACGCCCGCGCCAGTCCCCGCCGGCGCGCCTTGCGATGCACCAGCAGCTTGCGGATGTCGCCGCGGTGCGGCTGGTTGGGCGGCATGTCGTAGGCGACCTGCACCGTGCCGAGCGGCACGCCGTCGATCTCGGCGACAAGCACGCTGACCGCGTCGCGTTCCGCGGCGTCGGCGACACTCTCGAAAAATCTGCGCGCATCGTCCTCGGAGAACGGCGCCATGAAACTCACCGACGCGCCGCCGGCGACGCAATCGGCGAGGATCGCGCCAAGCGCCGGCGCCAGCCTACGCACTTCGGTTGGCGCCAGTACGCGGACGTTCATCGCGCACCTCGCGAAACCACGACGAGATACCGCGCCGCCTTCCGCGTCGGGTTGCGGAAGCGGATCGACTGGTCGAGACGCATGTACAGGCAGTCCCCCTTTTCGAGGCGATGGATCGCGCCGTCGATGGTCATCTCCATCGCGCCTGCGAGGATGACAATGTGCTGGTCGACGCCGGCGAAGCGCGAATCGTCGAACGACACCGATGCGTTCGCCGGAAAATCGACTTCGACGATCTCCGCGGCCGAGCCAGTCCCCGCCGGCGACACAACGCGGCGGACGTAGCCGACGCCGGGATCGGTCCACGTCGTCTGCTCCGAGCGCCGCCGGAGCGGCGACGCGGTTGGCGTTGCCGCGGCGAACAGCGCCGACAGCGTAACGCCCAGCCCGGCGCACACGCGATTGAGCAACTGCGCCGTCGGGCTCGACTCGCCGCGCTCGATCCGTGACAGCATCGCGCGGCTGACGCCGGAGCGTTCGGCGAGCCCTTCCAGCGTCATTTTCGAGGTCGCACGCAGCGCGTGGACGCGTTCGCCGATGGCGCGATCGACCTGTTCTCCGGTCTGTTCCATGAAATAAGAATACAATCCATCATATTGGAAATCAACGGCCGGGAGCGTGCGAAATTCGCGCCTTCCGGCTTCATGCTGCGTCTGCTAAGAGCCGCGCCCAGGAAAGATTTGAGATGACCACCGGTCCGCAGAGCCAAATCCGCAACTTCGCGATCATCGCCCACATCGACCACGGCAAGTCGACGCTGGCGGATCGCCTGATCCAGACGACCGGCGGCCTGCAGGCGCGCGAGATGAAGGAGCAGGTGCTCGACTCGATGGACATCGAGCGCGAGCGCGGCATCACCATCAAGGCGCAGACGGTGCGCCTCAAGTATCGCGCGCACGACGGCAAGGACTACATCCTCAACCTGATCGACACGCCCGGCCACGTCGACTTCGGCTACGAGGTGTCGCGCTCGCTCGCCGCCTGCGAAGGTTCGCTGCTCGTCGTCGATGCCTCGCAGGGCGTCGAGGCGCAGACGCTCGCCAACGTCTATCAGGCGATCGACAACAACCACGAGATCGTCCCGATCCTCAACAAGGTCGACCTGCCTGCGGCCGAGCCGGAGAAGGTGAAGCAGCAGATCGAGGACGTCATCGGCATCGATGCGTCGGAGGCGGTGCTCATCTCGGCCAAGACCGGCCTCGGCATCGGCGACGTGCTGGAGGCGATCGTCACGCGGCTGCCGCCGCCGAAGGGCGATCCCGACGCGACGCTGAAGGCGCTGCTGGTCGATAGCTGGTACGACGCCTACCTCGGCGTCGTCGTGCTCGTGCGCATCGTCGACGGCCGCCTGAAGAAGGGCGACCGCATCCGCATGATGGGCACCGGCGCCGCCTACGACGTCGAGCGCGTCGGCGTGTTCACGCCCAAGCTGACGGTGACCGAGGCGCTGGGTCCTGGCGAGATCGGCTTCCTCACCGGCGCCATCAAGGAAGTCGCCGACACGCGCGTCGGCGATACGATCACCGACGACCGCAAGCCGACGACCGAGATGCTGCCCGGCTTCCGGCCCGCGATTCCCGTGGTTTTCTGCGGATTATTCCCGGTCGACGCGGCCCAGTTCGAGGACCTCCGCGCCGCCATGGGCAAGCTCCGCCTCAACGACGCCAGCTTCTCCTTCGAGGTCGAGACGAGTGCCGCGCTGGGCTTCGGCTTCCGCTGCGGCTTCCTCGGCCTGCTCCATCTGGAGATCATCCAGGAGCGGCTGGAGCGCGAGTTCAACCTCAACCTCATCGCGACCGCGCCGAGCGTCATCTACAAGATGAAGCTTACGGACGGCTCCGAGATCGAGATCCATAATCCGGTTGACATGCCGGACGTCGTCAAGATCGTCGAGATCGACGAGCCGTGGATCGAGGCGACGGTGCTGACGCCCGACGACTACCTCGGCTCGGTGATAAAACTGTGCCAGGACCGCCGCGGCATCCAGAAGGAACTGACCTACGTCGGCACGCGGGCGCTGGTGAAATACGACCTGCCGCTGAACGAAGTCGTCTTCGATTTCTACGATCGCCTGAAGTCGGTGTCGAAGGGCTACGCCTCGTTCGACTATCATCTCACCGACTACAAGCCGGCCGATCTCGTCAAGATGCAGATCCTGGTGAACAGCGATCCCGTCGATGCGCTGTCGATGCTAGTCCACCGCACGCGCGCCGAAGCGCGCGGCCGCGGCATGGTCGAGAAGCTGAAGGAACTGATCCCGCCGCACATGTTCGTCGTGCCGATCCAGGCCGCGATCGGCGGCAAGATCATCGCCCGCGAGACCGTGCGCGCGCTGCGCAAGGACGTGACCGCCAAGTGCTACGGCGGCGACGCCACGCGCAAGCGCAAGCTGCTGGAGAAGCAGAAGGAGGGCAAGAAGAAGATGCGGCAGTTCGGCAAGGTCGACATCCCGCAGGAAGCCTTCATCGCGGCGCTGAAGATCGAGGATTAGCGCCGTTTGACGGGCACTGCGCGTCGCCGTAACATGTTACGAATGCCGACCGAGCCGAAGCGCCCCGTTGCCAAGACAGCCGCCGAGCGCATGCGCGCGCGCCGCAAGCGGCTGCGCGCCAGCGGGCTGCGGCTAGTGCAGTTCTGGGTGCCGGACATGCGCAATCCGAAGGTGCGGGCGCAGATCCGCCGCGAGGTAGCAGCCCTCAGCAAGCATCCGGAAAATGACGCCATCGACGCATGGATCGAGGCGGTCTACGAGATCGGCGATTGAACCTGAAACGCGGCGATGTGGTGCTGATTGTCGCCACCGGCGAGCTTGGCAAGCCGCGTCCCGCTGTTGTCGTCCAATCGGATGCGCTCGAGCAGACGACGTCGATCCTCGTTTGCCCCATGTCCTCCGACCTTGAAAAGGCCGAGCATGTGAGGCCGATTGTCGAACCGTCGGCTGGCAATGGCGTGCGCCTCCGTTCCCAGATGATGACGGACAAGCTCGTCGCGCTTGGCCGCAAGCGCGTGCGGCGGCTCATCGGACGGCTGGAAGCGAAAGATAGCGAGGCGCTGGACCAGGCGCTGCTCTTCGTGCTGGGGCTGGCGCGCTGACTACGCCACCTGCTGCGTGCCCTTGGCCATTCCCGCCATGATCTCTTCCTGCGGCTGCGCCTTGGAAAACAGGTAGCCCTGGCCCTCGTTGCAGCCTTCCGCCTTGAGGCGCTGGAGGTCGCTGTCGTTTTCGATGCCCTCGGCCGTGATCGTGATGCCTAGGCTGTTGCCGAGCGAGACGATCGCCTTGACGATCGCCTGCGAGTCGGCGTTGGCGCCCATGTCGGTGACGAACGAGCGGTCGATCTTGATCTTGTCGAACGGGAACGAGCGTAGGTAGGAGAGCGACGAGTAGCCGGTGCCGAAGTCGTCCATCGAGATGTGAACGCCGAGCGCGCGCAGCGCATGCAGCGTGGCGAGCACCATCTCGGAGCGTTCGAGCAGCAGTGCCTCGGTTATCTCGAGCTCCAGCCGGCTCGCCGGCAGGCCGCTGCGCTGCAGCGCCTCGGCGACGACCGCGAGCAGGTTGCCGGTCTTGAACTGGCGCGGCGACAGGTTGACCGCGACCTTGAGCGGCACCGGCCATGCGGCGGCGTCGGCGCAGGCGCGTTCCAGCACGAAGCTGCCGATCGGCGCGATGAGGCCGGTCTCCTCCGCGATCGGGATGAATTCCGACGGCGGCACGAAACCACGCTCGGGATGCTGCCAGCGCACCAGCGCCTCGAAGCCGGTCGTCTCGCCGGTCGCGAGGCTGACCAGCGGCTGGTAGTTGACCGTCAGCGCGCCGGCATTGACCGCGCTGCGCAGGTCGAGCTCAAGCAGGCGCCGCGACTGGATGCGCGCGTCCATCTCGGCCTCGAAGAAACGGAAGGTGCCGCGCCCGTCGCCCTTGGCGCGGTAGAGCGCGATGTCGGCGTTCTTGAGCAGTCGGTCGGCATCCAGGCTGTCGCCGGGCGCCAGCGCCACGCCGATCGAGGCGCTGATCGCGATCTGATGGCCCTCGAGCTCGTACGGTTCGGCGATCGTCGCCAGCAGCCGCTCCGCCAGGCTGGTGACGTCGGCGGCGGCCGAGACCTCGCTCTGCAGCACCGCGAATTCGTCGCCGCCCAGGCGCGAGACGAGGTCGTCGCTGCGCAACTGCACGGCAAGCCGCCCGGCGACCGCCTTCAGCAGCATGTCGCCGACCGGATGGCCGAGCGTGTCGTTGACCGTCTTGAAGTTGTCGAGGTCGATGCACAGCACCGCCATGCTGCCGCCGTGGCGGGCGACGCGGGCGAGCATCTCCTGCATGCGCTCGTGCAGCATCATGCGGTTGGGCAGCGCGGTCAACGCGTCGTGATGCGCCATGAAGGCGACCCGCGCCTCGGCCCGCCGGCGCTCGGTGATGTCGATCGCCGCCATCATGACCGCATCGACACCGTGATAGTTGAGGCGGCGCGCGAAGACGGTGACATCGATGGTGTCGCCGTCGGCCTTGCGATGAATCCAGGTGCGCCCGGCCTGCTCCTCTTCCGAGGCAAGCTCCAGGCCGGCCGCGTCTTCGCCGGCATGGATGCGGGCGAGCGGCGTGCCGATGAGGTCCTGGCGCGAGAAGCCGTAGTGGTCGATCGCCGCGGCGTTGGCGGCGCGGATTTTCCGGTCGGAGCGCGAATAGACGAACATCGGCACCGGGCTGTCCTCGAACAGCATGCGGAACGAGGCTTCGCGCTGCTTCAGCTCGGTGATGTCGACGCGCAGCCCAATGTTGCCGCCGTCGCGCGTCTTGCGCTCCTCGATCAGGATGACGCGGCCGTCGGAGAGCGTCTGCTCGTGCCGGCTGTAGGGCGCGTGCAGCCGTTGCAGCCGCTCCGCGATCCACTCTTCTTCACGGCCGACCGCCTCGGGGTAGTCGCCGCGATCCACGCCGACGCGCAGCGTATCCTCCAGTCGCGCGCCGAGATGGAACAGGTCGGCGGAGCGCTTGTAGATGTCGGCATACTTCTGATTCCACAGGATGTAGCGGCCTTCCGCGTCGAGGAAGACGATGCCTTCCGGCAGCAGGTCGATGGCCTCGCGCAGGCGCAGGTGTGCCTGGTTGGCCTCGGCAACCGCCGCCTCGGCCGCGGCGCGCGCGTCGATGACGGCGGCGATCGCGCCCGGTGCCGACAGCGTCGCCGCCGCGCGGCGTTTGCCGGTCGTCGTTCCCGCTCGCTTCCGCTTGTTTGTTTCCGTCCGCCGCTTCCGCATCGCCCACTCCGCCCGCTTGAGCGCGACAGTGCGCGATCCTGATTAAGGCGTGGTGAGTCGCGCGCGAGCCGGCGCGGGTGGCGGATCGTTGACCGATGATGAAGGCGGTCATCGGCCGCTCATCGCTTGTGCAATAGCGCGCCGCCTGCCGAGTCCACGGGCAAGACGACGGACATTACTGACAATGCATCCGTCTCGTCAGGCGGGCGAGCGGACGAATCCGCTCGCCAAATCGGCATCTGCTGATTTTGGCGACACTTGCGACGATGGTTAAACGATCGTCGCCGGGACTACGCCGCCAGCCATTCCTTCGCCGCGCCGATCTCGTCGCTGTGGAAGATCCGGACCGTCGCCGGCATCAGCCCGTCGATCGCCTCGACCGAGCGCGTGTAGGGGCCTTCGTCGGCCACAAACGCGATCCGTTCGAAATCGGCGAAGTGGCGCGACCCGAAGATCACGTCGTCGTAGAGATCGCTGTGCTCGTATCCGACGAAATCCGGCGCGGCCACGTAGAGCAGGCGCACCTTGTCGGCCGATTCCAGCGCCCACTCGATGGTCTGCTCGAGCACGGTGTGGCGGTCGGCGTCAGTCACGCGGCCGTGCGCCTCGAATCCGACGGCGCCCTTCGGCAGGTCTTCGATCGCTTTGAACATCAGGTTGGCCTCCTCTGATCACCCGGCCTTGATGTGCATCCGTAGATATAGGGTGCGATGCTTTGTTGACAGCTTCGTGGTTATACAGCCGCGAAATTTGGACGGTTCAGGGGCGCCGCCCCCTGCGACACGGCGAGGGTTGTCGCAAATGCATTTCGCGCGATAATCGGAAGTGCCGGGCGGCATTCGAGGATTCGGGGGAATAACGCGATGCGCGCGGCACTGTGGACCGCGATTGTGGGAGTGGGGCTCGCCGCCGCCGGTGCCGCGGGCGCCGCCGGCACGATCACCGCCAAGCAGCTCTTCGGCCACGTCGATACGCCGAGTAGCGGCAAGACGCGCTCGATCGGCTTCTACGCCAAGGGTTGCCTCGCCGGCGCGGTGGCGCTGCCGCTCGACGGGCCGCACTGGCAGGTGATGCGCCTGTCGCGCAATCGCCACTGGGGCACGCCGCAGCTCGTCGATTACCTCGAAAAATTTTCCGCCGATGTTGCCAAGGACGGCTGGAACGGCCTGCTCGTCGGCGACATGTCGCAACCGCGCGGCGGCCCGATGCCGACCGGCCACGCCAGCCACCAGATCGGTCTCGACAGCGACATCTGGTTCACGCCCATGCCGGATCGCACGCTCACCGCCGAGGAGCGCGAGAAGATGGGCGCGTCGTCGCTGCTGGTGAAGGGCAGGCTGCAGGTCGATGAGAGCAAGTGGACGCCGCTCTACGCGCTTCTGCTGAAGCGCGCCGTATCCTATCCGCAAGTGGAACGCATCTTCGTCAGCGCCGCGATCAAGCGGGAGCTGTGCCAGACGGTCCCCGCGAGCGACCACGCCTGGCTGCGCAAGCTGCGCCCGTGGTGGGGCCACGACGATCATTTCCACGTCCGCCTGCAGTGTACGCCGGGCCTCGCCGGCTGCGAGGCGCAGGCGCCGCCGCCGCCGGGCGACGGCTGCGATGCTTCGTTGGACGACTGGTTCAAGCCGCCGCCCCCGCCGCCGCCGAAGCCGACCAAACCGGTAAAGCCGAAGCCACCGCCTCCGGAACTGACGCTGGCCGATCTGCCGAAGGCCTGCGCCGACGTGCTCTATGACGGCCGCTCGAAGCCGGCGGCGGAAGCGGCAACCGTGCCGCTGCCGCGGCTAAGGCCGGCGACGAACTAGCCGGCGTACATTCCCGGCGTCCGACAAGGCCGCTTCTCCAGCTTGGGCCGCTACCCGTCCACTGCTGTCATCCTTCGGCGGCGCGTAGCGCCGACCGGAGGACCAGCTTCGGCAAACACCGAACGGACAGCCGGGGTGAGGGTGGTCCCCCAGTCGAGGCCTGCGGCCTCGCCGAAGGATGACAGGCGAGGGGGCGCGCTTAGTCGCCCGGAGCGACGAAACCGCTACCGCTTCAGGCGCCCCATAAACCCTTCCGGCCTGCGCTTGAAAATCTTCGCGCCAAGCTCGAAGGCCTCCGCCTCGAGCGCGTTCCGCCGCTTGGCGATCAGCGACAACTGGCTCATCAGCGAGAAGTCGCCGGTCGGCGACAGCGCCAGCTTCTCGGCGAGCAGCGCGTGGTCGTTGTCCTGGCCGAGCACCTCGCCGAGCCGCTCGAGGTCGGGCGCCACCTTCGTGGCGTGCTTCGGCAGGCGCTTGCGGTCGAGCCGCAGCAGATACCAGAGCTGCTTGACCAGCTTGCGCCAGCGGTGGAGGTCGGGCGTGGAGAGCGACGAGCGCGCCCGCTCCATCACGCGCCGCCCCTTGGCGTACGTGCGCCGCAGCGCCTGGGTCATCAGCGCATCGCCGTCGTATTCGTCGCCGAAGGTCGAGATTGCCGCGATCGCCGCCGCCAGCCGCCGGTTCACCTCGCCGATCGGCGTGTGCTCGTGATGCGCGCGCGCCGCCTCCTCGTCGAGCGTCGAGACGACGCGCGACAGGCCGAGATCGTCGTCGGGGACCGTGGTGGCAAGGTCGCGCGCCGAGGCCGCGGCGACGTCCGCATCGCGCGTGCCGGCGAGCAGCCGCGCCGTCTCGCTGAGGTCGCGCCGGATGGCGACGACCCGCTCACCGTAGGCCGGCTCCAGCACGCGCAGGATCGTGCGCACGCGCTTCAGCCGCTGGCGCACGCGGTGCACGCGCTCCTCGCGCGAGGCGGCGTTGCGGAAATCACGCGCCGCCTGCGTAAGGTCCACGAGCGTCAGGCGAAGGAGGGCCTTCGCCGGCTCTTCGTTCTTGCCGAGCCGATGCGCCATGGGCCGGTTTCTAGCGGCTAGCGCCGCCGGAGACCACCCCGTTGAATCCACTAGGAAACCGCGGCGTCCAGAGTGCCGGCAGCGATCTTGCGGCTGATGTCGGCGGCAAACCCGCCGGTTTCCTCGCGCGTATGCCGGGCCAGGAAACAGGGCAGCAGCGTCAGCGTCGACATGGCGGCAAGCGCCGCCGGCATCAGCGTCTCGACCGCGCAGCGGAAGCTGGAACTTGCCGCCGTCAGCGGCTTCACCTCGACCGTCCAGATCACCTCGATCGTCGCCGGCATCAGGTGTGATACATAGACCCGCGTGTTCTTCGACCGCATGACGAAGCGGTTCGGTCCGGATTCATCCGCCAGATAATGCTGCACGAGAAGATTGCCGCCGATGCTTTCGACGTTGACCATGCCGAGCTTGCCGTCCTGCCTGAGGCGCACGAAAAAGGCCGGCGGTTGCCCGCCGGCCTCGCAAAGTCGCATCGCGGATCGCCGCTAGTTGACGCTGACGCCGGTGCCGATCTGGCAGACGACGCCGGTGCCGCCAAGCCCGCAGTAGCCGTGCGGATTCTTGGCGAGGTACTGCTGGTGGTAGTCCTCGGCGAAGTAGAACGCCGGCCGCTCGACGATCTCCGTCGTGATCCTGCCGTAGCCCTTGGCGGCGAGCGCCTTCTCGTAGTCGGCCTTGGCGGCATCCGCGGCCTTCCGCTGTGCCGCGTCGGCGACGTAGATGCCGGAGCGGTACTGCGTGCCGACGTCGTTGCCCTGGCGCATGCCCTGCGTCGGGTCGTGGGCCTCGAAGAAGGCCTTGACCAGTTGCGCGAAGCTCACCTGCTTCGGGTCGTAGACCACCTGCACGACTTCATTGTGCCCGGTGCGGCCGCTGCACACCTCGCGGTAGGTCGGGTTGGGCGTGGCGCCGCCGGCATAGCCGACCGCCGTCACCCACACGCCAGGGATTTTCCAGAACGCCTTCTCCGCGCCCCAGAAACACCCGAGCCCGAACACCGCGATCTCGCTGCCCTCGGGATAAGGTCCCTTGAGCGGATGATGATTGACGAAATGCGTCGCCGCCGTCGGCAGCGCCTCGGCGCGGCCGGGCAGCGCGGTCTCCGGCGTCGGCAGGGAGAGGTCCTTCCGGCCGGTTACGAAATCGAGAATGTTCATGCGTCTCTCCTTTCGCCGGAGCGACCCGGCGTTTCTTATTGTTGCTTGTTTAAAGGCGACCTAGGCGTAGGCGATTCTGACGCGCCGCCGGCGGCCGAGGTAGGTCAGCAGGAAACCGACGAGGCCGAGCACGGCCCAGGTCGGCAACAGCAGCAGCCACTGGATGACCGGATCCCAGAGCCAGGCTCCGATTCTCTGCTGCACGAATTCCTGCGCCGCCACCAGTGCTGACGGCGCGAGCGTGAAGAGCGCGGTCCCGAGCGGCGTCATGGTCAGCGACGAGGCTCCGATCGACTTCGCCGCATCGACGACGATGGCGACCAGCGCGCCGGCCACGAACCACAATCCGACAAAGCGCGAAACGAACCCGATCATACCCGCCGCCACCCTGCATTTCCGCGGGTTTCCTTGGGGCTCAGGGCCCCGCCGCGCTGCTTTCCCGGTGGCTTCGCATAAGTGGTCATGGCGCATTTCTGCCGCAACGGGGCCGCCCGTCAACTCTCCGCGACCGGCCGTGAATGCTTGCCAGAGGGGGGACGGTAGCTATAGTGCCGCCCCTCTAAGCGGAGGGGTGGCCGAGTGGCTGAAGGCGCACGCTTGGAAAGCGTGTTTGCGGGAAACCGTAACGCGGGTTCGAATCCCGCTCCCTCCGCCAGCATTAAGTAGTTGAGTCCAATAGTCTTTTAGACACGGGCGCTACCCACGAAACGTGGCTGAAAGCGGCGCCTTTTCGCGCGCGCAGAATTCTCCGCCCATGGAATGGCCGCCGAATTCGGGCCGTCCGCGGAGGTTGGCGGGCTGAATTCTCCGAGGCTCGCAAAGTAGTACGGTTGTGCCGACCAATGGACGCCGTTGCCGACGTTGCTAGCAATGCTTCAGCGATCGAGCGCGAGGCATAAGCGAAGAGCGTCGAGCCGGTCGCGTTTCGGTAACCGACGGTCACAGCGCGCTACCGCGAGCATGCGTTTATTTGCCGTCCACCAGTTGCTCGAATAGCGGCGCGAGCAGTTTGCCAGCACCTTCGGATCTGGACCCGTATTCGCGCAAGACAGTGGTCGAGCGTTTCGCCGACAACATGGCGCGCATCTTCTCGAAGTACGGCAACTTCATCCTGTCGTGACGGATTGGGACAAGACGATCGACTACATGATGGCGCAATCGCGCGTCATCCGGAACATTCGCAACTGGGTCGAAGCTCGATGACAACGAGCACGCGTTCATGCGGCTGCATCATATCGACGATGCCCAGGCGGCGGCGATCTCAGGTCAGCTTGATCGGCACGCTTCCGACATTGACGGCGTAGTCGTCGCCAACTCCCATCTGTGGGACGATGAGGCCGCGCGCCGCGCGTTCGATGCGGCGATGATCAAGGATACGCGCGTCGGCGTGGTAACGCCGAGCATCGCCGACAAGCCGCTCGTGATGCATACACCTCACTATCGTGCGCTCCTGCAATTCCAGTCCTACACGTTCGCTGCGCACTCGCGCAGCCGACTACGGCGTTTGCTGCCGCTATGAGGGTGAAGAGTATTTCCAAACCCCCCGGGGCCTCCTCGGCTTGAGACTATGGGCGCGTTGACTCAACGCACAACCCAAAGTTAGCATCAACGCTGGGTTGGGGGAGCGGCGGTGCTGTATCGAGTTCTTGCTTATGTCGTTGCACTAATGCTTGCCGTCGTGCCGGCGGCGCACGCGCAAATTCCATCGTCCGACCTTCCAGGGCGTGAGCGCGAGCGGTTCAGCGAGCAGCCTCCGGCCAAGTCCAAGCCGTTAGGGTCAACGCTCTCTCTAACGACCGCGATCGCTCCACCTGGGGCAGCGGCCCTCGGTGTCACGATCGTGGCTGTGCGGGTCTTGGGTTCGACAATCTACGACTCGGAGGAGCTGGCATCGTTGATCGGCGATACATCGAAGCTTGCATCGGTGGCTGATATCTACAGTCTCGCGCAGAAGATCACCGCGAAATATGGCAACGACGGCTTCGTCCTGTCGCGGGCGATCGTCCCGCCGCAAGAACTCGATCCGCAACACGCCACGGTCACCATCCAGATCGTTGAAGGGTATATCGATCGCGTCGTCTGGCCCGAAGCGCTGACTGGCGGCCGTGGGTTTGGATCGTACTATTCGATGAAGATTACGAGCGAGCGCCCAGCAAACATAAAGACAATTGGGCGTTACCTCTTGTTGGCTGGCGACCTTCCCGGGTCGGAGGTGAGCTCGCGCTTCGAGGCGTCGGTTGACCATCCCGCGGCATCCACGCTGATCGTCGATGTCAGAGCTACGCCGTTGGAACGGCAGGTGCGCGTGGACAATCGGGGCACCGAGCCGCGTGGTCCGTGGGAGTTTCAAGCCAGCGCGACGTTCAACAACGCCTGGCACTTATGGGAGTCGACCACGTTCAGCATCGCGGGCACGACTGAACTAAAGGAGTTGCATTACGCCGCCGTCGACTACAAACAGACTCTCAACGGCGAAGGTGTGACGATTTCTGCCAGTACAAACTACAGCTGGGGCTCGCCTGGTACTGCGCCTCTTGAAGCAATTGAGTTCGCATCGAAAAGCTTCGCCCTCAACTTCGGCCTTAGTGTGCCGATCGTCAGGGAGCGCGAGCGCAATGTTACGCTAAGCGCTACCGCGTTCTTGTCCAATGATGAGGGCGACACTCTGGGCGCCCCGAGCAGCGTTGATCGGTTGCGCGGAATTCGTTTTAGGGCGGACTTCGATCGCGCGAACAGCTCCGGCGCTATCGCGCAGGGAAGCCTTGTGTTCAGTCAAGGCATCGAGGGGCTTGGCAGTACCACCAACGGAAACTCATTGGCCTCGCGCGAAAACGGCCGCGTGGACTTTTCCAACCTCGAAGGGTCGCTAAGCCTGACGAAACCGCTGGCCGGCGGCTTCTCTGCCTTTGGCGCGGTTCAGGGACAGTACGCGTTTACGCCGCTGCTGGCGCCGGAGGAGTGCGGCTACGGCGGCAAAGACATCGGCCACGCATTCGATCCGTCTGAGATAACAGGCGACAGCTGCTGGTCGGTAAGTGGCGAATTGCGGGCGAACGTCCCTGCGAAATCTCTTCCGATCCTTGACACGCTGCAGGTTTACGCCTCGATTGACTATGGGGCGGTTTATCGACTGGCGCCGGCGGCGGGCACTCCGCTCGCCCAGGACGGCTCCTCGGCCGGCGGGGGCGTGCGGCTGAGCAAGGGCGTGTTCAACGCTGATTTGTCTGCGATGAAGCCGTTGTCCGGACGGGACGACGACGGCTGGCGCTTTTTTTTCTCCGCCGCTGCGCGATTCTGAGGAGACGAGCGCATGGGGACTCGCCTCTTCTTTGCCGCGGCCGTTGCGACACTCACCGCGTTGAGCGGCAAGACCGTCGTGGCCAACCCGATCGGTTCGTCTGTCACGGCCGGCAGCGCGTCAGTGGCAGGCGGGGGTACGGCAAACGTCACGATCAACCAGTCAACGGACAAGGCCATCATCGAATGGACGCAGTTTGATATCGGCGCCGGCGAGACCACGCTGTTCAAGCAGCCGAATGCGAGTTCGGTCACGTTAAACAGAGTCGTCGGCGGTGGCGCTTCCGTCATCAACGGTAGCCTGAAGGCGAATGGCAGCATCTTTCTGATCAATCCTGACGGGATTCTCTTTGGCGCATCATCGAAGGTCGATGTCGGCGGCTTGGTCGCTACAACGAACGACATCGACAACAGTGACTTCATGGCCGGCCGGTACGCGTTCACGAGGCCGGGCAGATCGGATGCATCCATTGTCAACGCGGGGAGTATCACCGCAACAACGGGAGGCTTTGCTGCGTTGGTGGCTCCCGGCGTCCGCAATTCAGGGACCATCACTGCGAAACTGGGCCATGTCGGACTGTCGTCCGCTAACGCCTTTGCGCTGGATTTCTACGGCGACGATCTAATCAGTCTGTCCGTGGACGCCGCGACGGCCGCGACCGTGCGCGACGCGGAGACCGGTGAGACGCTCGACGCGCTGGTGAAAAACTCCGGCAGGATCAGCGCCGATGGCGGCACAGTGCAACTCACCGCAGCGGCGGCGCGCAAGGTGGTCGACTCAGTAATCAACAACACCGGCGTCATCGAGGCGAACTCGGTCGGCGGGAGGAACGGCCGCATCGTTCTGGGAGCGGCCACCACCTCCAGCAATAGCGCTGGGCTACCGACGCAGCGTGTGAAGGTGTCCGGGAAACTGTCGGTCGCGGGCACTGTGAGCGGCGACACCGGTGGCAAGATTCAGATCACGGGCGAGGCGATTGGACTTGCCGTCGCGTCGCTAGACGCTTCCGGCGCCGCAGGTGGTGGCACTGTACTGGTCGGCGGCGATACGGGCGGCGGAAAGCCGGCCACCGAAGTTGCCGGTATTGCGAAAGCTAAGCTTGAAGCAACTCCTGTCGCGATTGCCTCGACCGTCATTGTCGATGGCGCGAGCTCGATCGACGCGTCGGCCACTCAAACAGGCGATGGTGGGAAGGTTGTGGTTTGGGCGGACGACGCGACCACCTTTCAAGGCGCCGTCCGCGCGTCCGGCGGAAAGGCCGGCGCCGGCGGCTTTGTTGAGGTTTCAGGCAAATCCAGCCTGGACTTCGGCGGCTCCGTCGAACTCGCCGGAGGACGCTCACAGGGCACGTTGCTGCTCGACCCGGGAAGCATAAACATCAACGCGAGCGGGACAGATACAACCACGGCGACGACTTCGCCTGGCGAAACACACTATCTGCCAACCACCAATTTTTCCGTACTAAAGGGATCGACGCTTCTGGCGGCGCTGGCATCCGCTAACGTCATCGTCTCGACCGGCGACAGCAGCGCGAATTCCAACGTGATCGCCGTCAACACGCCGCTCACGTGGAACAGCGGTCACAGCCTGACGCTGGCTGATGCCGGTCTCATCGCCATCTTTCAGCCTATCACCGCGTCAAATGGGGGGCTGACAATTGCTGGGTCGGACTCAATCGGAGCTACGGCTGCGGTCAACGTTCACACGTTCCGGATGGAAAGCGGAAACTGGATACAGGCGCCGCTAGCTCCCGGAACACCAGTGGCTTTTCATGCCGATGATTTTCAATTGGTGGGCGGCACCTTCAAGCGCTTCAACGGTGGTGACGGTTCGATCGCGAGCCCATACCGGGTCTTCGACATCTATGGCCTGCAGGGTCTTGGCGGCTCTGAAAACTATGTCCTGGCAAACAACATCAGTGCCGGTGAGACGGCAAGTTGGAACGGCGGCATGGGATTCGTTCCGATCAACTTGCTGCAGGGCGTGTTCGACGGAGCCAACCACGCCATCACCGGACTCAAGATAACAAATCCGGGCCCATTCGTCGGCCTGTTCGGCTCAATCGATGACACTGGGTCTGTGAGGAATATAAGTCTCGCAGACATATCCGTTACCAATATCAGCTCGTCTGGTTTCCCGGTTGGTGCGCTTGCCGGCGTC
Organism: Bauldia sp.; assembly: GCA_037200845.1. Classification (NCBI taxonomy): domain Bacteria; kingdom Pseudomonadati; phylum Pseudomonadota; class Alphaproteobacteria; order Hyphomicrobiales; family Kaistiaceae; genus Bauldia; species Bauldia sp. Next base: position 650,436 of record JBBCGQ010000001.1, read on the forward strand.
AATCGAGGCGCCGTCACTGGCGTTGCGGTTTCAGGCGTTGTGCTGGGTACTGGCCCCACCGGTGGACTGGTCGGTGTGAACGAGGGCCACATAAGTGGATCATTTACCGCGGGAACCGTTGCCCTTCCGACGACGACAGCGCCAAGCCTGTTGCCTGCCGCTGTGGGGGGCCTTGTAGGACTCGACGGCATTGCCAACCCAACAGTCGGATTTCGACCCGGCTATATCGACGCGTCATATTCGACCGCGGCGGTGTCGTCGGCATATGTCGCTTCATACGTCGGTGGTCTCGTCGGTCAGCAAACCGGCGGCGCGATCACGAACTCGTACGCCACTGGCAATGTGACAGCACCAGGCAACACGATTTTCGGCGGCATACCCGCGGTCGGAGGGCTTGTTGGCCAGAACATGGGTGGCGGCCTGTCCAATGACTACGCTACCGGCAGCATCACGGGCGGTGCGTACGCCACAGTTGGGGGACTGGTTGGCAGAAACTGCTGCTTCGATCCGAGTGATCTCACTACCAGCACCTTGATCGCGAATTCGCACGCGACGGGCGCAGTGCGTGGTGGTGTTGGCAGTTTTGTTGGGGGCCTTGTCGGCAACAACCAGGGAACCGTCACAGGTTCCTATGCGACAGGCAACGTTCAGGCGGAAACCAACAGCCTTGCCGGCGGACTCGTCGGGGTGAACAATAATCAGCTCGGGGGCGGAAGTGGAGTTGGAATGATCCTGCGCTCGTACTCGACGGGCAACGTAGTCAGTTCTGGCGCGATCGCAGGTGGTGGTCTTGCTGGATTTAATGTGGGCGTCATCACCGAGGCCTTCACCAGCTCCGCCGTCACCGGGGGCCCAGGCAGCTCGATTGGCGGTCTCGTGGGCCTGAATGAGGGCCTCGCCCCACCACTCACCTATAACTCTTACATACTGCGCGCATATTCGACCGGGCCGGTTTCGGCAGGAGCAAATAGCTGGGTCGGTGGTTTGGTTGGCACCAACGCGGGCTACATTACGGAAGCCTACGCGACAGGGCAGACTACCGCGGGCAGCGGTAGTTCAGCGGGAGGTCTCGTCGCGTTAGGCAATCTTGTTTGGGGGCCACCACCGGCTATTTCCGTAGGCGTCGTCGTCAATTCCTATTGGGACACACAGACTACCGGCCGCAGCAGCTCTGTCGGAGGCACCGGTCGGAGCACTGCTCAGCTGAAGGGAGCTCTACCCGCCGGGTTTGATCCAGCGTCCTGGGCAATCGTTTCCGGCGCCTATCCGCGGTTCTCGTGGCAGGGTCAGAGCGCGATCGCGCCGGCTGATCCTTACGGAACGTCCCAGACACAAAGCTTCGCGCTCGCGAATGGACAGGTCGTTTCGTATTCGTTGCCAACCCAGGCGCCGCATCCAAGCTCGCCTGCTTTGCCGCCCATGGGAGCGGTCTCCATTCCCAGCCTTGTGACGGCCGCGGGCCAATCAAGAATCGAAGGAGTTCAACTGTGGACGGGGGGCGACGGCGCTACGTCGGCGTATGAACTGCTGCAGTCGATGCAGCCATTCGTCGCTTGGTCCGATGCGGCCTACCATCCAGGCGCGTCGGCCGATTGGACACACTATCTTTCTCAGGTGGGCGTCTCAGACAGTGACATCGCACTATTTAAGTCGTGGGGCTTCGACGCTGCTGTGGATGTCGAGAACGGGCGCGTCATCTTGGCATTCGCGGGCAGCACAACTTCTTGGCACGACATCCCGGCGACGTTTGTTGACTGGGTTGGCACCAATATCCCAAACCTACTCCACACCCAAGGCTCCTCGGCGGGTCAATTTCAATACATAGTCGCATATGCGCTAGCGCAAGCCGTGAGGCGAGCTAAACCCAACGTTCCCATATACGTGACCGGGCACTCTCTCGGCGGATCACTCGCAGCCTACGTCGGAGCCACACTCAACATGCCAGCGGTGACATTTAACCCCGAGGGCGTCACGTTCGCGCCAGGCGAAGCCCACAACGACGCGATGGTTCTTAACCTGCAGATCGCAACGGACATCGTTGGCGCAGGCGGAGCGTTGATTGGTACGACGATCGTATACGACAAGCAGCTGCTTTATCCTGGCGCTGACAAGCACGATTTGAAGAACTTCATTGATCTCGCCTACAGCTCATACAGCCGCAAGCTAGCGTTCACAGGCAGCGCTGCCAAAGACTTGACAGGACCCATAAAGCATACAGGCGCGATGTTTTTTGTGAGTAAGACGCCTTAACCGCGATGAAGGGGTGGCGGCGAGCGCGTCGCCGCTTCCACTTGTTGCCTGCTCTCTCAGATCATCTCTGCCACGTCTCGGTCACCATCTGGATAGCGGGCGCGCTATCCAAGAGCAGTGCGCGGTAGCTCTTGGGATCGAGCGCATCCCCGCACAGAATGCGATGATCTTTGGCAAGCCAGATGTCGCCGAGTCGCGAGACCGCCGGTTCATCATCCGTCGGCTCTGTCAGCAGGTCATCGGGGTCGGTCGAGAAGCCGTCGGCGTCGCCGCTCCGGGCGTACGGGTCCGGCTCCGGACCAGTGCGCAGGTCCAACTCTACCGTGTCGAAACCCGTGGCCTCGAGTTCGAATTCGAGGTCTTTGGTGGAGAGCTCGGAGAGAATGTCCTTGAGAAGCGGATCATCCCATGTCGCTAGCAGGGCCAACTGGTTGTCGGCGATTGCGAAGGCCTCTTTGGCTTCCTTCGTGAGATTGGTAGTCCGGATGCAAGGAACGACCTCATAGCCGAGCAATTTCAGCGCTTTCAAACGAGCGTGGCCAGCCAGCAACTCGTTGGCGTCATCGATAATGAGGGCACCAATGAAACCGAAGGCGCCAATGCTGGCGGCCAGCCTTTCGATCTGGTCGCTCGTGTGCCGCCGGGCATTCCGCGGGTTCGGTCGGATCGCGGTGATTGGCACGAACTCAATCGCCGATGCGCCGACCGTTTTGCTTAGGTCGGCCGCAATCGCCAGCGCCCGGCTGGCGGCCTCTCCGGAAATCGATCCGCCCTCGGGCTGCTTTTTCGCCGGCTTTGGGACACGTCGGGTGTGCTTCTTTCGTTCTGCGCGCTTCATAGGTCTGTCCTCAGCTTGGTAGCGCGGCGTGCGTCAACCGACGTGCCGCGTCCGTGGATTTTTCAACATGGGTTACGAGCTGCTGAGGGCGACCGGGTGGAGTTCGACGTCCGCGACGCCGCACCACGATCGCGAAATATATTCGCGCCCTCGCGGCTAGAATGAACTGAGGGACGACGCGCGCAAGAGGGCGTTGATGAAGTTGGTACAGTCCGCGATCAGGCAGCTACAGTTGACTACTCATCAACTACGCGCGCGGGCGTTGTCTTGGTTTCGCCATGGTGGACCTCAGCCCAAGTCCACGGAGAACGAATTCCGCGAAGCGATCGGCAGATGCCCTTTTGGCCTTCGTGCCGCTGAGGCGGGTAAGGCGCTCCACAGTGCGTGCGATGAGATCGGCGGCACGCTCTTTCGCTATCGCATAGTCAGTGTCTTCGGGCAGGCTGCGCAGCCCGGTCGCCAGGTCGTCCTCCCGGTCGGAGGTGACCTTGTACCGCTGCGGTGGAAACTCGAGTGACACAAAGCCCATAAGCCCTGCCATGATTAGCTCGACGCCTTCCGTGAGATCGTCTTCGGATAAGCCGGCGTCCCTCAGCGCGGCGAGCGTCCGTCCGAGCAATGGAGGGCTAATGAGAAAGTCGTTGGATAGTTCTGCGCTGACAGACAGCGCCAAGTTGCGATGTTCGCGAAGAATGAGCCATGCGCCCCAAAAAAGGCTGTGGAGGTAGTCGTAACCGGACTCGCTCGGCTTGAATCCGCGGCCGAGCGGCTGCAGGACCGTTCGCACCATTTCGGTCATGAGCTGCTGCTTGGCTCCGGCGCCAGGAAAGTGGAAGTGAATGGCGCCCGTCTTTACGCCCAGCCGTTTCGCCAGGTCCTGGATTGAGAAGTGGGAATCTTCCTCAATGAGGATCGCGGCGGCTTTAACGATGGAGGCGCGGCTTATATGGGCCCGCTGGCCGCGGGCACGCCTCACTGGCGCCTTGGCGGTTGGTCGCCGTTTTCGCAATGTTATTGGCATCAGAGTCGCGGTTGATTAGTCATCAATTCAGGTTGAGTGAATAATGTGATCGCGCAGACGTCAAGCTGTAACGGCCATTCGACCATCCTTATTGACGTTCCGGCCGAAGGAACGATCCGAGGGTTCCAAATTCTAGGGTCTCCCTGTTCGGCCCCTGTTCCGAGGTGCACTGGCCTGTCTCGACAAATCGTAACTAGCCGCAAACTCAAGGAATTGATCGCAATCACGGAGATGCCGCGCCGACTACCTTTGTTGATCTCCTGTTTCTTTCCCTGTTACCTGGAGAGACGAGTTCGCAGGTGACTGCCTCCACCGCCAGATCGCATCGAAAATGCTGGAGAATTGCGAGTTAACGGCGCGGGTTCCACAGTTCGTACCCATGTTTGCCTTACCGTGAACGGCGCGCGCCAGATTGGAATGCACCGTCCTTGGATCGGGGCCACTTGGCAGCGCGCCTCTCGGCGGCGACTTTGGTAGCGCGTTTGATAGGGGCTTCGACGTCGGAGAGCTGGCCGACAAAATCGAGGCGGCTAGCCCTAACGCCTCAATAGAACTGATCGGCGTTGTGTCTGCTCATGGGCACAGCCTGCTGGCTTGCTGGTACAAGGTCACGGTGCCCATCTGGACGAACATCGTCGACTTTCTTGGCGCTGACTGGTCACGCGCGAAGGACAAATGGGAGGAGATCGTCGCCGGCGCCTTCGACAAGGCCGGCTACGATGAGGTGATCCTGACACCGAGATCAGGCGACCACGGCCGCGACGTGATCGCGACGAAGCACGGCGTCGGCAGCGTCAAGATACTGGGGTCGGTGAAGGCCTACAGTCCGGGCCGGCTTGTCCGCCACGACGACGCCAGGGCGCTGCTCGGTGCACTCGGCAACGAGCGCGACGCCTCAAAGGGCATCATCGTCACCACGTCCGACTTTGCGCCTGGCATCTCGACGGACCCGTTCATCGAGCCATCAATCCCGACGCGCTTGGAATTGATGAACGGCGATGGCCTCAGATCGTGGCTTCGGGATTTGCGGAAGAGAACGTAAAGTCAAATTCCGACGGTCGAGTAATAAGAATGCGCTCGGCAGCAGCTTCGGGCCAAACCGGCGGCGGCCTGCCATGCACTTCCTCGAAGCGCTGTGCTGGCGTGGCCTAGGGTCGGCGGTACCATCGCGCCGGCGTCCGTCGATAGCCGCGAAACTTTCCAACGGCCAGATTGTCTGACGCGCGGCGCCGCCCTGCTGACGTCAAGTCAGCGGATCAATCGGAGCTGAGCTCGTTTTGGACCGGAACGGTCTTTTGCGGGCGGCCTCCGCAAAAACCCGGTGGGCGCCTCCGGCTGCCTTGTCAAACGGCAGCCGGGGACCTCCGGCCCGTCGCCACGCCCCTTTTCGCAGACGGGCGCGTTTTGGGCAGATAGAGGGCGGGAACGTGCAGGAGGGCCAACGCGGCTCAGGCTAGCTTCAGATGCCGTCATGCGCGGATCGCTGCCTACCGGGACATTATCCGCGGCTGCTGACCTGAACGATTCTTCCAACGCGTTCGGCGGGGAAATACACGGAGAAAAATAGGTGGGAGCTATCGCCCGTCAGTCGCCGACACCGGCCGCGGCAGGGAAGTTCGACGAAGAGTTCGACATCGTGATTGTCGGCGGCGGTGGCGTCGGCCTCGCCTCAGCGTGCTTTTCGGCGTGGCACGGCAACAAGGTGCTCCTGCTCGAGAAGGCGGCGCAGCTCGGCGGCACGACGCAGAAGGCGGCCTTCTGGTACTGGGTGCCGAACAACGAGCCCATGCGTGCGATGGGCCTCAAAGACAAGAAAGACGACTGCATACGCTACATGGCGCGCCTCTCGCGCCCCGAGGTTTACGATCCCAATCATCCGCGCTTCGGCATGAGCGAATGGGAATACGAGGCGTGCGCGGCGATCTACGACAACGCCTCACCCGCCGTCGAGTTGCTCAACAAGAAGGGCGCGCTGGAATATCGCCACTGCGCGGGCGTGCCCGACTACTGGGCGGAGATTCCGGAAGACAAGGCGCCGCTCGGGCGTGTGCTGGTCACCAAGCAGGCGCGCGACTCGATGTCGGATGGCGGCGCGCATGCGATCATCACGATGAGCAGGGCGGCGAAGGCCGCGGGCGCGGACATCCGCACCAGTCATCGCGTACAGCGGACAATCGTCAGCAATGGCCGCGTCGTCGGCGTCGAGGCCGACAATGCCGCCGGCAAGACGCAGCGCTTCAAGGCGCGCAAGGCGGTGATCTTTGCTTCGGGCGGCTTCACCCACGACGTTGACCTGCGCAAGAATTATCTGAGCGCGCCGGTCATGGGCGGCTGCGCGGCGCCGACGAACGAGGGCGACTTCGTCCACATCGGATCGGCGGTCGGCGCGGAATTGCGCAACATGAACTACTCGTGGATGTGCCCGATCGTGCTCGAGAAGGCGCTGAAGCATGACGCGACGCTGATCGGCACGTTCTCCCCCTCCGGCGACTCGATGATCTACGTCGACATGCACGGCAAGCGCGTCAGCAACGAGAAGCTGGCCTACAACGAGTCGGCGCAGGCCTTCTTCAAGTGGGATCCGACCACGTCGGAATACCCCAACCTGGTGCTGGTCGCGATCTGGGACCAGCGCAGCCAGGACCACTCGGCGAGCGACGAATACGGCCGCTTCATCGTGCCCAAGAGCGCGGACGGCTCGCATGTCATCAAAGGCGCGACGTGGGAGGAACTGGTCGAGAACATCAAAAAGCGGGTCAAGAAATATTCCCGCCAGATCGGCAACATGAAAGTCGCCGACGATTTCGGCAAGAATCTCAAGACGACGATCAGCCGCTTCAACGGGCTCGCCAGGGCCGGCAAGGATCTCGATTTCCAGCGCGGCGAGCGCCAGGTCGAGCTGCTGTTCAACGGGCCTACGGCGCCGAAGACCGGCAAGAATCCGACGATGTTCCCGCTTGCCGGCAAGGGGCCGTACTACGCCACGCTGATGACCGGCGGAAATCTCGACACCAAGGGCGGGCCGGCAACCAACGCCGACGGCCAGGTGCTCGACGCCATGGGCAAGCCGATCCCCGGACTCTACGGCGCCGGCAACTGCGTCGCTTCGGCTTCGGCCCGGGCGTACTGGGCAGGCGGCGCCACGCTCGGCCCCTTCATGGCGTTCGCCTACTTGGCGGCTAACGCGGCCAATCGCGAGGTGGCGGCGTAGACGAACGAAGAAAAACATCGCT